>JBMOJP010000078.1:0-10851 GCA_049315725.1 Chthoniobacterales bacterium | reverse complement strand
CGCCTGTCGAACGAAAGAAAACTCAGAAAGCTGCGGGATGATATCTTGCAGATAGCAACATTTTATGACTGACCCCTTTGCTCCACTCCTGCTCCTTTTCGGCGGCGGTGGCTTTTACATCGGTGGCCCCGTCTTTGGCGGAGGCGGACTTGGGCTGATCCTTGTGGTTGCCCTGGTTGTCTACTTGGTGGGCGGCTTCCGCGGACGGGCCTGAGCAGCAAGGTCAGACCCGCGACCCTCTCGGGCCGCGCACGGCCGAAGGACGGCAGCCTGCCTCGCGGGAGAAGACGCGGTTGAACTGCGAGACGGAACCGAACCCGGCGGCGTAGGCCACCTCGATGATGCGCAGGTCGGTGTGGCGGAGCAGTTGCCGGGCTTTGTCCACCCGTGCGCCGGCGATGAACCTCGTGAGCGTCACGCCGAGGCGCTGATGGAACATCTCGCTGAAATAGGCCGGATGCATCTTGGCCGTGCGGGCCAGGGCGGTCAGACGCCAGACCTTCTCCGGGTTCTGGCGGATTTCGCGGGCGGCGCGGTCGATGGCGGGGTAGGGGGAGCCGTTGGATTCCGCGGGCAGGTTTTCCGCGAGTTGGCGCGAAAACAATTCCAGCAGGCACACCGCACCCTCGTATTGTCCGCGGGTCAATCTCGGGGCCCCCGTATGCCGCTTGTCCGCATCCCCGTTGACGGCGGCGTGTCCCGTGTGCAGGTAGGCCACGGTTTTGTCGCGCACGACCACGGGAATGGCCGACGAAGTCAGTCCGACAAAGCATCGCACCGTCCGCGGGGTGTCGCCTTGGAGCGCAGTGTGGGTGGACTCGCATTTCTCGCAGGCTTTGCCGTGCGCGACCATCCGCCGACAGCATTCGGGCAAATCGGCGGAATCCAATTGCGCCTCGCCCGGCGCCTCGATGCTCAGCGGCAGGCCGGTCGCCGCCGCAAAGGACTTGGCATAGTCCCGGGCGATGGGGGTGGAGCGCAAAATGTCCGCGGGCTTGCTCACGACTTGGTATGACCATTTAGCCGCGAGCCGCCATATCGGACAAGAGGATTTCCGAAAATATGCGCAGGATTTCCGACCATCTGCGGAGCCGTCCTCGCCGGAGCGCATTACTTTGCGGGCCATGAGATGTGCTGCATGGAGTGGTGGTCGTGCCGGGGAAAGGCGAGGGGGCGCGTGAGTGTGCTGGTCCTCACCGTGTTCGTGAGCCTCGCGCTGGCGCTCTTTTTTGCCGCCTGTTTCCTCTACCACCACGATTTCTCGGGCGGTGATCCCCTGCGGGACAGCCTGCTGCCGTTCAACAAGGAAACCCAAAAACCTGCTCCCGGCGCGGAGGACGCGGAGAAGAAAAATTTGCCATGAACAACACACAAACCGTCACCGTGGAATACAACGACAAGGTGGTCCGCTGGTTCATGATGGCCTCGGTCTTTTGGTCGCTGGTCGCCATGCTGGCCGGCGTCCTCATTGCCGCGCAGATGAGCTTCGCGGTGCTCAACTTCGACACGTCCTGGCTGACTTTCGGCCGACTCCGCCCGCTCCACACCAACGCGGCGATCTTTGCCTTCGTCGGCAACATGATTTTTGCCGGCATCTACCACTCGACCCAGCGGCTGGTGCGGACGCGGTTGGCCTCGAATTTCCTCTCCTGGCTGCATTTCTGCGGCTGGCAGGCGATCATCGTCGCCGCGGCCATCACGCTGCCCCTCGGGCTGAGCCGCGGCAAGGAATACGCCGAGCTCATCTGGCCGATCAACATCGCGGTCACGCTGATCTGGGTCGTCTTCGCCATCAACTTCTTCTGGACCCTCGCGGTCCGCAACGAGAAATCCCTCTACGTTGCCATCTGGTTCTACATTGCGACGATCATCACCGTGGCGATGCTCTACATCGTCAACCATCTGCAGATCCCCACCAGTCTGCTGCATGCTTATCCCATCTTCGGCGGCGTGCAGGACGCGCTCGTCCAATGGTGGTATGGCCACAACGCGGTGGCCTTCTTCCTGACCACCCCGGTGCTCGGCATCATGTATTACTATCTGCCGAAGGCGGCGGAGCGCCCGGTTTACAGCTACCGCTTGTCGGTCGTCCACTTCTGGTCCCTCGTCTTCATCTACATCTGGGCCGGTCCGCACCATCTGCTCAACACCGCCCTGCCCGAGTGGCTGCAGACGCTCGGCATGGTCTTCAGTCTCATGCTCTGGGCCCCCTCCTGGGGCGGCATGCTCAACGGCCTGCTCACCCTGCGCGGCGCCTGGCACAAACTGCGGACCGATCCCGTGCTGAAGTTCTTCGCCGCCGGCGTGACGTTCTATGGCATGGCCACGTTCGAGGGGCCGCTCATGGCCATCCGCTCGGTCAACGCGCTCTCGCATTACACCGACTGGACCATCGGCCACGTGCATAGCGGAACGCTCGGATGGAACAGCTTCATGGCCGCGGGCATGTTTTACTGGCTGGCCCCGCGCCTGTGGGGAACAAAACTTTTTTCCACCCGCCTGGCTGACATTCACTTCTGGCTCGGGATGGTTGGCATCCTGCTCTACATCGCGGCCATGTGGGTCTCGGGCATCACGACCGGGCTCATGCTCAACTCGGTCACGCCCGAGGGCGTGCTGGCCTACCCGAACTTCCTCGAGGTGGTCAACTCGGTCCGTCCGATGCTGCACATGCGCATCCTCGGCGGGGCCCTCTTCCTTCTCGGGTTCATCCTGATGACCTACAACCTCATCCGCACAGTGCGTTCGGGCCGCCCGGTCACCACCATCATTGAGGTGCCCGCCCCGGAGCGCCGGGAGCGCGAGGGCATGACGCTGGTCCAGGCCATCTTCAACGCGCCGGTGCTCTACTCGACCCTGCTGGTGGTTTTCTCCTGCGGCTGGGGTTTCGGCCGCGGCACGGTCAGCACGGTGTCGTTCGTGCTGCTCGTCGAGACGGTCCTCGTCGCCATGATCCACATGAGCATCGCCGGGGCGAAATGGAACGACTGGTATGATCGCCTGCTCGAAAGTTGGCTGCCTTTCAGCATTCTCACCCTCCTCGCCGTGGTTGTGGGAGGCATGATCCAAATCCTGCCCACCGTCTTTTCCAAGCAGGCGGTGGATTACGAAACGGCGTTGCAGAATGTTTACACCCCGCTCGAACTCTGCGGCCGCGACATCTATGTGCGGGAAGGTTGCTACAACTGCCACAGCCAGATGATCCGTCCGCTCGTCGGCGAGGTTCTGCGCTACGGTCCAAGCGGTCGCCTCGGGCAGTCCATGTATGACTTCCCGTTCCAGTGGGGTTCGAAGCGCACCGGTCCCGACCTTCAGCGGGTCGGCGGAAAATATCCGAACATCTGGCATTTCCAGCACTTCGAGAACCCCCGCTCGACTTCGGTCGGCAGCAACATGCCGGGCTATCCCTGGCTCTACCACCAGACGGCGAACTTCGACGCCCTGCCGAAGAAAATCGAGGTCCTGCGTTTCCTCGGCGTGCCGTTCCCCGAGCGCTCGTCCGAGCAACTGCGCGCGGACTTCCTTGCCCAGGGCCAGACCATCGTGGCAGACCTGGCCAAAAACGGCGTGCAGATCAGCCCGGACAAGGAGGTCATCGCCCTCATTGCCTACATCCAGCAGCTCGGACGCTACAAGACACCGGTGACCCCGGCTCCGGCGACAACGGAGGCCGCGCCGGCGCAAGCCAACGCCAACTGACCATGTTCTCCCAACTGCATTTCTCGGAGTGGAGCACGGTCGGTGCCATCGTCGCGCTGCTTGTCACCTTCTCGGGGTTTGTCGCCATCGTCATCGCCACCCTGCGCTACCCGAAACGGAAGATTGAGGAATTGGAAAATCTGCCATGGAAAGGGGACAAGAACTCATGAAGGACGAACCGAACAAGGATGACGACGCCTTGCGTCATCACAGCTACGACGGCATCCAGGAATACGACAAGCGCCTGCCCAATTGGTGGCTCTTCACCCTCTACGGTGCGATTGTTTTCGCCGCCGCCTACTGGGCCTACTACCACTGGTCGGCCCACATGGTGCCGGGTTATGTGCGGGTCGAGCGCCAGATCGAGGAAATCCAGAAGGCGGCCCTGGCCAGCGGCGGCACCCCGACCGACGAGCAGTTGTGGAAACTCAGCACCGACCCCGCCGTGGTCGCGGCCGGCCAGAAAATCTACACGGCCAACTGCGTGGCCTGCCACGGTCCCACCCTCGAGGGCGGCATCGGGCAGAACCTCGTCGACGCCACATGGATCCACGGGGGCCTGCCGACCAACATCTATGCCACCATCCAGAAAGGCGTGCTGGAGAAGGGCATGCCCGTCTGGGGACCGGTGCTCGGCGGGGGCCGCATCGCGGATGTCGTCGCCTTCATCATCAGCAAGAACCCGACGATCCAAAAGCCGGCCGGCCCGTGACGCATGAGGCCCAAGGCGCCAAGCATTGATTCGGTCACGACGATCAATGAGGACGGATCGCGCTACTTCGTGCATCCAGCCGATGTGCACGGGCTTTTCACCTGGCTGCGGCGGATCGTGGCCGTTGGGCTGATCGCCGTCTACATCGTGCTGCCTCTGGTCAAGATCAACGGTGAGCCAGCGGTCTTTCTCGATGTTTTTCACCGCCAGCTGCATCTCTTCGGGCTGACCCTCATGTTCCAGGATCTCTGGCTGCTTTTCTTCCTCATCACCGGGGCGGCCTTCAGCCTCTTCGTCATCACGTCCATCGTCGGCCGGGTCTGGTGTGGTTGGGGCTGCCCGCAGACGGTTTTTCTCGATCAGGTTTTCCGTCGCGTGGAGCGCTGGATTGACGGCGATGCGCCGGCCCGCCGGATGCTGGAGGATGCACCATGGACCGGAGGCAAGATTTTCAAGCGTGTGCTCAAGCACGGCATTTTCTTTCTCCTCGCTGCGGCCATCGCCCACATTTTTCTCTCCTACTTCGTCTCGCTTCCGGCCCTCTACCAAATGATGCACCACCAGCCGGCGCAGAATTGGGGGACGTTCGTCTTCGTCTTTGCTCTCACCGGCATCCTCTATTTCAACTTCGCGTGGTTCCGCGAGCAGTTCTGCATCATCATGTGCCCCTACGGGCGGCTGGGTTCGGTGCTGATCGACGACAATTCCGTGGTGGTGGGGTATGATGAAGTGCGGGGCGAGCCGCGGGGCAAACCCTCGCCCGACCACGGGGATTGCGTGGACTGCCGCCGTTGCGTTCAGGTCTGTCCGACCGGGATCGATATCCGCCAGGGGCTGCAGATGGAATGCATCGCTTGCACGGCCTGCATCGACGCCTGCGACGAGATCATGGTCAAACTCGGACGCCGCAAGGGCTTGATCCGCCACGATTCGCTCAATGCCCTGGCGGGTCGGGCCGCGAAATTCTGGCGGCCCCGTTTGTTTCTCTATATGGTGCTGGGCTTCGCCGGCGTCACGGCTTTTGCCTACGCGACGCAGCAGGTCAAACCCGTCATCATCTCCGTTCTTCGCATGCAGGGTGCCCCGTATTTCCGCGACGAGAATTCGATCCGCAACAATTTCATGGTCCGCCTGGCCAACAAGCGGGCCGAGGCCCATGATTATCGTCTGGTTGTCGATGGTCCCGCCAGCGGCCTGGTGGCCGGCGGGATCTCAACCCGCACCGTGACGCTCGGTCCGGGTGAGGAGGTGCAGGAGCCGTTGATCCTGACCGTGCCGGATGGTGATTTTCGGGGCAATTTTGAGGTCAAGGTGCAGGTGCGCGGACAAAGCGGCGAAGTGGAAGGCGAGCGCACCGTGCCCTTCCTCGGGCCCTTTCGGGAGAAGCCATGAGCACGGGATTTCTCGTCAAACGACCCTGGCTTCTTGTCTGGATCGCCTTCTTCCTCCTGATCGGCGGGTGGGTCGTGACCTTCCGGTTGAGTCTCCGCGCGCCGTCCCAGCATCTCACACCCACGCAGGAAACAGCCTTGTTGCAGGGGAGGGCCGCACGATGATCTCGCCCGCCGAAATCACCGGGCCCATGGCCGCGTTGCTGGCCGGGCTCATCACCAGCCTCCATTGCATCGGCATGTGCGGCCCGCTGGCTTGCTCGGCCTGCGCGCGCAGCGGGGGCAAGGGCAGCGTCTCGGCCACTTTCATTTATCATGGCACCCGCGTCTTTTCCTACGCGTTGGTGGGCGTTGCGGCGGGGCTGGTCGGACGCCGTTTGTCCGATGCGTTGATGGGTGGTTCCACGGCGTGGATGACCTGGGTGTTCGTCATCTTTTTTCTCACGGTGGTCGTGGGTTTGGACAAACGCCTGCACGTGCCGATGCCGCGCAGCGTGCTGGCCTGGCTCGGAAACGCCTCGGCCCAATGCGGTCCGCGGGGGCGTGCCGGCGTGCTGGGATTTTTCACCCCGCTCCTGCCTTGCGCTCCGCTTTACCTCGTGGTGGCCGCCGCGGCCCTCTCGGGATCGGCCTTGGCCGGCGCCACCGTCATGGCGGCTTTCGGTCTCGGGACCATTCCCCTCATCCTGGCCCTGCAGTCCCAATATTTCCTGCTCGGGGCGCGCTGGTCGCCGCAGACAATGGACTATCTGCGCCGCGGTCTGGCCCTGGCCAGCGTGATTCTCCTCCTCGTGCGCGGAACCTATACCGGACCCGACGCGTGTCCGCTCTGCCAATGAAGACGACGCGCGAGGAAGCCCGCTTGTCCGCCTGCCGGCACTGCCACACCTTTCACCCCGTGGGCGCGGACGACGAGTTTTGCTGCTCGGGCTGCCGCTTCGTCTATCACCTGCTGCACAAGCGCGGTCTCGAGGACTTTTACCGCTACGGCGAGACGCTCTCCCCGGCGGGAAGTTTCGTTTTTCACGAGCGTGACTATTCCTGGCTGCAAGCCCTCCAGGCGGCGGGCGAGGCCGGCGTCTCCGACCTGGCCGAGGCGACCGCGGAGGTTCAGGGCATTTCCTGCGCAGGTTGCGTCTGGCTGCTCGAGGCCGTCTTTCTCGAACAACCCGGCGCGCTCTCCTGCGTGGTGAATTCTTCCACCGGGACCGTGCTGCTGCGCTGGCGTCCGGGCACCTGCGATTTGACGGCCTACGCTCGCGACGTCCAGCGGTTCGGCTACCTCCTGGGACCGGCGCAATCCTCGGCCGCTCCGGGGCTGCGTCCGCTCGTGCGGAAGCTGGGCCTGTGTGGATTTTTCGCGCTCAACGCGATGCTCTTTGCCTCCCCGCGTTACTTCGGGCTGGATGCGGGGGACGCGCTCAACGCCTTGTTCGACCTCATCGCGTTCGCTCTGGCCACGGCCAGCATTTTGGTCGGTGGCACGTATTTTTTCCGCCGCGCCTGGACGGCTCTGCGCTTGGGGCGGCTGCACATCGACCTGCCCATTTCGCTCGGGCTCATCCTCGGATACAGCGGATCGGTCGCGGCCTGGCTGCAAAATCAGCACAGCCTGAACTACTTTGATTTTGTCTCTATCTTCACCTTTCTCATGCTGCTCGGCCGCTGGTTGCAGGAGCGCGCGGTTGAGGCCAACCGTCGGCGTCTGCTCGGGCTCAAGCTTTCGCCCGGACGCGTTCGCGTGCAAGGCGCGGGGGACGGGGAGGAGACCGATGCGTCCGCCCTGCTCGCCGGACAAAGATTTTCCATCGGTCGGAATCAGGTGGTGCCGGTGCGCTCGCGTCTGCTCGAGCATGGGGCCACGATGGCGCTCAACTGGATCACGGGCGAGCCGGCGCCGCGCGAGTTCTCGGCGGGCGGAATCGTGCCGTCGGGGGCGCGGAATCTCGGAGATGCCGACCTGCTCTGCGAGGCGCTGGAGGATTGGCCGGAGTCGCAGTTGTCCGCCTTGCTCCGGATCGACAGCGAGCGTGAGTGGCGGAACCAAGGGTTGGAGAGGCTGATCCGGATTTACCTCGGAGTCGTGCTGGTTTTGGCGGCAGGTGGCTTCGCCGCTTGGTTGGGATTTGGCGGCGGATGGACGGCTGCTTTCCAGGTGATGATTTCCGTGCTGGTTGTGTCCTGTCCCTGCGCGATCGGGCTGGCGTTGCCTCTGCTCGACGACATTGCGGCGGCCCGGTTGCAGCAGCATGGGGTTTACTTGCGCGAGGGCTCGCTCTGGGCCCGCCTCCGGTTCGTTCGCACGCTGCTCTTCGACAAGACAGGGACGATCACGCTGGAGACCTTGCGTCCGATGAATCCCGAAGCGATCGAAGGTCTTTCATCCCAGACCCGGGCTTACCTGCTGCGCCTTGTCGCCCGCAGCCTGCATCCGGTCGCGGCTTGCCTGCGCGAAATCTTGCTGGCCGGCGGGACGGAGCCGGCGCCGGGCGGCGAACCGGTGCGCGAGCTCACCGGCATGGGCTTGGAATGGGAATCGCCCGTCGGCCGCTGGCAACTGGGCCGGGCTTCCTGGGTGCTGGGCGATGGTGCGTCCGGCGGCACGGTGCTTGCCCTGGATGCCACCGAGGTCGCGCGGTTCCATTTTCGCGAAGAACTGCGCCCCGATGCAGCTGCCGAAGTGGCGCGCTTTCAATCTGCCCGAATGCCGGTCTACCTGCTCAGCGGTGACGAGCCGGAGCGAGTCCATGCCATGGGTCGTGCGCTGGGGCTGCCCGAGGGCCATGCCCTCGGCGGACTGAGCCCCGCCGACAAGGCGGCCTTGATCCGTTCGCGCTGGAGCGGGCAGGCTCTGATGCTGGGCGACGGGGCCAATGACAGTCTCGCCTTTGACGCCGCGCTTTGCCGTGGCACGCCGGCCGTGGACACCGGGTTGCTCGAGCACAAGGCAGATTTCTATCTCCTCGGCCGCGGTTTGACCGGATTGGGCGTGTTGTTTGCCGCCGCGCGCAGTCACCGCCGCACCACCGGAATGGTGTGCGGATTCGCCCTGACCTACAACGCGCTGGCGGTTTCGGCCGCCCTGGCCGGATGGATGAGTCCGCTGCTCGCCGCCGTCATCATGCCGCTCAGTTCGCTCGTCTCGATCGGCCTCGTTTTGACTGTTTTTCGGACACCCAGTCTGCTTCCCATCACATCACCATCAAAATCCCATGAATACGAATGAACCGACCAAAACTCCGTCCAACACGGGCGCGATAACCTTCGCCATCACCGCGCTGGTTTTTCTCGCGCTCGGATGCCTCATGCTTGCCATGCGGCCTGGTTTTCTCCTCGGCGAAACACTCACCGGCCATGGACAGGCGTGGATCCGACTGATGATTTACGGCTTCGGCCTGCCCGCTGTCTTTGGCGCGGTTTACTGGGCGCTCCCGAAAGCCTTTGGGGTGCCCCTCTACAGCCCGCAGACGGTCTTTCTCCATTACGGTTTCCATCTGGCTGGGTTGGTCGTCGTCATGCTGCTGCCCTTCGTGCCCGAGTTGCCCCAGGCCTCCATGGGGGCAACGTTTCTCGCCTGCGGCGGAGTTGTTTTCGTCTTCAACGTGGCCCTGTCGCTCCGCCGCATGGAGCGACCGGATGCGGCCAGTGCGTTTCTGAGCACCCTCATGGTCTGGGTGGTCCTCGCCCTCTTTCTCGGTGTGCCCTTCGCCTCCGAGCCACCGCTGCCCCTTCTCGCCGGGACCAACTGGAGTGCGGGTTGGCTCGTCTTTGCCATCGCGGGAATCTTCTTCAATGCCCAACTGGGTCTCGCCTTGCGCGTGACCCCGCTGGCCGTCGGGGCCAAGTCAGAACGAACTCCGGCCGCTTGGTATGCCCTCGCCATCCTCAATCTCGGGGTGGCTTGGATGGTTGCCGCCGCGACTTTCGGAACCCCGGCCTTCCTGCTGCTTTGCACCGCCATTTTCCTCGTGGGCTCACTGATCTACCTGGCCGATTTCTGGGCCATCCTGCAGCGCCGTCATGGTTCCACCGCGCTCGGATGGGATGTGAAGATTCTCCTTACCGCCGTGTGGATGATTCCCGCCGCCGCCCTTGTCCTCATGTATGCCGTCTGGCATCACATGCTCGTCGCGGTGCCTGAGGTTGCGGCTGATGCGGCGACGGCGGTGGCCGCTCCCGTGATCGAGGGGCCTGCCCCCATCATGGTCATGCCTCTCGATTGGACGACAGGTTTGGTGGGCCTTCTGGCCGCCGCCGTGCCGGGCCTGATTGCGGTGATTTTCCAGCTGCAAAAACTTCAGCTTCCGGACCGTGCGGATGATAGCCCGCGCGAGCGCGTCGCCGGACAGCTGCTCCTGGCGGCGTTCTTCAACTACGCCGTCGGAGCCGGTCTCGTCGTCGTCGGGGCGTGGGGTTCCGAGGACCAGATGCTGGGCCTCGGGGCCGTCTTCCTCGTGGTGGGCAGCCTCGGATTCCTCGGTTGCTTCCTCCACAACCTGGGCCGCTCGGGCGCAGCAGAATCTGCGGCGGACCAAGCGATGAAAACGGCCTGACGCCGAAGCCCGCGGGCCTACGGAGTTGGCGAGGCCGCTCCGGGGGTCAACGAGCGGATGTAGGCGATGAGATCGCTCAACTGCTCGTCGTCGAGCTTCCCGGCAAAGGAAGGCATGGCCGGAGCAAATCCCTTCACGATCTGGGCCGAAGGCTCGAGGATGGAATGCTTCAAATAGGCATCATCCACGGTCACGCTTGATCCATCGGCCAACTCCTGCAGCGATCCGTAGATGCCATAGAGCGAGGGTCCGAGCTGGGCTGAGCCCTGCATGTGGCAAGTGGCGCAGGTCTGCGTTTGGAAAAGTGTCTTGCCGCGCAGGACCGCGGGATCAGGCGGCGCGGCCGAGGCGGTGAGCACGCCCGGGGAGGGGAGATGAAGAAAGACTCCAATAGCATGCGCCGCCAGCGCGACCACGCCAACAATCCAAAAGAGCCAGTGTTTGAAGTAATACCGTGAGTTCATCAGGTATTTCACCGTCATGAGGGCCACGATCA
>JBMOJP010000173.1:0-2436 GCA_049315725.1 Chthoniobacterales bacterium | reverse complement strand
GTTTGCTTGAACCTGAGGGAGGCCTGGGCCAAGCGGCGCTACGAGGCCAATTTTATCAGCAAGCTGACCGACTGCGACGGCGAGTCAAACGAGACCGAATCGTCTTTGGACTTTGCGCGCGACTGCGGTTACCTCGACGAGGAGGAGCATAAAGAGCTCTTGGCCCTTAATCGCTCCATCGGCCGGATGCTTGGATCCATGATCAAAAACCCGCGACCGTTCATTTTGACCAACCCATGACAGATTTATCCCCTGTGTCCCCTGCCTCCCGTCCCTCGTCTCCCGTCGTCGGCCTTCCGGCGACCCTTTTCTTCGCCGCCCTCGTGGCGGTCTGGGGTTGGCTGTTTTTTGTCCTGACCGGCGAGTGGGACGCGAATGAACAGTATTCCCACGGATGGTTTATTCCGCTGCTGGCAGGATGGGTTTTCTGGCAGCGGTGGACTTGCCGTCCGGAGCCCAGTCCGGCGGCTGGCGCGTTGCGTGTCGCCGGCTCTGCGGTGCTCGCCATTTTGGTCATTCCCTCCGCGGCGGGCATTCTCATCGCGGGCGCCTATCCCGACTGGCGGGTGGTGCTGTGGGCTTTGGCCGGATCCGCGCTGCTCGCCAGCGTTGCGCTCACCGCCTTGGTCGGTGGTTGGGGCTGGGTGCGCCATTTATCTTTTGCCTACTTCTTTGCTCTCGTCGCGGTTCCCTGGCCGACCGGACCGGAACGCTGGCTCACGCAGGAACTCAGCCTGTGGGCTGCGCAGGTTGCCACCTGGGTTCTTCCTTTGCTCGGAGTCGCGGCCCAGTGCCACGGAACAAGCATCGATGTGGGGGCCAATGTTCTCGGCGTGGATGACGCCTGCAGCGGAATCCGCTCCTTCCAATCAAGCCTCATGGCCGCGCTGTTTCTCGGTGAACTCTACGGGCTGCGTTGGGGCTACCGTCTTGTCCTTTGCGTCCTGGGCTTGATCGCCGCCTACGCCCTGAATGTGGCGCGCATGCTCATTCTCTCGTTGGCGGTGGCCCATAAGGGCATTGGAGCCCTCGAGAGGCTCCATGACCCCGCCGGCTTCGCCATTCTTATCCTGACCATGGCCTTCCTCTGGCTGTTGTGCTGGGGGGCGGAAAAAGTCTCCGGCTCGACGCCGCCCGCTCCGGCCGCCCCACGAGTCCGCGGGGGCATCTCGCGCGGAGCCGGCCTGGCCTCGATGGCCGTGGTCGTAGCCGTCCTTCTCATGGCGGGGGCTTCCGAGGGTTGGTATTGGTGGAAGGCGAAAGATCTGGTGCGGGCCCCGGTTTGGAGTGTCCCGGGCGCGCAACCATCCAGTGGCCTGATCGATGAGCCGCTGGCCGAGAAGGCGAAAGAAATGCTGCGCTACGATGTGGGGTTTCAGCGGTCGTGGCGCGACGAAGCGGGGCGTCTCTGGCACTTGATTTTCGTCGAGTGGGAACCCAAGCGCATGAGCCTTCACTACGCCCAGCCGCATTTGCCCGAGGAATGCCAGCGCATGGTCGGGCGGACGATCGTCTCCAAATCCGAATTGCGCCGCACCGAGGCGAACGGAATCGGCATCGCCTACAACCTCTACAAAATCAGGGCCGGAGTGGATGAGTTTTATCTCATGTATGTGGTCAATGACGACCGCATGGACGGCAAGTCCATTGAAGTCACCGAGGCCACGCCGGCCAACCGACTGAAAACCGTGCTGGCCGGGCGTCGCAACATGGGGCAGCGATCGCTCCAATTGGCACTGGTCGGCGAGACAGACGAAGCCAAAGCCGAAGAAGCCATGTGCAACCTGCTCCCGCAGCTCGTCCAGCCCGCCCAATAGTGCGGTCCGCTGTTTCTTCGCTGCCAACGGAAAACTGCCGACGGAAAACTTCATCTCCCATGCCCACCTTCATCATCGAGGCCGGTCGCAGCGAGAAGCACTACTGGCGCGACCTGTGGCGTTACCGCGAACTCTTCGGCTTTCTCGCCTGGAGGGACATCCTCGTTCGCTACAAGCAGACCGTGGTCGGCGTGGCTTGGGCGCTCATCCAGCCGCTGATGACCATGCTCGTGTTCACCGTCATCTTCGGAAAATTGGCCGGTTTTCCTTCGGGCGGCGTGCCGTATCCGATCCTCGTCTTTTCCGCCATGCTGCCGTGGCAATTTTTTGCCAACTCGCTCAGTGGGGCGAGCGGCAGCATCGTGGGCAACGCGGGACTCATCTCGAAGGTTTACTTTCCGCGCCTGATTATTCCGGCCAGTGCGATGGTGGTTAGTCTGGTCGATTTTTGCATCAACCTCGGATTTCTCGCCGCCCTCATGGTTTGGTATCAATACCTGCCCACGTGGCGCTTGCTCATGCTTCCCTTGTTCGTCGGCGTGGCCTTCGCCGCCGCGCTCGGAGTCGGTCTGTGGATCACCGCGCTCAACGTCAAATACCGCGACTTCAAGTATGTGCT
>JBMOJP010000172.1:0-2440 GCA_049315725.1 Chthoniobacterales bacterium | reverse complement strand
TCGCCATAGAGGCCGCGCACGGCCAGTCCGATTTTGCCGACCGAGTTGACGATCTGGTTGATCTGCTCGGCGAGGACGAGGCCGGGCAGGTGGACCATGGCCGAGGCGCGGAGGCCGGTGCCGACGTTGGTCGGGCAGGCGGTGAGATAACCAAGCTCTGGGTGGAAGGCGTAGGGCAGCCGGTCTTCGAGAAACAGATCAGCGTCATTGTTGATCCGGAAGGCCTCGCGCAGTTGCAGCCCGGGAAGCAGGGACTGCATGCGGAGGTGATCCTCCTCGTTGATCATGATGCTGAGTTGCTGGTCGTGGCTGATGATCACGGCGCCGCTGCCGGCATTTTTCGAGGCATGTTCGCGGCTGACCAGGTGGCGCTCGACGAGGATTTGCTTTTGCAGGGTGCTGAGATCGGACAGCGCGGCGGCGTAGCCCGCCTGCATGGCGGGGATGGCGCTGACGTGGTCGCGGATCTCGCCGAGGATTTGCAGCCGTTCGGCCTTCTTGGCCCAGCCGGGAAAGGGACGGTCGCGGAGGTTGCGGGCCAGACGGATGCGGCTGCTGACCACGATTTTGCCGTGAGGCCCCTCGCCTTGGAGCCACTGACCGGGGCGGGCCATGATGTTGTCGAAGGTCATGCCTGCAGCTCGTGCTCGAGTTGGCGGATCTCGTCCCGCAGGCGGGCGGCGTCCTCGTATTTCTCCTGCTGGACCGCTTGTTCCAGCTCGGTCGAGAGGGTTTTGACCCGATCGGCCATGGCAAACTGCCGCGAGAGCCGGGCCGGCATTTTGCCGGTGTGAAGGAGTCCCTTGTGCATGCCCTTGAGCAGGTTGGTCAGGCCGTCGGCAAACGTGTCGTAGCAGGAGCTGCAGCCCAGCCGTCCGGTCTTTTTGAAATCGGCGTGCGTGAAGCCGCAGACCGGGCAACGCTGGGAAGGTTGGCCCCGCTCGATCTGCTGGGAGGCCCCGAGGCCCAGCAGCATGTCCGCCAGGGCGAAGCCGGTCGGGTCATTGACGCCCTTCTCTTTCGAGCAGGATTCGCAGAGGTTGGCCTTCTGCATCTTCCCCTCGACGATTTCGGTGAGAAAGACCGTGGCGTCGTTTTTCTGGCAGACCTCGCAGAGCATGTCTTAACTGATCGGCGTTCCCGTGCTGCGCGTCAACTCGTGGAAGCGCTCGGTCAGGAGTTTGGTCACCGGGCCGACCTTGCCCTCATGGATCTTGCGGGCGTCGAGTTCGACCACCGGGATGATTTCGGCCGCGGTGCCGGTGAGGAAACATTCGTCCGCCGTGTAGATGTCGTAGCGGGTCATGTTCTCCTCGTGCGTGTTGATCCCCTCCTCGCGGGCCAGGTCGCAGACCACGGCGCGGGTCACCCCGGCGAGGGCTCCCGCGGCGATCGGGGGAGTGATGAGCCGTCCGTCGCGCACGACGAAAACATTGTCCCCGGTGCATTCGGCCACGTAGCCCTGTTCGTTGAGCATGAGGCCTTCGCCGGCGCCGGCCTGCTCGGCCTCGATCTTGGCCATGATGTTGTTGAGATAGTTGAGCGACTTGACCATCGGGCTGAGGGCGCCGTGGGCAATCCGCCGGGTTCCGCAGGTGACCAGTTTGAGTCCGCTCTGATACATAGCCTCCGGATAAAGGCTGATCCCCGCGGCGATGATGAAAATGGTCGGCGTGGGGCAACTCTTGGGTGAGAGGCCGAGCGAACCCTCCCCGCGAGTCACGACGAGGCGCACGTAGCCGTCGAGCATCTCATTGGCCCGGATCGTGTCGAGCACGGCGCGGGACATGGCCTCGCGGTCGATCGGGATCTCCAGCGCAATGGCGCGGGCCGAGCGGTAAAGCCGGTCCAGATGCTCTTCGAGGCGGAAAACCCGTCCGGCATAAAAACGAATGCCCTCGAAAACGCCGTCCCCGTAAAGCAGACCGTGGTCGAAGACAGACACGCGGGCTTCTTCCTTGGGAACGAGTTGGCCGTTGAGATAGATTTTCATGGATGAAAGGCAGGCTGGGGTTGGGCGCGAAAGCCCCCCAGATTGTCTGCTCCACTGGAGGAAGACAAGCAGGTCCCGCCGGATTACGCCGCGCCGGTGCGCTGGAGCAGGTCGGCAATGCAGGCGGTCCACCCTGTCTGGTGCGAGGCTCCCAGGCCCCGGCCTGTCTCCGCGTGGAAATATTCGTGAAACAACCTGGGCTCCCCGCTGCGCCCGCCGTCGCTCGGTCGGGTGCCGTCGGGGCCGGGCAGGAAAAGGGCCGCCAGCCGCGCGGTCAACTCGTCGGCAATCGCTCCAAGGTGCAGGCGTCGTCCGGACCCGGTGGGAAACTCCGCGGTGAGCGTGTCACCGTAATAGGTGTGATATTTGCGCAATGACTCGATGACGAGGTGGTTGACCGGCATCCAGACCGGGCCGCGCCAGTTGGAGTTGCCGCCGAAGAGGCCG
>JBMOJP010000171.1:0-2441 GCA_049315725.1 Chthoniobacterales bacterium | reverse complement strand
CTCGGCCTGTGCTTCGACTCCGCCAAAAGAGGCTTGGCCGCTGCCGGGGCCGGCCCATAACGAGCTAGCCAGACAGCACAGCAGCGAAGCCGCGAGAGCAGAGCAGTAAGATCTCTGGTCGCGGAGCGTGCTAGGGCTCGGTTGGGGGCTGCGGCGTGGCATTGATCTCAAGGCGCGGAATAGTTAACCGTTCGCCAGAGGCGAGATCCTGTATGGTGGCAGCTTCTTCAGATACGTCAACCAGCTTGTAACTCTGTCCAGGATCCAGTTCAAACTGCTGACCGGTGCGTAGAGCGACCTCTTTTCCTCCGCTTCGCGTATCCACCAAGGTGGCCAAGGAATACGGTGAGTCTTTGACCTCGCCCTGGGTTAGCTCGATTTTCAGGTTGTCCGCGGTATTCAACAGCGTGATGACTGGGACCTCCTCCTCGGAGTTGGTCTTGGGATTCAGGCGGTTGATCATGCGGGCCTCGACGAATTGGAGCGGGGTGGCCGTTTCGGTTTTGCGGCCATTGGGGCCGGTCTCGGACAGCGTGATCATCTCGCCCTTCTCGTAGAAGCGTGATTCGCCGGTGAGGGCACTTGGATCCTCTGCGCTGACCGTGTTGATTTGCACGCTTTTCAGATCGCCTTGCGGGAGGGATTCAAACTTGGTCCGGAGCTTGTCGATCTTCGTCGCCGACAAACGAAGTTTGGTCCACACCGGCGGCTTGGATGTATCGCTGACCGGACTGGCTCCCGCGCGGAATTCCTCGATGTTGGTAAACCCGTCGGTATCGGGATCCTTCCCTGCCAACTCCGGGTCGGTGTAATCCAAGCCATGCTTGAGGATCCACGCGTTATCGATGCCCGGATAGAGCTGCGCGTCGCTCTCGAAAATATCCACCAACTGTCCATCGCGCAGGAGGTAGACACGGCTGACGAAGAGCGACCGGTCATGCTCTTCCCACAGGCTCTTTGCAGGCGCGGCGAGTTTGCCTGCTTCATTTTGCAGGCGTCCCAGCACTTCGTTTGCGGCAAATTCCGCGCCCCGATCCCTGGGGGCAGGAGGTTGGTATTCAGATTGCAGCGCGGACAAGCTGCTCACTGCGTAGAAGGCAGCCGCAACCAAAAGCAGCCCCGAGAGCAACAGGAGCAATCGCCCGTAGTTTGCTTTGACGTAATCCATGGCGCGTTGCTGCTATTCTTTGGCTGCGGCCGGGGTGACCGAGACCGAGGCCAGACGAAGTTTTACGTTGAGGGTTTCTTTGCCGAACGCCACCGGAATCTGGCCGGATCCTTCGGTCGTGGCTGCCGGTTGCGCGGTCTCTTGGGTAGCATCTGCGGATCCCTTGGCCGGTGGCGAGGGGCTTGAGTTGGTCACGCTGACTAGACGGACCAAAACCACTGGCTGGGCGGTAATGATAGCCGAGAGCGCGCCACGAAAGGCCGACTGCTCGGCGACAAATTCCACGTCGAAAGGTGCGAGCTGAACGGCCGCGAGTTGCGCGCTGGTTGGTTTATTTTCCCCTTCGTCTGTTTCCGGTTCTTCGGGGCGCAGCGGCGCGCGTTCGATGCCGACAAGTTGGCGAATCCCGGATTTCAGCAACAGCCCGGTTACATTGGCAATGGTCTCGAGTTGTTGCCCGAGAACCGGCGCGGCCGCTTCCGGTGGCGGTTGGGCCTTGTAGGCCGAGAAACCAAGATAGAAATCCTCCGGCAGGCCAACCTCGGCATTGGCGGCCGCCTTCTCTGCGGTTGCCGCTGCGGCGCTGAGTTTGTCTTGAAAATCACGAGGCGTAAGAGTCGGGTCGAGAGGTGTGCTTTGACGGGCGACCTCGGCAGCGAGGTCACCCAGAATTTTGGCGGCCGATTCGGCCTCTTCCTCGGCTGCTTTGAGATTCGCCTCGTTCGGGAAAGGCTTGGCCGACTGGAGACTGGCCAGCGAACTGTTGTTCGAGGCAAAAGCATCGGTCTGCTCGATGAAGGCTGTGTGTTGCGTGTAGGCGAAGTAAAGGCCGGCGAGCGTGAGGATGGCCGTGGAGGCAACCAGGGCGCCGACGAAAGGATTGTCTTTGAACCAGTTCATCACAGGGGGATGGGGGTCTTCAGAGGTACGATGAGCCGGTATTCATAGGCCCACTCGTCGCCGCTCTGCGCGGCGCGGAGATCGACGACGGCCTCTTTGTTCTCATCCGTGATGCTGAAGAGCGGCGACTCGGAGAGCTTCTTCACGAATTCATCGACCACGGCCGGGCCGGCTTCGTTCTCTAAGTAAAGTCCTTCGACCCTGAGTGCGGTGACCGCTGGTTTTTGTTCATTGCCGCTTTCGCCGCTGGCGTTGTCTTGTTCGTTCCCGCCCGGTTTGTCCGTGCCGCTTTCGGCAAAACCCGCAACGTCGGGATGAGGAGAGAGTTTGGTGATCCAGAGAAATTTTTCGGGCTGGCTTTGGTTGAGCGCGT
>JBMOJP010000010.1:0-40271 GCA_049315725.1 Chthoniobacterales bacterium | reverse complement strand
GGGACCGAAGGCTCCGCGCCGGTCATTCCGACCAAACTCTCGAGATAAGCCGGCTCCTGCATGCGAGAGCATTCGGCGAGGGCATGGTCCAGCCGCGCCTCCACGCCCAAACGCTGCGCCTCCGAGGCGTAGCTCGGATTGCGGAGAAAGCGCTCGAGGTAGCCGACGTGCCGCTTCCACAGGCGGATGTCCACCTGCTGCTTGGTCGTCAGGCGTTGGCGATACCAATCGCTGGCCAGCACACTCTCCCGCGTGAACATCGCGCGAATGGCCGGGTCTGCGTGGTCTTTGCCCTCGTAATGGTCGTCACGCATGATGTGGAGCAGAGCCTTGAGGGGCTCGCAGGCCCACTCGATGCTGCCGTCGGCAAAGTAGTGCTCCGCCACCCTGCGCTGCGTGGCAATGATGTTGTCCATCCCCTCGACAAACACCTCCATCCCCTGCAATTCTGGGCGCAGCATTTCGTCGGTCATGACGACATGCGGATGGTTGAAGACACGGCCGAAGAACGTGTTGACGAAATTTTTCGTGATACGGCTGCCCAGACGGCTGGCCAGAATCGTGCGACCTTCATGCTCAAAGTCCTTGATCGGTTCAAGATAGCCGCCCGCGTGCAGGTAGGAGGGCAGGCGTTCCTCGACGGACATACGGCACCAGACTTCCGGCACGAGCAGGCTGATGTCGTGGTCAACGCGCGCGTTGGGTCCGACGTAACCCGCGGCGGTGACGAACCCGTCGTAACCGCTGAGCGCATAGGAAACAAAGGCGGAGTTGAGATCGTAAATCGGCGGCAGGGCGTTAAAGGGACCCTTGGTCAAGGCTCCCTCCGACCCGGCTCCCGTGGTCGAGGGCGATTTGCCCGTCATGCTGCTGATGAACTCCATGAAGAGCTCGGGCAGGTCCATGTGGTGGATGGGATTGTAAACAGCCAGCGGACGAAGACCCGCCCCGCGATCCGGCGGATTGTTCCGACGCCCGGCAAGCACCGCGTTGACCGGGGTCAGCACCGGCTGGTCCTGCCGCAGCCCGCGGGCCAGACGAATACCGGTGTCCGCGAGGTGACGCCCGCGCGGATCAAGCAGGTCAGGCCGGGTCTGGAGGTAGCGGGGGTTCTTGGTCGGCCGCCCAGCAACCAGCCGGGGGTTGGCGTTGGAAACGAGATAGGCCGGTTGTCCGGCCTCAATCGCGCCGGCGATCAACTTCTGCATGGGCCGGGTGTATTCGAAATACTCGATCGCGTCGTCGAGGATGGCCCGGGCCTGCTCCATGGTCAGTGGCTCGTAGTTGGAAAAGAAGTTGCCCCCATGCGCGAAATCCATCTCCGTCTGCTTGTCATAGCCGCGGTGAATGGCGTCGTCCGGGCGCTGGAACAGGCGGTATTCGCAGTTGCGCACAAATTTGACCCCGGCGAGGCGTTCCGTCTGGCTGTCGAGCAGCGCAGCCACCCGGGCGCGCGGCACCACGGTGGAGGCACTGATGTCGTCCTCCATCTGGACTTTAACCGCGGGATGAAAGTCCTTGCGCAGACCGAAGGTGCGCCAGGAATCGTGCGCATCGAAACCGACCCGCAGGAAGTTGGCCACCAGCTTGCGGGTGTCAAGCCGCAGCTCGTTGGCCGGCATGCCATTGACCGTATCGACGCTGAAATTCTCCCGCCAATGCTCCCCCCATTCCGGGCGGTAGAACCGCTTGAGCACGAAGACCAGTTCCTTGACATGCTGCGGAATCCCCTCGAGCCAAATGTTGTAGGCGGGGTTGAAAGCGGGCGACGGGGTCAGCAACTTGATCACGGAACCCAGAGACCGGCGCGGGCTGAGCAACAACCGCGTGTCCTCCCCGAGACGTGACGGATCGGCGTAGCGACGCGAGTAATCATGTCGCAGGAGCTCATCCACCCGGTCAAAGTCCTGGCGAAAATCCGCGACAAAAATTGTTCCCTGCAGAATGGCATCCGAAATCGGTTTGGAGATTTCCGACTTTCCGCCACCCGAGACGGTGCATGGCTTGTGGCAGTAAGTGCCCTCGGCCATCGTGCCGAGCAACCGCCAGGAGCGGCCGACCACGGGTTTCTCCAAGTGGACTTTGTAGCCGCTGGGCAGCACATAGCGGCGATCGAGGCGAAGAGGGATGCTCTGCTCGGCCCCATCCCTCGTCCACGAGACTTTCTTGGTCAGCAGGTCGAAGTGGGCATTCTCCGGCACATAGATAATCTCCGGGAAACTCCGGTCCACCGCATATCCCTCCGGATGAACCACGACCGCCTCACCCAGCAACTCCAGCGCCCCGGCGAAATTCCGTTCGGTGGCCATGGGCAGGTCTTCGGCGGCAATCCGCTCGGCCAGATCGTAACTGGGAAAAATGAGGGCCCCGCCCGCATGCTCTTCCTCGGCGTTGCCGAAGAGATTTGCCGCCATGCTGATCTGCGTTTTGACCTCTTTCTTGCAGTAGCCGAAGTAGTTGTCCGAAATGATCGTGACCACCACGCCGTTCTCATCCCGCGCCGTCGCCTTGAAAGCGGTGCCGTCGTTGTAGAGCTCGTCCGGCGACTGCCAACACATCCCGTCCCGCCGCTGGCCCTCCGTCGCCTCGTCCCAAGTGGGAAGCCCCAGCTCCGCCTTGGTCAGACGTCCGAGGTGCGGGGCGAGGATCACGCACCCGGTGTGGCCGCTCCAATGCTCGGAATCCAGACCTGCGTCGTTCTCCGGAAGGTTCGGATCACCGGCATTGCCGAAGATGCTCTCGACGAAATCGAGATTGCACACGAGCCCACCGGGCACGAAGAAGCGGACCTCCATCGATTTCTCCGGACTCACCCCCGGGACCTCGGGAGAAATTACGGGCCGCAGCAGCAAAGAGACAAAACATTCCGCCGGCTCGGGCCGGGTCGAGGTGAAAGGCAGGCGCATCAACTCCGGCGGTGGCTGCAGCGCGGCGGCGAGCAAACGTCCGAAGACCGGCTTCGGCACCGCCTTCTTGTCATCCGGCACGGGCAGACCACCCTCGGCGACGTGGAAAATACCCTCGGTCGTGCGCCGGTCGCTCTTCGGGTTGTGCAACACCCCTTGGCGCACGCGGTAAGAGTTGATGATGTCGGAGGCAAACTCATCCTTGTCCGGCGGAAGCGAGAGCAAACGGGCCAGGCCGTGCCGATCGAGCACAAAGGTGTGGTGCGGCAAACGCGGAACCTCGATGACATCCTGCAGGTAATCGTAGAGAAAGTTCTGCAGGCGGTGGTCCGCCGGGCAGAGGTGCTTGGCCAGCAGACGGTCCTTCTCCCGGTTGAGCGCCATCAAGCCCCCGACCAGATCGGCGAATTCCGGGTCGAGTTGGACCGGGAACGTCGGCAGCCCGAGGTCTCGCAGCTTCAGATTGATGTAATAGATGCGGCGACGGGTCATTTCCGCATCCTCACCCCCCCCCGCGGCCCCGAGCAGCACACCGATTTTCTTTTCGAGTCCGGTGGATTGCATTAGGTTAAAAGTCTTAAGCAGCTATTTTTAGCCGAACGCCCCCATCATCGGCAAGCTGCGGGGCCTCTACCATGACACTCCCAACTCGGTTCACCCTCGTCCTTCTTCTCTTCACCTGCGCTGCCGCCATGGCCACGGAAACTCCCGACTACAAGGTCACGACGGCAGACGGATCCTTCGAGGTGCGGGAGTATCCGGCCCTGGCCGTGGCCCGAACAACCTCCGGCGACGGCGACTTCATGCGCCTCTTCCGGTATATTGAAGGGGCCAATGCCGAAGCGCAGAAAATTCCCATGACCGCCCCCGTGCTCATGCAACACGAGGGGGAAAAGAAGGGCATGAGTTTCATCCTTCCGCAGACCATGGCTGCCGGAGGCCCCGCGCCGGAGAATGCGGAGATCGCGCTTGATAGGCTGGCGGCGTCGCGACTCGCCGTGCTGCGGTATTCCGGCGGACGCAACGAGGAGAACGAACAAAAGCACCTCGCCCTGCTGCGTCGGTGGATGGAGGACCGCAAACTCACAGCCGCGGCCGAACCGGTCTTTGCCTACTACGATCCGCCTTGGATCCCCACCTTCATGCGGCGCAACGAAGTTATGCTGCCGCTCGCCGCGACAGAGCCTTGAGCCTGCGGGGCCGGAACGGATAGACTACGTATCTTATGGGACGTCAATGGTTGCTGGCCAAACGCGAGGTCGCCTCGCTGCGAAAATCACAAGCGACGACGAAGTTCATTCGCGAAATCACCATCGCGGCCCGCCACGGCGGAACGGATCCGTCGAGTAACTCCCGCCTCGCCGCCGCGCTGGAAAAGGCCCGCAAGGAAAGCGTGCCCCGCGATGCGATTGAACGCGCCATCGCCCGGGGCGCGGGCGCGGGAGCGGACAAAGCCTCGCTCGAACACATCTCCTTCGAGGGTTACGCGCCGCACAAAGTGCCGGTCATCGTCGAAGTCTTCACCGACAACCACAACCGCACCGCCCCGGAAATCCGCGTGCTTTTCAAAAAGGGCCAGCTCGGCGCCTCTGGCAGCAACAAGTTCCTCTTCGACCACGTCGGGTTGGTCGAGGCTCACACCGCGGCGGCGGGCACCGACATTGAAGAGGCCGCCATCGAGGCCGGGGCCAACGAAGTCGAACCGCTGACCCATGCGCAAAACGATGACATCCCCGAGGGAGCCTGCGGGGCGCGTTTCATCACCGACCGGGCCGGCGGCCACACGGTGTCGCAGTGGCTCGCGGCCCACGGCTGGGCGGTCGTGACCAGCGAGCTGGGCTATGTGCCGAAAACTTTTCCTTCCCTGAGCGACGAACAGCGCACCGAAGTCGGCGACTTCCTCCAAGCCCTCGACGACCACGACGACGTCCATCGCGTCTGGGCCGCGCTGAAGTAGGCGCGGGCCTTCCAGGTTCTTGGTCCGCCGCCGGAGATGGCCCGCTCTGCTCCTGCCCTTCGTCGCACCTGGTAGGGGCGGTCGCCGCGGCGACCGACCGCACGCTTTCGATCAGAGAGGCAGCGGCCCGCTGGGCCAGCGGGCCCTACCGCAGATGAAGAAATCCCCCCCATCGCTGAGCGAGCGTCATCCCGCAATTGGCACCCGTTCAGAACCGCCCGAGTTCGGCACCCGGCGCGGCCAATCCGCGGGGAGGGCCGAAAATCTCGGCCAGGATCACCGCCTGGCGCTGGGTGGAACGATTGGCCAGCATGGTCCGAAAATTTATCGAGCTGACCGGACACAGCGCCGGAGCGGCCTCGGCGGCGGCGAGGGATCGGGCCAGTTGCAGCGTCTTGGCATCCGGCCGGGCCGGACGCACGGATGCGGGTGATGGCGGCGGATCGTCTTCGAGCGAGGAAAACTCCGCTTCCACCTCGGCCACCACCGGGGGCGGAGCAAGACGTCGGGCGAGTGGCGGAGGCGGAGCGGCATCCGGGGGCAATCCGAGCGCCTCCATCAAATCCTTGAGCGGATCCTGCGACGGCCCGGCCGGGCGGCGCAACGGCGGGGACTGCTTCGGCACGCCTTGGGTGTAAATGTTCCGCCGGGGCGGCGCGCCCTCTTCCGCGGCCTCCTTCTTCATGTTGGCCAGTTCGCGCTTCTCTGCGGCCTTCTGCATCAGCCAATTCACCAGGCTGATGAGCCCGATGACGACCAGGATGACTAACTGCTCCATGACGGAACCGGAATGCTACCGTGCTTCGGCCGAGCCACGTTCGGAACCGGCGATGGATTCACGCATCTGCGAATCGGCCTGAACATTTTTCATCCGCATGTAGTCCATGATGCCCATGTTCCCGTTGCGAAACGCCTCGGCCATGGCCAGAGGAACCTGAGCCTCGGCTTCGACGACTTTGGCCCGCATCTCCTGGGTTCGTGCACGCATTTCACCTTCGAGGGCCACCGCCGCAGCCCGCCGGACTTCCGCCCGGGCCTGCGCCACCACTTTGTCGGCCTCGGCCTGCTCGCTTTGCAATTTCGCACCCACGTTCTCCCCCACGTCCACATCGGCGATGTCCACAGACAAAATCTCAAACGCCGTTCCACTGTCCAGACCCTTGCCGAGCACGGTCTTCGAGATGCGATCGGGGTTCTCCAAGACGTCCTTGTAGGACTGGGACGAGCCGATCGAGGTGACGATACCCTCGCCCACGCGGGCAATAATGGTTTCCTCGGTCGCACCACCGACAAATCGGTCGAGGTTTGAACGCACGGTCACGCGGGCCTTGACCTTGACCCCGATGCCGTCGCGGGCCACCGCGTCAATCGTCGCGCGGCCGGCACCCGCAGCCGGGATGTCGATGACCTTGGGATTGATGCTCGTGCGCACGGCCTCGAGGACGGTCCGACCAGTGCCCTTGACGGCAAGGTCGATCGCGCAAGCGCGGTTGAAATCCAGTTTGATCCCCGCCTTGCCGGCCGCGATGAGCGCCAGCACCACGGCGTCCACATTGCCCCCGGAGAGATAGTGCGCCTCGAGTTCATCGGTGCTCAGGGGGTTGCCCGCCTTCACCGCGGTGATCCGGCTGTCCACGATCATACCGACCGGGACCCGGCGCAGGCGCATGCCCACGAGGCTGCCGAACGAGACCGGCGCGTCGGCGATCTTCGCCCGCAGCCAGATACCGAAAAAGTTGAAGAGAATGATGAGGAGAACCAGCCCGAGAACGAGAGCCAGGCCGGTGACAACGAGAACAATAAGCGGAACCATGACGCGAAGCTAAACGACTCAAGCCAGACGCGCCAGCCCGTCTTTGCTCCGCACCACCACGCGAATACCGTCGGCTGCGACGACCACCAATTCCGAGCCCTCGGCCAGAAACTCACCCACCGTGGTGACATCAACGCGCCGTCCCAGAATCCGCGCCGTCCCAGCCGGCCGCAAGGCAGTCAGGGCCGTGCCGTCCTCGCCGATCAAAGCGCGATGAACTTCCGCGCCAGGGTCGGTCGGCTGGATGGTTTGCAGGATGATGCGGCGGCCGACAAAGGTGCGCGGAAAAATGGCCAGCCAAAGCAAGAACCCGCCCAAGGCCAACGCGCTGACGACAAAAAAAGCAATGACCGCGGCGGTCAGTCCATGCTGGACGAAGACCAGGGCAACGCATCCAGCCAGGCAGATAAGGCCGATGAGGCCAAGGATGAGACCAGGCACAAAAACCTCTGCGGCCAGGAGCAAAAAGCCCGCGACGAAGAGCGCGATGATGAGCGAAGAACCGTCGGGCATGGTGAGTTAGTTTCGTTTGTCCTTCGCCGGGCGGCCGACAAAGAAGGCGCTGATGCTCTCGCCGATTTTTTCGGCGGTTTCGCCCACGCTGTCCCCCACGCGCTCGGCCGTTTTCGTCGTGTCATCCCAAGCTTGCTCGCTCCAGCGACCCACGTGGCCGACGAGTCCCCCGCCCTCGACCCAGCCTTCGCCGTAGCTGTTCGAGGATGCGGCGGGCCGGGGTGTCGAACCGGCGGAGGACGAAACCGGAACAATCCGTGTGGTCTGGCCGAGTGGCGTCACGATCGCCCCGTGCTGGGCCGAAAGATCAATCACTCCAACCTCGCTCCCAGAGTGGTCAAAAAGCTGGAGGACCCAAATGGGCGCGCCACTGCGGTTGACCAACTGGTAGTTGATCGAGCTGAAGCCCAACTTGATCTTGGCCGCCTCCTTGTTCGCCGCATCGAACGCACCGGTTGAATCGAGTTTGAGGCCGGCCGCGGCCATGACGCCCGACGTCGCTGGCGCCTGCAGTGGCGTGCGCTCGCTCGTGATGCCCTTTTTGGTCACCGTCAGTTCGCGGATACCGCCGCGGGCTGACGCGTCCTTGAAAAGCAGCAGCCATTGGACGGGCTGCGGGTCACCCCCCACCCCGCGCATCTCGACGAGCGAGCCCAGCCGGGCCTCGCCCTGCAGCCTCCCGACGGTGCGCAAAGCCTCGCAGGCCGGAATCTGCTCGGCCTGCGCAGTCAGGGGCACCCCGCAAACAACGACAAACAGGAGGAATGACCAGCACTTTTTCATGCCGCCACTCTGCCTCAAAGGTGTCGACAATTCCAGCACCTAAGCCGGAATGAGGCAAAACCCACGCGCTCCAAGGTTGTTCTTGCGCGGGTTTTCCAGGGAGCACAGGCGTCCCGCCGACGGGACGCCCGTGCTCCTTGGCCACGCGCCCAGCCTCTCATTGAATAGTGAATGGCCATGGAAACGCGCTGGCCTCTGTGGCCGTCCTTCCATCGCCGTCTGTTCTGCCTGGTTCCGGCTAAGCCGCCGATTCACGCTGGCCGCCTCGCACGCGGTGTTTCTCCTCCGTGGAGAGGAAGGCAATCTCCCAGGCATTCTCCAGTGCCTGGTTGATTTGGGCGGCATTGAGACCGGCGGCCGGGGCCGCCACGTCCAACTCATGCGAAAGGTCGATCCCGCTAATGCCAGGGTCATCCGTGTTGATCGTGGCGAGCAACCCGGCCTGAAGAAATTGCCGCAGTGGATGGCTCGGATAATCCGGCACCGTGCTCGTCTGGAGGTTGCTGGTCAGATTCGCCTCAATGCCGATGCGGCGGGCGCAAAGCAGGTCCATGACCTCCGGGTCCTCAACCGCCCGGACCGCGTGGCCGATGCGGGTTGCTCCAAGAAGCTCAATCGCGGTGACAATACTCTGCGCACCGGCCGCCTCGCCAGCGTGGACCGTGACTTCCCAACCGGCGTCACGCCCCTCGCGGAAATGGTCAACAAACAACTCCGCCGGCCAGTTTCCCTCATCTCCGGCCAGATCAAGCGCCACGACCTCCGCGCGGTGCTCAAGCAAAGCGCGCAGCTCCCGCCGTGCCCGGACCGGGCCGTAAGTGCGGGTGAGGATGCCGATGAGCTTGGCCCGCACCCCGGTCCGGGCCTCGCCCTCGCGCACGCCCTCGATGACGGCGGCGGTGACCAGCGTCGGATCAAGATTGTGGGCGTCGGCCATGAAGCAGGGACTGAATCGCAACTCGATGTAGCGGATGCCCTCGCGGTGTGCATCCTCCACATTCTCGCGGGCCACGCGCCGGCAAGCCTCGTAGTCGGCCAGGATGGCGGTCATCCAACGGAACTTGGCCAAAAATTCAATGAGGCCCGGCTGCGGCGTGGTCACAACCACGTGGGGCCGCAACTCATCCAGCGTCCAGGCCGGCAACGGGATTTGGTGCGCGCGTCCCAGCTCGAGAATGGTCTCGAGCCGGATACTGCCATCGAGATGGCGATGAAGATCAATGAGCGGCGGGCGCGCGGACATGGGTGCGAAGCATTGGCCTCGGGCGGCCGCGGGACAAGTGGAATCAGCGACATCCGGCCACATCGGCTATCGCCGCCGCGAGCGTGCCGAAGGCATAAGGAAACGCCAGACTTTCCGCCACGGCGGGAAGCACCCGCGAGCTGTTGAGCAGGACGGAGGAAAGCCCACCCAGGGTCAGGCGCAGCACGAACGCCGGCACGGGAAACAAGGCCGGACGATGCACCGCGCGGGCCAGCGCGCGGGTGAACTCGCGGTTGGTGCAGGGCTCGGGCAGGACCGCGTTGAGCGGACCGCGGACCGACTCGTTTTCGATGGCCCACAAGGCGAGCCCGGCGACGTCGTCCACGTGGACGCAGGACATCCACTGGCGTCCGTCGCCGAGACGACCGCCGAGCCCCAACCGGAAGACGGGCAAAACCAGTTTCATGGCCCCGCCCGGCCCGAGGACAAATCCCGTGCGCAACCGCACCACCCTTGTGACCGCCGCCGCACGCTCGGCCTCCGCTTCCCACGCCTCGGTCACCCCGGCCAGAAACCCCTGCCCGGCCGGGGAGGTCTCGCTCACTTCGCGATCGCCGGTGTCACCGTAGAATCCCGTGGCCGAGCCGCTGACGAGCACACGCGGCGGACGGGCCGCGCGCAGGATTCCGTCCACCACGCTGCGCGTGCCCCGCACCCGGCTCTCGAGAATCCGCCGGCGCTTCTCCGCGCTCCACCAACCAACGACCGGCTCGCCTGCGAGATGCAGGACCGCGTCGAGACCGTCCACGTCGGCGGGTTGTCCCGGGAGGAACGGACGGACCTCGCATTTTTCCGGCGAGTTGAACGTGTCCGGTCTCCGGGTGAAGACCGTCACACCCCAACCGCGCTCCACCGCAAGCGCCGCGGCCCGTGCTCCGATGAATCCGGTCGCTCCGGTGATGCCGAGGTGCATTAGTCGAAGTTCTTGTGCAACCAGGTGTAGGGAAAACGGTTGCCCGGGCAGTCGGTCGGCTTCGGGTTGATCTCGCGGTGCGCCTTGACAATGACCACCTTCCCCTTGCTGCGCCCCACGCGGTCGCGCACGTAGCGGACCAATTCCTGCAATGCGGCCAACTGCGCCGGCGTGGGTTTGTCGCGATTGAAATCCCCGACAAAGCAGATGCCGAGGGCGATGTCGTTGAGGTAATCGCTGGCCACATGGCCGCCATTGATCTGCCGGGTCCAGCGCGAGCCGATCTCGATTTGCCCGTCGCCCGAAGACGTGCCGTTGCCGATGACAAAATGGTAGGCCAGGCCGTTCTTCATCTTGCGCACGTTGAGGTGGTAGGAGTTGAAGACTTTGGCGTTGCCCTGGCGGGTTCCGCTGTTGTGCACGACGATGTATTTCCAGCGCCCCTTCTTGACCGGCGCGCGATCAATGGCCGCCCGCACCTCGCGGGTCAGATAAGTGTAGCGAGGACCGCCGCCAAAGCCGAACCAGCCCCGCCGCTCGGGCTTCGGGGCGGGCGCGAGCCCCTCATCCTCATCCGCCCCGGACTTCTCGATGACGATCGGAGCCGGTGGCGCCTCGGACGGCGTGGCGGGCGGCGGCTCGGGGCTGGACGAGGGTCGCGGGGGCGGCAGGACGATGTCCCCCGGCCGGTCTTCCTGTGGCGGCGGCAACTTGAACGACTCGGTTTTTTTCTCCTCCGGTGTCGGCTTGGGCTCGGGTTCTTTTTCGCGCCGCGCCGGAGGCAGAATGATGTCATCGGGGCTGTCTGCCACGACGGGCGGAGCCGCAGGCTTATCCCGTGCGGGCGTGGGTTTCGGCGTGTTTTTGGGGGTGCTCTTGGGCGGGGCTGCAGGTTTCTCGCGGGGCGTGGGCGCGGGCGTCGCGGGACGCGGTGCGGGCAGGCTGATCTCCTCCGAAGGTTTCTCCACCGGACCCGACGTGGGGCGCGGCCGTGCCTGAGGTTTCACCGGCGCCGGAGTCGGGGTGGAGGCGGGCTCAGGTTGGATCGATTCGCGCGCGCGGAGAAACAACTCCCGCTTGCGCTGCTCGTCGGCGGAAAGCTCAGCGTGCAAAGACGGTCTGATCAGCCACCCCGCGATCAGGGCAAGGATCACCACACCCAGAACGGGGACGAAATGCGTGCGCACGGCACGAAACTAAAGGCGCGGTGCGAGGAAGTTCAACCTGATTGAGCAGGGCGGCGGTAATCGACCCGCACCAAGTAGAGGCCTCCGGCTGGTGCCACGGTGCGCGGACCGGCGCGGCCGCGTCCCTCCAACCGGTCGCGCAGATCATCCAGAGTTGCGCGCCCCCGCGCGGCCTCCACCATGGCCGCCGCCAGCATGCGCGCCATTTTGTAAAGAAAGCCGTCGCCCTCGAACCGCAGCCGAATCAACGGCCCCCGGCCGCGAACCGTGACCGAGCGGAGATGACGGACGGAATCGGCCACGGGAGACCCGCGATTGGCCGAATAGCCACGGAAGTCATGGCGCCCGGCCAGCAGGATGGCCGCGCGGCGCAACACCGCTACATCGAGTCCCGAATGCACATGCCAACTGCGCCCGGCCCAATGCGGCGGCAGAACCGGACCGGTCCAGAGCACGTATTCGTAGGTCTTTCCCGTCGCGGCATAACGCGCGTGAAAATTCTCCCGGCAACGCGCACAGGCCAGCACCCGCAGGCTCGGGGGCAGGATGGCATTGAGGGCCCGCAACCAATCCGCCGGACGACGCCCGGGCGGCACATCCACATGCGCCGTCTGCCGCAGGGCATGCACCCCGGCATCGGTGCGACCGGAGCCCTGGACGGAGACCCGCCCGCCCCCGAGCAAGCGGCCGATGGCCTCCTGGAGCACATCCTGCACGCTGCCCCCGCCCTTCTGGCTTTGCCAACCGCGGAAAGCCGCGCCCTCGTAGGCCAGCGTGAATTTCAGCCGCATGGCGAACGGTCGAGCCAGCTCTGCAGCAAGATCTGCGCGGCCACCTGATCGATCACTCCGCGCTGATTCTTGGCCTTGCGTCCGCTCTCCCGCAACGCCCGCTGGGCTGCCACCGTGGTCAGACGCTCGTCCCACAGGTCAACCGGACAGGCGATCCGCCCGCGCAGCTTCTCCGCAAAAGCCCGCGCGCCCTCGGCCGCGGGGCCGTAGGTTCCGTCCATGTTGCGCGGCAGGCCGACCAACACCTGCGAAGGCTTGAGTTCTTCAATCGCGGCGACCACGGCGTCCTCCGCGGCCGCGCCACCCGGCAGGGTTTTCCACGGCTGCGCCAGCATGCCCAACTCGTCGCTCACGGCCACTCCGGTGCGCACCGTGCCGAGATCCACTGCCATCACGCGGCTCATTGCAGCTCCGGCGGCACGTGCGGGACGAGGCGCTTGATGTTTTCCGCCATGCTCCGATGACACACGAGCAGCGCGTCCCCCGTGTCGACGACAATCAAGTCCTGCACCCCGGCCAAGGCGACATGTTTGCGGCCGGTGGTGAAGACGATGTTGTGCGAGGCGTCAATGGTCGTCAGCGGGCCGTTGGCTGCATTGCTCTCGCCATGTTGCTCGAAGTATTTCGCCACCGCCACCCAACTGCCGACGTCATCCCAGTCGAATCCGGCCTCGAGCTCGAGGACGCGCGCGGCTTTTTCCATGATGGCGTAGTCGACGGAAATCTTCGGCAGCTTGGGAAATTCCTCGGCGAGCAGCGCGCGCACATCGGGAGCCGTGCGCATGCGGGCGACGAAAGCGGCCAGTTCGGGAGCCTGCTTGGCCAACTCGCCCATGATGGCGGGGATCGACCAAATGAACATGCCGGCGTTCCAGCGAAAGTTACCCTGCCGCAGAAAGGCCTCGGCCATTTCCTGGTTGGGTTTCTCGCGGAAACGTTTGACCTCGTAAACCTCCGCATCGCAGGCCGCCACCCGCGCCCCCTGCTCGATGTAGCCGAATCCCGGGCAGGCCCAGGACGGCTTGATCCCGATGGTGAGGAGAGCGCCGGATTCCGCCGCCACCTTGGCCCCGGCCAGCAGATCGCGCCGGAAGGCGGCCTCGTCGCGGATGAGGTGATCGGCCGGGAGCACGGCCATGACGGCCCGAGGGTCGCGGCGCAGGATGAGGCCGACACCAAGGGCCACCGCCGGGGCCGTGTCGCGTTTGGCCGGCTCGGCCACGATGTTCTCCGCCGGCAACATCGGACAGGCCGCCCGCACGGCGGCTTCCTGCACTCCGTTGGTCAGGACGAAGATGCGCTCGGGCGGGACGGCATCGCCCAAGCGGGTGATCGTTTCCTCCAGCATGGTGCGGTCGGAAAAAAGCTGCAGCAGTTGCTTCGGCCGGGCCTGCCGGCTGGCCGGCCAGAAACGCTCACCGCTCCCCCCGGCGAGGACAAGGACATGGAGATCGGAACTCATGCGGCCATCTCACAATGTTGCCGGGGCGATGGCAATCCCCGGCCGGAAAAATCCGCGCGGCGCCCTGCGCTTGCGGTTGCCAGGCGCTTCCGGCTGGTTTATAGATTCTCTGCCATGGCGAACCCCTTTAATCGATTTTCTCAAAATCTGTCCGCCACCTCGATCGCTGCGGCGGCGGAAATGGCGGTCGGCGTTGGAGCGGGATTGCTCGTCGCCGACCACCTCGGCAAAACCTGCCGCCAACGCCTCGGTCTCATCGTCCTGCTGGCCGGGGTCACCGCGACCATTCCCCTCCTCATCGGTGCGGGCGTGCGGGTCAATCGCGAATTGGGCGAAGGCCGCCGGACCCGTCGGCGCCTTGAAACCATCCGGCACGACCACGGCTTTGCCGAGGACGGCGACTTTTATTGAGCCAACCGCCGCTGGTTCTCGCCTCGACCTCCCCGCGTCGGCACGCGTTGCTCCGATCGGCCGGCCTTGATTTTACCGTCGTCACGGCCGACGCCGTCGAACTTGATGACCCTGCCCTCGGCCTCGCGGGACTCGTTCTGACCAATGCCCGGGCCAAGGCACTCGCCGTCATGCCTGCGCACCCCAACGCGGTCGTCCTCGCCGCAGATACGCTCGTCTGGCTCGACGGCCGACCGCTCGGCAAGCCCGCGGATCTCGCCGCGGCGCGTTCCATGCTCCGAGCGCTTTCCGGCCGGGTGCATGAAGTCGCCACCGGAGTGCACTTGGGTCGGATCGAGCCCACCGCACGGGTTGAATTTCACGAGGTCTCCTATGTCCGCTTCCGTCCGCTGGACGATGCGTTGATCGAACGCTACGTCGCCAGCGTCGAGATTCTCGACAAGGCCGGCGCTTACGCCGTGCAGGAGCAAGGCGAAATGCTCATCGCGCAAGTGGAAGGCTCACACACCAACGTCATCGGCCTTCCCCTCACCCGCACCCTCGCCGCCCTCCGCGCGATCGAACTCGAACCGTTCGTTGCCGCGCGTGCTGGAGAAGCAGCAGCCAGGCGGCGCTTCATGTCTCGTCTTTGATTCGAGTTCGCTTGTTGTCTGCAATCCAGCAACGTTGCGCGATGGGCGCGGCAGCTGCCGGTTGGTGCAAAGGCAACCTTGGCCTGGCTGCATCCTGCGCACCGGTCCGAATGCGAGGGCCCAATCTGCCGCATGACAAATCGGTTTCCGGGTGTATGTTGAAGGCGTGAAAACTTCGGCTGGCCGCCTTGGCGCCATGCTCTTGGCCCTGCTGATGGCCGCGGGGACCTGTTGTTGTCATGGTGCCCTGCTCGCCGAATTGGCCCGCCCCAGCCACAGTTGCTGCGAGGGCAAGGCCAAGCCAGCGCACGAGAGCGGGGGTTGCCAGTGCGCCAGCCAGATTCTCGCCGAGGGCAAAGTCCAACCGGCTCCGAGTCTGGCCCCGTCCGTCCTGCCCGTTCCGCTCCTCTTTTTCGAGGCGCCCCGGCGGCAATCGTTTTCCCTGGGTCGCGTGTCTCGCTTGGGCCACGCGACCGCGCACGCGCCGCCCCCGCGAGAAGCGAGGCGATTTTTGCAGGTCTGGTTGATCTGAGGTTGGAGTGCTGACGGGACCACCGGCATCGCTGGTCGGTCATGCCTCGCTCCGCAACGCCCCGCCCGGGGCCCAACCCTCAAAATCAACCTATGAAACTGCTTCTTTTCCTCACACTCCTGCTGGCCGGATGTTCCCGCCCGGCCGGCGACGGCGGACGTGCCGTCAAGTTCTACCAAAGCCCGATGCATCCGTGGATCACCGCGGATCAGCCGGGACAATGCACCATCTGCGGCATGGCGCTCGTGCCCGTCTACGAGGGCGAGGAGGGCATCTCCACCGACCCCGGGACCGTCACCTTGATGCCGTCCACCACGCAAATCCTCGGCGTGGCCACCGCCCCGGTCACGCAGGGGCCGGTGGAGAAAACCATCCGGCTCTCCGGCGTGGTCGAGGATGATGACACCAAGCACGTCATCATCTCCGCCTTCTACGACGGGCGCATTGACCGCGTCTTCATCGACCATGTGGGCGAAAACGTGGCGGCCGAGCAGCCACTGGCGCAGATTTACAGTCCGGAATTGCTTTATGTCGTGCGGGAGTTTCAGACCTCGCTGCAGCGCGGGAAAGACGATCCGCAGGCCGCGGTGGCGCGGCAGCGCCTAGTGCAGTTCGGATTGACCCCCCTGCAGGTGCAGGAGCTGGCCGGGGCGTCTCGCGAAACCTTCGGCCTGAACCTCCGATCGCCCGTGGCGGGGACGGTCATCACGCGCGACGTTTATCCCGGCAAATACGTCAAGTCCGGCCAAACCCTCTTCGAAATCGCCGACTTCGGCGTGATGTGGTTCCACGCCATGGTCTATGAGCAGGATCTGGCGTGGATCCGTCCCGGCGGCAGCGCGAAGGTGACCACGCCGGCGGCGCCCGGGAAAGAATTCGAAGGCAAGGTCACGTTGGTTGATCCGACCTTCGACCCGGTGACCAGGAGCACGCGCGTTCGCATTGAGGTGCCCAACCCGGTGGTGCCGTCGCCGGACGGCCCGCAGCGTCTGATTCCTCACCGCGTCTACGCTGAAGGGAGGATTGTGGCCTCCTCGGAAGACACCGTGGTGGTGCCGCGGACCGCCGTGCTCGACACCGGAGCGCGCGCCGTGGCCTACGTCGACCGTGGCGGCGGAGCTTATGAACGGCGCGACGTGCGCGTGGGCCGGCGGGGGGACCAAACGGTGGAGATCGTCAGCGGATTGAGCGTCGGTGATAAAGTCGTAACCCAGGGCAACCTGATGATTGATGCCGAGGCGCAGATGGCCCAACCCGAAGCCCTCGGGGTCACGAGGGAGGCCCCAACGACCATCGGGGTGGACACATCCACAATGGATCGCTTCAAAGTTCTGAGCGCGGCGGCGGCGGCGCTGGCGGCGGACGACCTCGCCGGGTTCAATGCCAGCGGGGCGGTCAAGACGACGGCGAGCTCATTGCCCGAGGCCAGAAAGGCGTTCGCCGGGGTGGTCACGCCGGCGGTGGACGAGGCTCTGCGCCATCCCGGGACGGTCAAAGTTTATGAATGCCCGATGGCCGGCGATGCTTATCCTGGCGCACCGGCCAAGGCGCGATGGATCCAAATCGACGGGCCGCTGCGCAATCCCTGGCTCGGTCTGGCCATGGCTGACTGTGGCACGGAGGTGAAGCCATGATTGCGGCCCTCATCAACTGGTCGCTGCGCAATCGCTTCCTCGTCGCCTGCGCGTTCCTGCTCATCCTGGGATACGGCGTCGTGGCCCTGCGCCACACCCCGGTCGATGCCATTCCCGACCTGAGCGAAAATCAGGTGATTGTCTTCGCCGACTGGGCCGGGCGCAGTCCGCAGGAAGTCGAGGATCAGGTCACCTACCCGCTCTCGACCAACCTCCAGGGCTTGGCCGGCGTGCGCGAAGTGCGGGGCATCTCGATGTTTGGATTTTCGCTGCTGACCGTCGTGTTCGAGGACTCGCTGGACAATTACTTCGCCCGCACCCGCGTGCTCGAGCGGCTGAACTTCCTCGGCGGACAGCTTCCCGAGGGCGTGGTCCCGCGGCTTGGCCCCGACGCCACCGGCCTCGGGTGGGTTTTTCAATACTACCTCGACGCCGACGCCGGCACCGACCAAGGAATCGACTTGGGCCAACTGCGCTCGCTCCAGAATTACTACATCCGCTATCAGCTCGCCGCCGTGCCCGGCGTCGCCGAAGTCGCCAGCATCGGGGGGTTCGTGCGCCAATACCAAGTGGCCGTGTCGTCGGACCAAATGCGCGCGGCCGGAATCTCGCTGCAAGAGGTGATGGCGGCGCTGGCCGCCTCCAACCTCAACGTCGGGGGCAAGGTCATCGAGGAAAACGGGCAGGAGTTTGTCGTCCGCGGGATCGGCTTGGTCAAATCCGAGGCCGACCTCGAGGAGGTGGTCGTCCGGTCGATGGGCGGCGTGCCGGTGTATCTGCGTGATCTGGCTACGATCAGCCTGGGCGGCGAGTTCCGCCGCGGGGCGCTCGATGTGGACGGCCGCGAGGTCGTCGGCGGCATCGTTGTCATGCGCACGGGTGAAAACGCCATGGCGGTGATCAGCGCAATCAAGGAGAAGATCGCCCAACTGCAACCCAGCCTGCCCCCGGGCGTGCGCATCAAGGCCTTCTACGACCGCAGCAGCTTGATCGAGCGCACGATCGACACCCTGCGCGGTGCGCTGATCGAGGAGATCATCCTTGTGACCCTCGCGCACATTCTTTTTCTCTGGCACTTCCGCAGTGTCCTCATCGTCACGATACCGCTGCCCGCTTCGATTCTCATCGCGTTCATTCTCATGCAACAGTTCGGCATCACGTCGAACATCATGTCCCTCGCGGGCATTGCCATCGCCATCGGCGTGCTGGTGGATGCGGCCATTGTCATCACGGAAAATGTCATTCGTCACTGCGAGCAAGCCGAGGAGCAGAAGGGCTCTCCCCTCACCCGCGCGGAGACCATGCGCGTTACGGCGGAGGCCGCCAGCCAGGTCGGACGGCCGGTCTTCTTCGCCATGGCCATCATCATCCTGGCCTTTCTTCCCGTTTTCGCGCTGACCGGACAGGAAGGAAAACTGTTCCATCCTCTGGCCTACACCAAGACCTTCGCCATGGCGGCCGCCACGCTGCTGGCCGTGACGATTGTGCCAGTTCTGTGCTCGTGGCTGGTGCGGGGGCCGTTTCATCCGGAGGGGTCGAACTGGGTCATGCGCCCGCTGCTGGCCCTCTACCGTCCGGCGCTCGATTGGGCGCTCAGCCACGACCGGATCGTGCTCTCGCTGGCCGGCGGACTCCTGGCCGCAGCACTTTTCCTCGCCTTCGGCCTGCCCCAACCGGTCTCGCGGTGGCTGCAGGAGAAAGATCTGCCGGGCCTCGCCCGTCTCACCGCCGGCCTCGGCTCGGAATTCATGCCCCCACTCAACGAGGGCAGCCTCCTCTTCATGCCGGTGCTGCTGCCGAGCACCTCGCTGACCGAGGTCAAACGCATCATGTCCTGGCAGGACCGCGTCATCCGCGAGGTTCCGGAAGTCGAGTCCGTGGCGGGAAAACTCGGCCGGGCCGAAACCCCGACCGACCCGGCCCCGGTCGAGATGATCGAGACGACCATCATGCTCAAGCCGCCGAGCCAATGGCGTCCGGGCATGACCAAAGAGAAACTGGTGGCGGAATTGAGCGCAAAACTTTCACAGGTCCCGGGCTATGTGCCAGGCTTTCTCCAGCCGATCGAGAACCGCATCCTCATGCTCAGCACGGGAATTCGCGCCCAGGTGGGGATTAAGATTTTGGGCAGCGACCTGGACACCCTCCAGCGCAAGGCCTACGAGGTGGAGCGTGTCCTCCGCACCGTCCCGGGGGCGGTCGGCGTGGCACCCTCGCGCGTGCAGGCCAAACCCTACGTGGAGATCATCCCGGACCGCATCCTCCTCGCCCGGCATGGCTTGTCCCTCCGCGACGTCCTCGACTATGTCGAGACAGGCTTGGGCGGAATCAATGTGACCACGACGATCGAGGGGAGACAACGCATTCCCGTCCAAGTGCGGCTGGCCCGCGATGAGCGTGACGATCTGGCCAACCTGGGCCGCATCCTCGTGGCCGGTCGCGACGGCACCTACGTGCCCCTCGGGCAACTGGCGAGCATCCGGCGCAGCATCGGCCCGAGCGAGATTCAGAGCGAGGACGGGCTGCTCAAGCTCTTCGTGCAGGCCAACGTGCAGGGCCGCGACCTCGGCGGATTTGTCGCCGAGGCGCAACGACGCATCGCGGAGGAAGTGACACCCGAACCCGGCGTCACCATCGTCTGGAGCGGACAATTCGAAAACCAGCTGCGGGCGCGGCAGACGTTGCAGGTGGTGGTGCCGGTTGTTCTCCTCATCATTTTTATCCTGCTCTACATCACCTTCCGCAGCGCGCTCGAAGCTTCGCACGTCATCCTCGCCGTGCCCTTCGCCCTGACCGGTGGAGTGTTTCTGCAATGGCTTCTGGGCTACAATTTCAGCGTGGCCGTCTGGGTCGGCTACATCGCGCTGTTCGGCACCGCCATTCAAACCGGCGTAGTCATGGTTGTTTATCTCGAAGATGCCCTGAAACGAAAGCAAGCGGAACGCGGGGACAATTTCACGCCCGCCGATCTCCTCGCCGCCGTCAAGGAGGGAGCCCTGCTGCGCCTGCGGCCGAAGGTTATGACGGTCACGACCGTCATCGCGAGCCTGCTGCCGATCATGTGGAGTGCGAAAACCGGTGCAGAGGTCATGAAGCCCATCGCCACGCCCGTCATCGGCGGAATGGTCAGCAGCCTCCTCCACATCCTCATCGTCACGCCGGTGATTTTCTACGCACTGCGTTCGCGCGAAATCTTCGGTCCACGGCGCGGTTGACCGCGGAGAGCGGGGTGGAGAGGATGCGCGCATGTCACGGTTTTTTCTGGGCTGCGGCGCGGCATGTTTACTCGCCGTCATCGTCACGTGGGTCGCCCTCGGGGCCGACCGCGGCTGGTCCAAGACCCTCGTCTCCGTGGCGAAAATTGATCCGGTGACTGAACTTGAATTCACCGATTACGAAAAACGTTTCGTGCCGGGTCTGGACTTTCTCGTGGCGGGCAGCGCGGGTTCTCTTTTTCTCGTTGCAACCGGCCTGATGCTCGCCAAATTCCCCCGATCATGAAGTCTCTTCTCGCCACTGCCGCGACTGTTGCTCTTCTCCTCCCGGCCCACGCCGCACCGCTGACCTTCGATTTCAAGGATCCGAAAGGGGTCAACAACGTCGTGTTCCAACTCGACGCACCGCTCGAGTCCATCAACGGCACAGCCAGCGGCGTCTCCGGCACGGTAACACTCGACCCGGAAAAACCGGGCGAAGCCAAGGGCACAATCGTGGTGGCCACCGACTCGCTGGTCGTCCCGAACCCCATCATGAAGGGTTACATGCTCGGCGAGAAATGGCTGAACGCGGCCAGGAATCCGGAGATCAGTTTTGCCATCACCAAGATCTCCAACATCAGGAAGGAAGGCGACCAGGGTGAAGCCAAAGTGACCGGCACCTTTACGCTCAATGGCGTCTCGAAGGACCTCACGGTCGATGCCCGGGTCACTTACCTGCCGGGAAAACTTGCGGAACGCAGCCCGGACAAAACCCCCGGCGATCTGCTGGTCATCCGCTCGAAGTTCGAGATCAAGCGCAGCGATTTCGGGATCAAGCCCGGCGAGGCGACGGACAAGGTGGCCGACGAGATCGCCATCTCCTTGAGCATCGCTGGCGCCGCGCCGAAACCTTAGCCGACCGCCGCTTACCCAACCCGCGCGACCCGGTGGCCGCGCAAGAACTCGTCCGTCGCCATCCGCCGCCCCCCGGCGGCCTGCACCTCGAGCAATTCGATCAGCCCACCCGCGCCACAGCCAACGAGAAAGCCGGGTCCCGGCAATTCACCGGCCGGCGCGTTGCCGTCACGCGCTGTCGCCCGGTGGATCTTGATTTTCATGGCCGGGCCGCCCTCGATGATGCAATCCGTGAAACAACCCGGCCAGGGATGGAGCCCGCGCACTCTGCGGGCGATCTGCTCCGCGCTTTCCTGCCAGTCGATCCGGCCAGACTCCCGATCAAGTTTTGGCGCATAGGTCGCCCGCGATTCGTCCTGCCGGACCCGCCGGGCACGCCCCTCGCGCAGCAGCGTCAGGGCCTCTGCGAGCGCGACCGGGGCGAGCTCCGCCAGCTTGTCGTGCAGTGACCCGGCTGTTTCCTCCGCACTGATCTCGCACTGTTCCGCCAAAAGGATCTCGCCGGTATCGAGACCGGCATCCATCCACATGCCCGTGACTCCTGAGACCGTGTCGCCCGCCAGGATGGCGGCATGAATCGGCGCCGCACCGCGGTGGCGCGGCAGGAGCGAGGCGTGCAGGTTCAGACAACCGAGCGGCGGCACGTCCAACAGCACCTGCGACAAAATTTGTCCGTAGGCCATGACCACAAGGAGGTCCGGCTGGAGCGCGGCGACTTCGGCAATTGCCCCGGGGTCGCGAAGGCGGGCGGGCTGCAGCACGGGCCGGCCGTGCGTGAGGGCCAATTCTTTGATCGCTGAAGGCTTCTCTCGCAGGCCCCGCCCCGCGGCGCGGTCCGGCTGGGTCACCAGAGCGCACACCTCGACCCGCGGGTCGCCCAGCAGCAAGCGGAGCGAAGGCAGGCCGATGTCACCGCTGCCGACAAAGACGATTTTCATGGGCAATCTATCCGCGGACCAAACGCCCGCGGGCCGCAGACCTGGCGCGGATCAGCTCTCCGGCGGTGACCTCGCGCTGGCCGACCGAGTCCGCGCATCCCGTGCAAAGGTAATCGTAAATTTCCTTGTCCGGCAGAACCAGGAGGAGACGTTCCCGCACCGGCATGGCCTGACCGCAGCGGCGGCAATAGAGCTTACTGGCCCGCAGGGTCTCGAACTGCCCGCTCATGTCACCGGGCTGAACCCCTCCTCGCCGAAATGGTTGCGGCGGTCCTGCATGAGGACGCTGGTGATCTGCCCGAGGACATCGATGGGCGACTGCGTGGCATCAATGTGCTGGGTGATGTCGTCCCCGTAGAAGTGCAGCACGGGACGCGACTCCTCCTCGTAGGTCTCCAGCCGATGACGGATAACTTCCTCATTGGCGTCATCAAAACGGTTGTCCCGCAACGCCCGCCGCTTGAGGCGCTGGACCAGCTTGGAGCGGTCCGGGCAGGAAAGATGGAAGACCCGGCGAACGCGGATGATATTCGCCAGCATCTGCGCCTGATTGAGATTGCGGGGAATGCCATCGAGGACGAGAAAATCGTGCTCGGGGTGGAAGGAGTGGGCCTCGACTTTCTGATCGATGCGGATTTTCCACAGTTGCAGCGTGATTTCATCCGGCACCAATTCGCCGCGACTCGAGTATTCGAGAAATTTCTGGCCCAGCGGCGTCCGCAGGTCGAGGGCGCGGAACACATCGCCACAGGCGCAGTGGAAGTAACCGGGCACGGTGCCGAGGGCTTTGCCCTGGGTTCCCTTGCCGCTGCCGGGCGCGCCAAAAATGAGGTAGGTCTGGTATTTGCTCATGGTGAGAAGGATTCCGCCGAGGAACATCCTAGCGGCTGACGGGCAAATGACAACGCGCTCCTTGCCACCGGCCACTCCTTGACACCCCGACGGCGCGACCGTAAGCAATCGGTTGCCCCCGACTCCCCTGTGCACACCGACGATCAAGTTCTCGAAGTCCTCCTCGACCAATTCCGGGTGACCAGACAGCAAGTCTCGGAGGCGCGCGAGCAGCACCCCGGAGCTCCCGTCATCGACGCCCTGCTGACCGAGGGCATGGTCCAACCGCGGGATGTCCACGAGGCCGTGGCCCACTTTCACGGTCTGACCTTTGCCGACTTGGAGGATGCGGCGACCGTCGAACAGATTCGCGCCCTGCAGAAAATTCTGCCGGGCGAAATGGCCCGCCGCCACCGCGTGCTCCCCCTGCAGCAGACCGACCACGGCGTGCAGGTGGCCATCGGCGACCCGATGAATTTCGAGGCCTTCGACACGGTGCCCTTCATGCTCAAGACCGAGGTCGAGTTTCTTTATGCCGACCCGGAGAGAGTCGATGCGTTGCTCGCGGAGATTTATCCGCGGCAAGAGGGATTGATCGCCGCGGGAACCGAGGAGGAGGCCGGCGGAACCACGGGCGAGGATGACGCCACCATCATCACCCTCGTGCAGGACTTTCTCGAAAAGGCGCAGGAAATGCGCGCGAGTGACATCCACCTCGAGCCTGTCGAGGACGGATTCCGCGTCCGCTTCCGCATCGACGGCGAACTCGAGCAATACAAACTGCTTCCGCCCACCCTCCACAGCGCGGTGATCAGCCGGTTGAAAATCATGACCGAGACGATGAGCATCGACGAGAAGCGGGTGCCGCAGGACGGCCGGATCCAATGCCAGGTGCGGGGGAAACCCCTCGACCTTCGCGTCTCGACCATTCCCACCTCGCAGGGCGAGTCCATCGTCATGCGTTTGCTCGACCAGTCAACCCTCTCCATCACCCTGCCTGATCTCGGGTTCATGACGGACGACCAGGAATATTTCCGCGGGCTGATCAAAATGGCCGATGGCATCATCCTGGTGACCGGACCCACCGGTTCGGGCAAGACGACCACCCTCTACGCCTGCCTCTCCGAGATCAACGACGAGAGTCGCAAGATCATCACAACGGAAGATCCAATTGAATACGTCATGCCCGGCGTGAACCAGGTGCATGTGAAGAGCGACATCGGCATGACTTTTGCGCGCGCCCTGCGAGCAATTCTCCGCCAGGCCCCGAACGTCATCATGATCGGGGAAATTCGTGATCTCGAAACTGCGGGCATCGCGATCAATGCCTCCCTAACCGGCCATTTGGTGCTCTCAACCCTGCACACCAACGACGCTCCGAGTGCGATCGCCCGCTTGATCGACATCGGGGTCAAACCCTTCCTCGTGTCCAGCGCCGTCCGCGCGGTCATGGCCCAGCGCCTTTGCCGCAAGCTCTGCACTTGCAAAGAACCGGCCGAATTGACGGAAAGCGAACTGACCTCCCTGCACCTCGATCCGGAGCAGGTGGGCGAGGCCCAATTCTACCGCCCGAAGGGCTGCGAGCGCTGCCGCTTCACCGGCTACCGCGGGCGCCTGGGCATTTTCGAAATCTTCAAGATTGATGACGAAATGCGCCAGATGATCAACAAGATGGGCGAAGGCGAGGACCGGTCCGAGCAGGTCAGCACAGTCCAACTGCGGCGCCGGGCGCGCGAGCAGGGCATGCGCACCCTGCGGGAAGACGGCTTCCAGAAGGTCTTTGCCGGCCTGACCACCTTTGACGAAGTGTTGGCCGTAACCATGGGGGACTCCGATTAGCATGGATCCGCATCTCGTCATCACCACGCTGGTCGACCAGGGTGTCCTCGCCCAAGATCAAGCGGACACCTTGCTGGACAGCCTCCTGGAGAGCGGGCGCCCGCCCGAGGATTTTCTCATCAACGACGGCCACGTGGATGAGCACACGTTCTACCACGCGATCGCGAACTCCATCGGGGCGAACTACATTGATTTGTCCGACTTCCAGTTGGACAACCGTCTGCGGGACAAAATCCCCGTGGGTTTGGCCCGGCTTCATCGTGTGCTTCCCGTGGCCGAACTCGACGGCACGCTCTACATCGCGCTGAGCGACCCGCTGGATTCGGAAAAGCTTTCCGAGCTGCGCTTCGCCCTGAATCAAAACCTCCAGGTCAGCGTGGCCCCGGTCGCGCGCGTCGAGGAACTCATCGCCCAGTATTACGAGTCGGTGGACTATGTCACCGAGGGCTTTGGTGCCCTGACGCAGAAGGAACTGCGGGAAAGACTGAGCGAACTTTCGAGCAAGGCGGCGGGCAACCTGAGCGACGATGAGCGGGCCCAATATGTCACCCAGATCATCGACAACCTCATCGACATCGGGATCAAGGCCAAGGCGAGCGACATCCATTTCGAGCCCTTCGAGGCTTACATGGATGTGCGCATGCGGGTCGACGGCACGCTTCGTTCCCTGCTGACCAAGAGCGACCGCAAGGCCTACAGCTCGATCTCCCGCGAGCTGATCTCGCGGGTCAAAATCATTTCTAATCTCAACATCTCGGAAAGCCGCCTGCCGCAGGATGGACGCATCCAGCGGAGCGTCCTCCGTGACGGCAAGCCCTTCGGCATCGATCTGCGCGTCTCCACCCTGCCGACACAGTTCGGCGAGAGCGTGGTGCTGCGCATTCTGGACCGCTCCGCCGTTCAGCTCGACCTCGACAAACTCGGCGTGCCGGAGGCGGTCAAAAAGACCTTGCGCGAGATGATCAAGCTGCCCAACGGGATCATCATCGTGACCGGCCCGACAGGTTCGGGCAAAACGACCACGCTTTACGCCTGCCTGCGCGAGATCAATGAACCCAACGCCAAGCTGCTCACGGCCGAGGACCCTGTTGAATACGACATTGACGGGATCATGCAGGTGCCGGTCAACGAGAGCATCGGCCTGGATTTTGCCCGCTGCCTGCGCGCCTTCCTTCGCCAGGATCCCGACCGCATTCTGGTCGGAGAAACACGCGACCTCGAGACGGCGCAGATCGCCATCCAGGCATCCCTGACCGGCCACCTCGTTTTCACCTCGCTCCACACCAACGACGCCACGGGGGCCATCACCCGCTTGGTCGACATGGGAGTCGAGCCGTTCCTGATCTCCGCTTCGCTTGAACTCATCGTGGCCCAGCGGCTCGTTCGCCGCATCTGCTCGAAATGCATTGCGCCGAACGAGCCGACGGAGGAGGAGTTGATGCTGCTCGGTCTCTCGGCCCACGAGGTCGGGGACAAGCATTTTTACAAGGGACGTGGCTGCGATGATTGCGGTGACACCGGCTACCGCGGACGCAAAGGCATTTTTGAAACCCTCCGGCTCAACGACACGTTGCGGGAAATGATCAACCAGCGGGCACCCGGCGTGGTCCTGCGGCAAAAGGCGATCGAACTGGGCATGCGCACCCTCCGCGAGGCCGGTCTGCAGGCGATTTTCGACGGCGAAACCAGCGTGGAGGAAATCCTCAAATACACCTAGCCTGGGTCGAGCCAGCGGGACAATGCACCGCGCTGCACGATCCAGCGCCATGCAGACCAGCCGGCCAGGAGCCCGAGGAGCGCACCGGCCGCGACGTCCGAGACATGGTGGGCGTTGAGTTGGATTCTCGACCAGCCGATGGCGGCGGCCATGGCCAACCCCGCCGCGCCCCAGCCGCGGCGCACGAGGAAGAGCGGGACAAAAAATCCAAAGGCGCAGGCAGCGTGAGACGAGGGAAAAGCCTGAAAGCTGTGCTGCAAGGAGACCCACTGGTCTCCGTGGATCGCTCCATACCACCCGTGCGCCACTTCCTCCACCCGAGGCCGCACCCGACCCGCGCCAAGCTTGATCACGTTGGAGAGAAGTCCGGCCATGACCGAAGCAAGGATCATGGCCGTAAAGATTCGCGACCACGGGCGGTTCCCCGCGAACCAGGCAACCGCCAGACCGAGCAATCCGGCCCCCAGGAGCCAGGGAAAATCCCCGTAAAAGGACAGCGCGCCAGCCACGCCGCGCAAGAATCCACTATCGCCGCGGCGCACGGCTTCGAGCACGGTTTGGTCCCACGCAAGCAGGCCTGCGACGAGCAAAGCGGCCGCGGCGAGAAGCAGCAGGACGAAGGACGCCCGTGAAGAGTTTTCGGGTTGGGTCATGGCACAAAAACGGCGGCGGACAACGGGGTCAACTCGGTCAGCACTTCGCCCTCCACGCGGCGCAGGACGGCAGAGCCGCCATCGGAGACCAAGACGGCGGGGACTGACGTGTCGGGCCAGCCATCCGGCGCCGCGAGTCGCACGGTTTGCGGAGATTCGCTGCGATTGAAAACCACCAGAGCCGTGCTGGTCCCGCTGGTCCGGGAGAAGCCGAGCGTATGGGCCGCATCGTCCTTGAGCAGCCAGCGGAAGCCGCCCAGGTTGAGGGCCGGAGTGTTGCGGCGCAGCGCGATGGCCGCACGAAAAAAGGCGTGGAGATTGCGGTCGAACTTCACCTCCTGCGGCGCGACCCGCTGGCCGTCCGGCCCCATGAACTCCGGATCATAGGCCAGGTCATCCCAGAGCATCGGCTTGCGGCAATCCGGGTCATTCGCCCCCCACATGCCCGCCTCGCTGCCGTAGTAAATGAAAGGCGTGCCCGGGTAGGTCATTTGCAGAAGCGCGGCCATGCGGAGAAGGCGCCAGGCCTGCTCGTCCGGTTTCTGCCAGCGATACGCCGGGTTCTGGCTTGGCGAAACACTTTTCGAAACGGCCAGATCGAACTCAAGCGGCTTCTCATACTTCTTGTCCGGCCGACCATCGAAGGCGGCGGACGAAGCCCGCGGGGTGTCATGAGAATCGACGAGATTTTGCAATCGCAGGGCATGGGCTTCCGGCCACGCCTCACGGGTCCGGTCCAGCCAGGCGGCCAAGGCGGAGGGCTTGAGTGCGCCGTCAAACAGCCAGCCCTTCACCGGCATGGCAAAACCCTCGTAGTTCATGGTCGCGTCGAAATGCCCGCCCAGCGTGAGTTTGGGCGCGTCATGCCAAACTTCGGTCACGGTGTAGGCGGATGGATTGATCGAATGGACAAGCGCATTCCAATCCTGCCAGAACCCCTCCGGCACCATCCACGCCACGTCGAGGCGCCAGCCATCCACGCCGCGGGAAACATCACCATCCGGCTGCATCCATCGGCGGGTCACGGCCATAAGGTAATCCTTCACCCCCGGAACCAAGTCGCCTCGTTCCCCCGCCCAGACTTCAGCGAACTCCGGAAGATCCTTGATCCCACTCCAACCGGACCAACTGAACTCGCTCTCCGGCGTGGAGGGATCGTCCCATGATTCGACGTTGAACCAGTCCTTGAAGCGGGAGACCTCCTGATTCTTGCGCAAATCGTCGAAGGCGAAAAACCCGAGGCCGGCGTGGTTGAAAACGCCGTCGAGGATGATGCGCATCCCGCGATCATGAGCCTTCCTCACGAGGTCGAGAAAAAGTTTGTCCGCCGCCGTCCAATGCCAGGTCGCCGGATCCTCCGTCTCACCAGCGATCAGCTTCAAGTCGCCCGCAGGGTCCGGACCGAACCACGGATCGATATGGTGGAAGCTGAAGGCGTCGTATTTGTGGGGCGAGCCGGACCAGAAAACCGGGTTGAGGTAAATCGCGTTGATCCCGAGGTCCCGCAGATAGTCCAGCTTGTCCATGATGCCCTGCAGGTCCCCGCCGTAGCGGCGCTCGGCTACGCCGTCGGCGAAAAAGTTTCCTCCCCTCGCCTGCTCCCACCCATCACGGGCATACCAGTCCGAGGTCCAGGCGCGGGGCCGCCAGGAAGCAGGGGCTTGGTCCGGCCGGCCGAGGCTTTCGCGCGGGGGATCGTTCGACGGGTCACCGTTGCGGAAGCGCTCGGGGAAAATCTGATACCAGACCGCGCCGGTCTGCCAGGCCCGCGGATCGGGACGGGCGGCGAGCGCAAGCGCCATCTGCGCGGAAAAACCCCAGGCGACGACGGCGAGCAGGACGAGCCTCATTTGGCCCCTCCCATCCGGCGCAGGATGGCCGCCTGACCCGCCGTCACCGGCATGACACTCAAGCGGGATTGGCGGAGCAGCGAGAGATCACGGAGCCCGGGCTCGGCTTTGATCTGGTCAAGCATGACCGGGCGGGGCAGGACCGCGGCTGGCCGCAAATCCACGCAGGACCAGTCGCCGTCGGTCGCGGTGGGGTCGGCATAGGCTTCGCGCGCGACCACCGCCCGGCCGACAATGCATCGGCCGGTCACGCTGTGGTAGTAGAAGACCTCGTCGCCGCGCTTCATGGCTCGCAGGTTGTTCCTCGCCTGAAAATTTCTCACGCCCGTCCACGACGCGATACCATCGCGCACAAACTGCTCCCACGGATAAGCGGAAGGCTCCTGCTTGACCAACCAGTGCCTCATGCCCGCACCACGGCGTCGGCGGGCAGGTCGCCGGCGATGAACTGGCGGATGTTCTCCACCGTCCCGAGGTTGATCCGCTCGATGGCCTCAACGCTGTTGAAGCCGACATGCGGGGTGAAGAACACGTTGGGGTGGCCGAGCAGCTGGCGATTACGCATGAACCCTTGGAGCTCGCGCAATCGTTCCTCGCGCCGGTCGGGGTCACCGCCCGGGGTGGCCACGGCATGGATCTTTTGCACAATCTGCGCGCCGATGAGCTTGGCTGAATCCTTGTGAAAGGCGCGGTCGTCCTCGAGCACATCGAGCCCGACTCCGCCGACTTGGCCGCTGGCCAGACCGCGAAGGAGCGCATCGGGATCGATCAAGGCACCTCGCGCGGTGTTGATCAGGATGACCCCGGGTTTGCACTTTTGCAGGCGGCTGGCGTTGATCATCTGCCGTGTGCGAGGGGTCAGCGGAACCTGCAGGGTGATGATGTCCGACTCGCGCAGGAGTTTATCCAGAGTGACGTAGGCGAAGTCCAGAGTCCGGGCCAGGCCGGCCTCCGGTCGCATATCGTAGGCGATCACCTTCATCCCGAAGCCGCTGGCGATGCGGATGACGTGCTGGCCCACGCGGCCGGCCCCGACCACGCCGATGGTTTTGCCGCGCAATTCCATGCCGCGCAGGCGCTCCGAGGCCCCTCGTCCGCGTCGTCCGGTCTCGAGGCAATGACGGAGTTTGCGGGCTACGCCGAGCAGGAGAGCAAAGGTGTGTTCAGCCACGGTGGCGGCGCCGTAGAACGGCACATGGGCCAAGGCGATGCCGCGCTTTTGCGCCGCGGCCAGATCCAAGTGATCCACGGCGGACGAGCGCGTGGTGATGAGCCGAAGCTTGGGATGATCGCGGAGGAAGGCGGTATCGACAACGGAATTGACGAAGACCGAAACAATGTCGGCATCCTTGGGCACCTCGGCCGCAGACTCGACAAACTCGACGTCGTGCTCGGCCAGACTGTCCACGAAGAAGGGCTGCTCGTCGTCCTCGGTCTCGACAAAAACAATTTTCATGAAGCTCCTTGGCCGCGAAATACCTTGGCCGACGCGACTCGGACAGAGTGTAATCCCCCCGACGCATGAGACGAGGCCTATTTGTCAGTTTTGAGGGCTCCGAGGGCTGCGGAAAGTCGACGCAGATCCGCCGACTGGCCGCGTGGCTGGAGGCGCAGGGAAAAATCTGTGTGACCACGCGCGAACCGGGAGGCACACCGGCCGGCGACCAGATCCGGCACCTCCTGCAACACGCTCCGGAGGGCCACGGACTTTTTCCCGAAGCCGAGCTGCTGCTCTTCACCGCCAGCCGGGCCCAACTCGTGCGCGAACTCATCCTCCCGGCTCTGGCGGAAGATCGCGTGGTCTTGAGTGACCGCTTCCATGACTCGACCACTGTTTACCAGGGCGTGGCCCGGCGCCTGCCGGCGGCCCAGGTGGCGGAGATCAACGACTTTGCCCTCGGGGGATGCCGGCCGGACATCACCTTCCTTCTTGACATGGATGCACGGGCCGCCTTCGAGCGTTTGCAGACGCGCGCCCGGCCGGCTGATCGAATGGAAAGCGAACCGCTCGCTTTCTACCAAGCCGTCCGCGAAGGTTACCTCCTGGCCGCTGTCGGCGACGAGGCACGTTTTGCCGTGCTCGACGCGACCCGTCCCGAAGAAACTCTCGCCACCGACATCCAACGTATTCTGCTCGAACGCTTCCATGGCTTTTTCCCCCGCTGAAACTCTCGAACGCCTGCGCCGGGCGGTCCGCCTCGACCGGCTTCCGCACGCTTTGCTCGTGACCGGGCCACCCGGCAGCGGACGCACCGGTCTGGCTTGGGAAATTGCCGGATTGGTCAACGGTGTTTCGGCTGCTGACGCCCACACGCATCCGGATGTGCACAAGCTCGAACCGGAATCGAAATCACGGCGTATCCTGCTCGAGCCCTTCCGCGATTTTTGCGCGCCCTTTTTTGCCACGGGTTTTCGCGCCGGTGCGACCAAAGTGGGGCTGATCTTCGATGCGGACCGCCTGCAATCGGCCGCGGCCAACGCCTTTCTTAAAACGCTGGAGGAGCCCCCGCCGAACTGTCTGTTTGTTCTCGTCACGACCAACCCGGGCCTGCTGCCGACCACCATCGTCTCCCGCTGCGCCCATTATCCCCTCATACCCCCGGAAGTCCGCGCGCTCGAGGGCCCGGCCGCTGAAATCGCGGCCGCCACCGGGGACGTCTTGTCCGCGCCGCCCGAGCGCCGGGCGAGCCACGCTCTGCGGCTGGCGCGCAGGCTGCAGAGACTGCTGGGCGAGGCACGGGCGGACTGCGCGGAGGAGATTTCCGCCGCGTTCAAGGCCGAGAAAAAACGCCTCGGCGACACGGTGGAAGAGGATTGGATCAAGGAAGAGGAAACACGTCTCAAGGCGCTGGTCGAGGCACGGGCTCTCGCCATCCGGCAAAACCTCGTGGGCGTCGTGGCCGGCCGCACCGCCGATGTCCTGCGCGCGCGCCATGGGGTCACCGACCTCCAATTCCCTGCCCTGGCGGCCGAGTCGCAGCGTCTGGCCGGCCAACTCGAAGAATCAGCCCTCTTACGCGTTCTTGACGGCGCGGCCTTCCTTCGACTTCTTTTGGATCGCAACGTGAAGGAAGATCTGGCGCTGGAAGCCGGATGCCTCGCGCTGGCCCGACCATGAAAAAACGCCTCGTCCTCAAATTCGGCACCGGCATCCTCACCACGGATGCGAGCGGCCTGCAACTCGACGCCGGCCAGTTCGGCCGCCTGTCCGCAGAAATCGCGGCCCTCGTGGATGGCGGCCATGAGGTCATTGTTATTTCCAGCGCCGCCGTGGCCGCCGGAGTGGCAGCCCTGGGTCTCAAAGCCCGCCCGACCGCCCTCCCGGCCAAGCAGGCGTGTGCGGCGGTCGGCCAGTCCCAGCTCATGCGCGCCTACGAGGAAAGTTTCGCCGGGCACGGCCTGAGCACGGCCCAACTTTTGCTCACCCACGGCGACATCGACAGCCGGCAGCGCCGGGACAACGCGGAGAACACCATGCGGGAGCTGCTCGCCTTCCCGCGGGTCGTTCCGGTGATCAACGAGAACGACTCGGTCGCGGTCGAGGAGCTGGGCTTTGGCGACAATGACCGCCTCGGAGCCGAGGTCGCCGTGCTGTGCCGGGCCGATCTTTTTCTCATCCTCACCGGCAGTGACGGCCTCAAAGCCGAGGGCCAGCGCCTCTCCGTCGTGACCGACCAGACCGGAGCCCGCCGGCATGTGACGGGCGAAAAAGGCGCGCACAGCACCGGCGGGATGGGCAGCAAACTCGACGCCGTCGGCTTCGCCACCGCGGCGGGCATCGAAACATGGATTCTTCACGGGCGCCGGCCGGGACAGATGGCTGCCGCCCTCGCCGGGAGCGATGTCGGGACCCGTTTTCCCGCCACCCCATGATCCGTCGCGTGACAGCCATTGCCGGTGTGACCTGGACCGAGTTGGTCCGGTTGAAGGTTTTTTACTTCCTCATTATCTTCGCGCTCCTCGTCATCGGAAACTCGTTCTTTCTGGCCCGCTTCAGCTTTGAAGAGGAGTTCCAGATGCTCAAGGACATCTCGCTCGGGGCCATGAGCATCTTCAGTTCGCTCCTCGCCATCCTGGCCACCGCCACGCTGCTGCCGAAGGACATCGAAGACCGCACGATTTACACCATTCTGGCCAAGCCGGTGTCGCGCACGGAATACCTCCTCGGCAAGCTGGCCGGCGTGTTTTTGCTCCTGGCTCTCGCCGTGGTGCTGATGGGCGCGGTCTTTGCCGTCGTCCTGACCCTGCGGGTCCAGAATGTAATCCAGGGAACCGAGGCGGACATGGCCGGACTCCCGGCCGCCGACATCGCGGCGGCCGTGGCACGCATCCGCCACGCAGGCCATGATCCCAATCTGCTGTCCGGGGCCCTCGTCATCATGGTCAAAGCCTGGCTGCTGGCCGCGCTGACCATGTTTATTTCCACCTTCGCGACCTCGGCCATCTTCACGACGATCAGTGCTTTCGCCGTCTATTTCATCGGCCACCTGCAGGCCACGGCCCGCGATTACTGGCTGGCCTCCAACGATTCCGGATTTCTCACCCATGCCGTGCTTGGCGGCCTGGCGCTGATTTTCCCCGACCTGCAAGCCTTCAACCTCGTTGACGACATCGTGGCTGGCACGGCCGTTCCCATGGTTGTTCTGGCCAAAACCGTAGCCCTGGGATTCGGCTACATCGCGGTCTATACAGCGCTGGCCGCCGCGGTTTTCCAAGGGCGCGAACTGTGACGACAATGCGCCCTGCCGTCACCTGGGTGGCCGTGGCCGGCGCGATCCTGCTTTTCGGCCTGGTCCGTCTGCCGATCGAAAGGTCGTTGGCCGCGAGCCACCAGACCGCCCACCTCCGCACGACCAAACTCGATCTGGGCCTGCGCGAGCAGATCGGTCAACTCTCCTTCGTCGCCGCCCTCAGCGGATTCCGTTCGCTCGTCGCGGCTTTTTTGTGGATCGAAGCGCACACCGCATGGGAGCAGACCGCGTGGGGCCGCATGGCCGGACTTTTCGAGAGCGTGACCACCTTGCAGCCCCGCTCGCTCATCTATTGGGATCTCGCCTCGTGGCACATGGCATGGAATGCGGCCGTGGCTGCGCGGCAGAACCCGAAAGAGCCCAGCGAGTTCCTCCGCATCAGGGCCGAACGCGAATACCACCTGCTGGGCCGGTCGCTCCTCGAGCGCGGGATCGCCAACAACCCGGACAGCTATCTGCTGCAGGAACGTCTCGGCATCATGCTTCGCGACAAATTCGCCGACCACAGCGGCGCCGCCGATGCCTTCACCCGCGCGGCCAGCCGGCCGGACGCGCCGGCTTACCTCAAACGGATGGCCGTCTACGAGTTGGCTGAGTGCGAAGGTCGCGAGCGCGAGGCCTATGATCACCTCAGGTCCATTTACCAACTCGGGGAAAATGAGCGGGTTCCACGGGTCCTCACCCTGCTCCACGAACTTGCGGAGAAACTCGGCATCCCGGAGGCCGATCGATTAGCCCCGGCCCCCACCGAGGAATAATGGGGTCCGCAAACGTGATTGCCATCGCGGCATGGCGGGACGAATCTGGCGGCCGTCGTCGTCATGCGTATTGCGCTTTTTGGTGATATCCACAGCAACCTCGAAGCCCTGCAATCAGTCCTCGCCGATGCGGAGATTCAGGGCTGCACCCATCATATTTGTCTCGGCGATGTCGTGGGCTACGGCGCTGAGCCGGCTGCTTGCATCGAGCTGATCCGGCATTTGGGCTGCCCAGTGGTCAAGGGAAACCACGACGAACAGGCCGCCATGTCCGGTGCCACCAGCGGGTTCACCGATCTGGCCGACATGGCCATTCGCTGGACGCGCCTGCAACTGGCCGAGAGGGACAAGGAATGGCTGCGTTCGCTGCGCCTGCAAAGGATCATTCGTGATTTCACCGTGGTCCACGCGACCCTCGATACCCCGCACAAATGGGGCTATATCGTCACGCCCGGGGACGCGGCGGCCAGCTTCACCTACCAGCACAACCCAGTGTGCTTCTACGGCCACACCCACGAACCGGTCGTGTTCCGCTCGGGCGTGGTGGTCAATCGGTCGAACTACGAGAAGCTCAGGCTCACGCCGGGCACGCAATACATGATCAACGCGGGAAGCGTGGGCCAACCACGGGACGGGGACTGGCGCGCCGCTTACGTCATTTACCAACCGGACACCATGGAGGTCGAGTTGCGCCGCATCCCCTACGACATCGAGGCGGCCCAGGCGAAAATCATTGAGGCTGGTCTGCCCCAGGAGCTGGCCCAGCGATTGGCTCTCGGCCGATGAATCCCTCCCATGTGCTGGTCCTCAAGCCCGGCTCGCTTGGAGACATCGTCCACACCCTGCCCGCGGTCGCGGCTTTCCGGGTGCGCCATCCGCAGGCCCGCCTGACCTGGATGGTCAATTCGGAGTGGGCTCCCCTCCTCGAGGGCCACCCGCACCTGGACGGCACGATCATTTTTCCCCGTGCCGAATTCCGCGGGCTGGCCGGATGGTTGCGTTTTCTTCGCTGGCGCAGCGGTCTGCGACACCGAATACAACCTGATCTGGTGTTGGACTTCCAGGGACTGCTCCGCAGCGGCCTAATCGCCCGCGCTTTTCCGGGGGCGGAGATCTACGGCTTGTCCGATGCCCGCGAGGGATCACGTTTCTGCCAGACCGTGACAGTGCCAGTGGGCCGCGACATGCATGCGGTGGAGCGCTACCTTGCGCTGGCGGCCGCGGGCGGGGCCACGACGAGCGGCCCGCTTTCCTTCGACCTGCCCGATGGCACCGCACCCGATGCATCGCTGCCGTCCACACCGTTCGTGCTTTTCCATCCGTTTTCCCGCGGCGAGGGAAAATCTTTATCCACCCCGGCGATGGCCGCTTTCTGCCAGGCGGCGCGTTGCCCGGTGGTGGTGGCCGGCCGGACCGATGCCGTGCTTCCGGATCTGCCAGCCAACACGTGGAACCTGCTCAACCGCACCAGCCTTCCGGAGTTGATCTGGCTGCTGCGTCGCGCGGCCTTCACGGTCAGTGTGGACAGCGGCCCGATGCATCTCGCCGCCGCATTGACCGATCGCCTCCTGGGTCTGCACACTTGGAGCGACCCGTGCCGTGTGGGTCCCTACTGCCCGGGCGCGCATGTCTGGAGGGGACGAAAGTTCTTCCCCGCACTCGACTCCGCATCTTCGTCGGCCGCCGCGGTTGTGCCCGACGCGGCTGAGGCCGCGGAAATCGGCCGCTGGGTGGCAAAGCAAATGTTCGCCTCGCCAGCCTGACGCACGGCTACGCGCCCGGGGGAGCAATAGCCCGGCGGGAAATTTTCCGCCGCAGGAGGGCGAATGCATCTTTCGCTTCCTCGACGTGCAAAAGCGTGCAGAGACCGAAGTAGACCACGGCGCCAACCCCGACAATCGCGAGCAACGACCAACCGCGGTCGAAGATCGACGCGGCCGAGAGCCAGGGGCCAAGCCAGCGCTCCCCGGCGAGGCAAACGCCGGCCAGACCGGCGCCAGCCACGATCATCCGGCCGAAGGCCCCAACCAAAGCCCCGGTCGGCAGACCCCCGGCGGCCCGGCCCATCATGACGTAAAGCAGAAGAAAATTCGCGATGGCGGCCAGGCCGGTGGAGAGCGCCAACCCGCGGTGCCCCAGGCCCAAATGGAAGGTCAATTGCCAGTTGAGCAGGACGTTTAGTCCGATGGAAATGAAGCTCACAACCATGGGCGTCCACTTGCGCTCGAGCGCGTAGAAGGCTGGCGAGAGCACCTTGATGCACGAGTAAGCCATCAGCCCCACGGCATAGAACTTCAGGGCCCCGCCGGTTTGCCCCGTGTCGATCGCGGAAAATTTTCCGCGCTCGTAGATCAGCCCGATGATCCGGTCGCTCATGAGGACGAGACCGATGGTGGCCGGCAAGGTGAGGAAAAGAGCCAGCCGCATGGCCTTGGCCAGAGTCTCACGGAAATGCCCCATGTCCCCGCCGGCCGCGATTTTGGAAACCGCTGGCAGCGTGACCGTGGCGATGGCCACGCCGAAGACACCGAGCGGCAACTGCATGAGACGAAAGGCATAAGAAAGCCAACTGACGGCGCCGTCGGGCAGGAACGAGGCAAAGATGCTGTTGACCATCACATTGACCTGCACGGCGCTGGCCGCGATCACCGCGGGGAGCATGAGGATCAGCACCCGCCGGACCTGCGGATCGCGCCAGCCGAAATCAAAGTGAAAGGTGAACCCAACTTTGCGCAGGCTGGGAAATTGCACGGCCATCTGGAGGAAGCCACCGATCAAGGTCCCGAGCGCCATGCCGATCAACGAGCGAGGGCCGAAATGAGGATCCATCAAGTAGGCCAGAGTCACGCCGCCGACGATCGACCCGAGGTTGAAGAAACTCGAAGCGAGGGCCGGGATGCCGAAAACATTGCGAGCGTTGAGCATTCCCATGGCCAGCGCAGCCAGCGAGACCAGCAGGATGAAGGGGAACATGATGCGCGTCAGTTCAACGGCAAAGGCCGACTTCTCCGCATCGAAACCCGGGGCGAGCACGGAAATAAGCGGCCCGGCGAAGATAATCCCGACGACGACCACCGCCCCCATGAAGACCAGCACGAGCGACGCCATTTTGCGGGCCAACTCCCAGGCCGCCTCGTGGCTTTTCTCCACGCCCAGCTTGGAAAAAACCGTGACAAAGGCCACGGAAAGCGCCCCCTCGGCAAAAAGATCGCGCAGCAGATTCGGCGCACGGAAGGCCACGATAAACGCGTCCATCCCCCGACCGGCCCCGAACAAGGCGGCAAAAATCAATTCGCGCGCCAGGCCCAGCACCCGGCTGAGCATGACCGCGAGGGCCACCACTCCGGCGGCCCTGGTGTTGAGTTTCTCCTTAGCCATGCGCCGCCCTGCGTAAACGATCCATGATGGCCAAGCCCAGCCCAGACTCCGGGATGGACTGCGCGTAGATGCACCGGAGCCCCGCGGCATCGAGCCGTCGCAGAGCGGCGAAAAATTCCCGTGCGGCCTCCGCCTGGTCGGACGAGAGGCGCTCCACGGCGAAAAATCCCGAGGCGGTCCCCGGACCGAAGGCCAGCAAGCCACAGCCCTCAACCTCACCCGCCGTCTCCCCCGCAGCGAGAAGGCGCAGCGGGGTGCGCGGCGCGTAATGGCTGGCCAGCATGCCGGGGGCGGCGACGGCGCTGCCGCGCACGGCCGCCGACACCGCGGCGAACGGCGCAAGTTGTTCCTTTGTCACCGGCCCGGGCCGCAGAATCGTCAACCGTCCATCCTCCACCGCCACGATGGTGGATTCCAATCCGTGGGCGCAGGAACCGCCGTCGAGCACCAACGGAATGCGCCCGCCAAGCTCCTCGACCACATGCTCCGCGGTCACCGGGCTGATGCGTCCGAAGCGGTTGGCGCTGGGCGCGGCCAACGGACGGTTCAGGACCGCGAGCAGGGCGCTCATGACCGCATGCGCACTGCAGCGCAGGGCCACGGTGGGCAGGCCGGACCGGACCAGATCGGGCACTTCGTCACGCGAGGGCAGCACGAGAGTGAGAGGCCCGGGCCAGAAGGTTGCGGCCAGCTCTTGCGCCAGCGCGAGAACCGGTCCGTCGGCGGACGACAAGCGTGGAATCCATGAAGCCCCGGCCACATGCACGATCAGCGGGTCAAAACTCGGACGCTCCTTGGCCGCGAAAACCCGGGCGGCCGCCCCGGCGTCGAGGGCATCGCAGGCCAGTCCGTAAACCGTCTCCGTCGGCACGGCCACCAATGCACCGCGCTGAAGAAAATCCGCCGCCTCCGCCACGGCGGCGGGAATCTCACCCTCTCCCCGTGCGGGCCGCACCCGGGTGATCATGCGCGGGGCAGGACCGACCCCGCCGCCTCGCGGGACTGTCGGTCGCGAAACTTTTCCAGACGCTTGGCCAGCGCGGCATCCTCCGCGGCCAGGAGGGCGGCGGCAAAAAGGGCGGCGTTCTTCGCCCCGGCCACCCCGATGGAAAATGTCGCGACGGGAACACCGCCGGGCATCTGCACGATGGAAAGGAGGGCGTCGATGCCCTGCAAAGATCCCGAGGGCACCGGAACCCCCAGAACCGGAACGATCGTGTGCGCCGCCAGCATGCCGGGCAGATGAGCAGCACCGCCGGCCCCGGCAATGATCGCCCGCAGACCGCGTCCCGCGGCCTGCTTGGCGTAGGTGGCCATCAGGTCAGGCGTCCGATGGGCCGACACGACCTGGCATTCATGGCATATTTTCAGGCCGCGCAGGATGAGGGACGCCTGCTCGAGCACGGCCCAATCCGATTTGCTACCCATCACCACGCCGACCAGCACCTTGCTCTTGAGCTTCTTCACGCAGCTGGATGATGCCGCGGCCGGTGGGTTTTTCCAATATGCAATTGACGATTCCTTGGGGGTTGCGCATAAGCACCGCGACAGGCGCAAACCGTCGTGTCACAACCCGCTCAAGCCACATGGCCCAAGGAACAGTCAAATGGTTCAACAACAAGAAAGGTTTCGGCTTCATTTCCGATCCTGAAGGGGGCGACGCAGACATCTTCGTCCACTATTCGGAGATTCAAGGCGAAAGCTATAAAACCCTCGAACCGGGCGACCTCGTCGAGTTTGAACTCGTGACGAGCGAGCGCGGCCTCAAGGCCCTCAACGTGGGGAAAAAATAGCCGTGTTCCGCAACCTCGTGCTGGTCGGCTTCATGGGCTCGGGAAAATCCAGCGTCGGACGCATTCTGTCTTCGCTCACTGGCTTCGTCTTTGTCGACACCGATAATCGGGTGGCCCGGGAAGCCGGGCGGTCCATCCCGGAAATATTCCGCACCGAGGGCGAGGAGCATTTCCGCCAACTCGAAACCGGGGTCCTGCGCGGTCTGGTCGGACGCATCGGTCTGATCGTCGCCACCGGAGGCGGTGTCATCCTGGGGGAGGAAAACCGGCGCCTGCTCCGCGCAATCGGACCCGTCGTCTGGCTTGATGCCAGCACCGACGAACTTCATCAACGCGTCCGGCACAGTAAGCGTCCGCTGCTGCAAACCGAGGACCCGCGGCGGACCCTGGAAGAACTTTACCGGGGCCGCGAACCGCTTTATCGCGAGGCCGCCGACTTTCGCGTCGATTCGGGAGGACTGACCCACCGCCAGGCAGCCGAAGCAGTCCTGGCCGCGACCCGGACCCCCGACTCCTGAGCCTTTGCGGTTGAAAAAACGTCCGCGCCAGCGCATCATCACTTACCGACCGCGCAATTGCCTCGTGGTGTAACGGTAGCACTGCAGATTCTGGATCTGTGTGTCATGGTTCGAATCCATGCGAGGCAGCCATATCATGGGGGGCGTTCTGCACCCCTTCGAAAAATCCCTCCTTCTTGTGACTTGACCCCGGGAACGCCAAGTCTCATATTGAACAGTTCCCATTTAAATGAAGATGGCGGGATTGGTTCCCGCCTTTTTCATCGGTGGATATCTAGATTTTTTATGAATTCCGAACTCATTGCGATGCTCGATTACCTCGAGCGCGAAAAAGG
>JBMOJP010000170.1:0-2470 GCA_049315725.1 Chthoniobacterales bacterium | reverse complement strand
GTTGGCGCGTGCCTCGCGCACATTGTAGGTAAAGTTCACAGAGAATGTCTAAACAGCGAGAAGGGGGCGCATGCAAGGGTAGTTTAGAAACTAGGGGGGATCCAATCACCGCCGGCAGAGATGCCAATAAAACGGGGCGAGGACGCATACCAAATCCGAAAAGTTTTTCGACTTTTCGGAACCCTTGGTAGGGCCGGCTGGCCCAGCCGGCCGCTCGCACAAATCGGAAAGGCAGCGGCCCGCTGAGCCAGCGGGCCCTACCGGGCGAGGAGCTTGTTTAAAACCAAAACCTGCTGCGAACTGGTGTTAAAGCTCGACCGCGATTTGCAGGCCGAGGACGAGCGCATTGCCCGATTGGCCGAAGCCGCCGGGGCGGATGATGTATTGAATGTCCGGTTGCACGGATAGTTCCTTGGTGATCTTGATGATGTAGCCCGCGTTGAGCGCGGATTCGAATGCGCCCGCTGGCGATTGCCCGACACTTTGCGCATACGGATCGCTGAAGTTGCCGATCTGACCCAGCACGTAAAAATGGTCGTTGGGCCGCGCGGCCAGAGGCCCTTGCCACGCAGTTCCAAGGAATCCGCTCCACGGCATTTCGGTCACGCCGGTCGGCGGCGACCAAGTGGCTCCGCTGAAAACGCAGAGATGCGGTCCGGTCGGTTTTCCGCGCGTCTGCTCCCAAATCGCTTGTTGGCCGAGCAGGTAAAAGCCGAACGGATTCTCGCCCCAACCGCCGGGATAATTCTCCTTGGCCGTGGTCGAAAAATAAGCGCCGAGTTTGTAAATGCCGGGCAGGCCGCCGCCATCGCTGGTCAGCTCGGTGCGGTTGCGGGTGAAGCGGCGGTCTTGCTGCACGGCGGTGAATTGCTTGGAGTTGGGCGTCCAACCGATTTCCGCCACGGCAAATGCGCCGTCATCCTGACCGAAGGCGAGATCCAAGCCGTGGTATGGACCGGATTCGCCAAGGTCCGCGCGCGCTTGGAACAATCCGGCCATGATATACGTCTCCTCAGCCGGCAACCAACGTGCACCCGCGGCCCACGAAGCCTCCGTGCTGCCGGTGAAAGGCGAGTTCAGTTTGAGCGCGATCGGCACGGAGTTGAGTCCGCCGGTCACGAGCAGGTTGAGAGCCGGCAGTCCGGCGAAAAATTCGGCGGACGAGATGCGCCCGACCAACACTTCGAGCCGATCATCAAACGCCCTCTGCACGAGGTAGGCTTCGTAGAGAAAGAGCGTGTTGTCGGTCCACGCTTGGGAGACGCTGAATGCGTTGCCGATTGTTTTCGAAAGATCCCGTCCTGCGCCTGACACCGCCGAGGCGCGCAGTCTGCCGCCGCGCCAGCCGAGCGGTTCTTTCCATTCGAATCCGAAGGGCAGGTATTGCGAGTAGGCGAAATCCTGCGACTCGCCGCCGACCGGATTGCCCTGAAAGACGCCGTAGTAATCGATGAAGAATTCCAAGCCGACCGGTTTGGCCGCGTTGTGGCAAAGCGAGGAAATGCGCGAAAGGATGGTGTCTGTCTCACGGTAGGGCCCGCTCGCCGTAGCGGGCCGCTGCGTTTGGGCTGATGGTGTGCGGACGGTCGCCGCGGCGACCGTCCCTACCGGAGGGGATGCAGTTTTCTCCTCAGTCGCAGCAGACCGCTCGTAGCTGCAAAGGCCGATGGCCAAAGCCAGCAGGAGAGTTGGGCGAGCGGATCTGGGCACTGGGCACGCATATCATGTCCGGGGCTGGGTTGAAGGGCGGAGTTTGGGATCGCTGCAAACGCAGACAAGGTCCTTGCTTGGTAAGGGTGGTAGCTGCGGAACTTTGCCTCAGGGCCGTCCTCGGCGCCGGAACGACCAGCGATCACAGCTTTTCTTAAACCGCCCTAATCGAGCAAATCGACGAATTCCTCGACGGTAAGTCCGCTCGACCTGATGAGACTGCGTAGAGTTCCTTTGGCGACCTCTTTGTGGTCCGGGACCGAAAGCGAGGCCATGTGCCCAGCTTTGACCAAGATTATATGGCTGCCTTTTTGCCGGGCGAAGTCCTATCCGTCGTTGGCAAACGCCTTGACCGCCTCGCGTCCGCTGACGTTGGGCAGCGAGGGCATCAGGCCACGACTTCGAGTTCCTCGGTTTCCACCGTGAGGGGCATGCCGCGCTCCGCGCGGACTTCCAGGCACGCGGCGATTGCCTCGCGGGCGTTCTCGAGTGCTTCGGCGCGGGTTTTGCCTTGGCTAACGCAGCCGGGGATTGCCGGACATTCGACGATCCACATCCCGTCTTCATCGCGGGTAATCGAGGTAACAAATTTCATATGCTCAAAATAGCCGACTCCTGCGTCTGCCGCAAATCGGATTCCGGCTTACCTGGACCGCTTCTACTTTTTACTGCAGGAAGGCATTCACCGTTTCGGCGAAGTGCTTCGGCGAGGTGTAGAGGAACGAATGGCCGCCGTCGAAGAAGGCCAGCCAGGAGAAGG
>JBMOJP010000169.1:0-2499 GCA_049315725.1 Chthoniobacterales bacterium | reverse complement strand
TGGTGCTGCCGATTGCCGCGATGCGAACATCGCTCCCCACGCGCGGGGCACGCAGATGCAAGGTGCCCTCGAATTGGCCGTAAAAGGCGCTGGAGCCGGGCGTGGTGTAGGCTCCGGCAACGTATTCGGCGACCGAAAGATCAATGCGGGAGCCTGAGCGAAGATCGAGAAGCGCTGCCGTGTTCACCACACCGTTGATGGCACTACCAGCCTCAAGCGCGACATGCCCGCCCTTGCCCGCATTGCTGAATTTTTCCGCCGCCACCGTGAGCACCGATCCATCGGCTAGGGTTAAGTTGCGGCTGGTGACCAAGGAAATCTGTCCGCCCGTCTCGCCCGAGGCATTAATCGTCCCGGTCACCGTGATGTCGCCCATATCGGCGGAGAGCGCATAGTCGCGCACCCGGGTGGTACCGGCGACCGTGACATCGCCCGAACGGACACGCAGGTTGCGCTGTTGGAAAAATCCGGCGTTGTCGAGATCGGTCCTCAAGGCGTCAAAATCGGCCACCGACCCGGCATCAAGGGCGAAGCTTCCGCTGGCGCGCCCCGGTCCGGCCGAGCCGTCCAAAGTTCCGGCGATATCGAAGACGCCACCCGGCGAGCGGACGGTGAAATACCCTGCCTCGCCGCCCTCGGCGGGCGCGGCCACCGAGACATTGCTGCCGTCCAGCAGTCGCACGCTGCCCTGACGTGCGGTTAGATCAATCGACCCGCCATCCGTGTAACGCGTGACATCGAAAAACTCGCGGGCTTGGCCGATGGCGGCGAGACGTCCGGAAACATTGATGTCACCGGTTGTGGCGGTGACGGAAAGCACACCGGAAGGAAGCAAAATGTCGGAGGCGAGATTGACCGCCGCACCTTGCAAATTCATGCGCACACCCAATCCCGCGGCCACCGTGGACAAACCGCCGCGCTGAAAATCAAGATCACCGGATGCAGTGATGTCATAGCTCACTCCCTGAACCCCGACCAGCGCCGGGGCGATGAAGGCGGCATCACCACCCAAAGAAAGAGAGCCTCCGGCCTCGGCCCGCACGCCACCGGCCACCGTTGTATCAAATTTGTCATAGCCTCCCACCCAAAGTTGGCCCGACCCCAACAGCAAGCGGGAGCCTTGGACCGAGAGACGGCCGGAGGGGGCAGCGGGAGCCGACAGATCGGTCATCCCCGCATTGGGCCGGGCGAAATAAACATCCCCGGCCCGGATCACCGCGCCGGCCGCACTGGCGCCGTAGCCGCGCAGGCCGGAAGCGAGCAATTCAAGACGTGACAACTCCCCGCTGCCCAGCGTGCCATCGCCGTAGAGATCGATCGTGCGGTAGCTGAGCAGGCGGAGAAGGTCCGATTGGGAAGCGCGCTGGAGGAGATCGCCTTGGAGGACCAAGTGGTCGGTCACCACGCTGCCGGTAAGCGCAGGAGCACTGCCGTCGAGCAAAAGGCTGATCTGGCCGCTGCCTAGCGTAAGGGTGCCGGCCTGCACGTCGAGCGAGCCGTCGAGATCGGCGGCATAAGTGGAGTCGATGATCACACCTTCCCCGGCCAGCGAAGCGCCGGCCGCAATTGTCACTTTCTGACTGGTTCCGGCGGGTTGTCCGCGGCGCGTAATGGCCGCACCGGCATCGGTGCTAACCCGCACCAAGGCACCATCGGTACCGAATTGCAGATTTTGCGCCGCGCCGCCAATCGTTCCCTCCGCTCTCATCGCTGCTCCGGACGAAATGTTCACCGTTTCACTTCCAGCCAAGGTGATATCCGCGCCGGTGAGCGCGCCCCCCGGCGCGTCGAGGGTGACCTGCGGACTGCGCACCTCGACCGAGACAGTGGAGTTGTTTTCGCTGCGTTGTCCGCCGACCAAAAGGCTTCCGTAACCCCAGGAATTGAGTGTCCCGGACGAAACAACCACCGCGCCCGGCGCAGGGGCGGCCGCGCCCGGCCCGGCGATATGGATCGCGGCCAGGCTGCTCAGGTCGATTTCCGCGGCGCGTCCCGCGGCCGCGGTGCTGCGGGCCAAAACCGTGCCAGACAGATCTAGGCCGGTATTGCCGTGGACCGACAAACGGGCGGCGTCCTGCGGCAGGCGCTGCACCGACGGAAGGTCCAACCGTTGGGCTGCTGCAGCAAGAAACCGGTTGGCTCCATAAATGTCATATTGGGCCCGTGCGGCTATCACCTCGCGGGGCAGAACCTCGTACCGTGTCTGCACGGCATGGACCGCGGCAGCCGGGTTCAATCCGTTGCGCGACCAGCCGTTCGCCAGATAGGAGCCATCCTCCATACGGACCAGCTCCGGGGTGAGAAAATCACCGCGGCTCAGGGACGGATCCTTGCTCGAAATGACTGTGCCGCTGCCGGTGATTTTTCCTTCCTCCGGGGTGACCAAAAAGGCACCGGGCATGAGCGCGTAGCGTCGGGGGAGAAGCGTGTGGTAGCCGGAGGCTAGCCCGGGGATTCCCGCAAGGTAAACCTGCTCGCCAACCCGCAAACCGGAAGCCA
>JBMOJP010000077.1:0-11212 GCA_049315725.1 Chthoniobacterales bacterium | reverse complement strand
AACTCGGGCATGTCGGCCTTGGCCGCCAGGGTGGAGAGGCCGCCGATGGCATAAGCCCCGAGGGCGCGGATGCGCTCGGCGACTTCGTCGCTGGCCGCGAACATGTCCTCGTATTGGGTTTGGAACGCGGTGTGCAGGGCGAAGAAGCCCGGGCCTTCGACATTCCAGTGGGCGAGATGGGTCAGGGACATGAGCGCGTAGGTGTCGGCCAGCACCTGATTCAGGCTTTCACTCAGCTTGGTTTTGCCGTCGGTGGATGTTTGGGTGCTCATAGGCACGCAGTCTACCCAAATCGAACGCCATGCGCCAACCCGCAAGACAGGGGTCGAACAGGCCGAACACTGGAGGCCGGCTCCCGCCGCGGTTGGCCCGCGCGAGGCCCTCGCCAGGAATCACTCCGGGCGGTGCGCCAACCCACGAGCATGCCACCGGGTGTTCGCGCGCCGATTATCCGCCGGGTGCCGCGGTGCTCCGGCATCCACCCCGCACATCCCGGTCGTTGCGGCGAAAACCTTTCATAGCCATATTGACCTATTGCAATAAATCAATATGTTGACGGTCATGGCGTCGATTGATCGTGGCCGCGCGCGGATGCTGGCGGGTCTGGCCAACCACCGGCGCATCGAAATCATCCGGCGCCTCCGGGAGCAGCCCCTGCTTTGCGTGGACGAGGTTGCGCGCCTTTGCAAGGTGAGCCAGCCGACGGCCGTCGAGCATGTGCGACGCCTGCATGAAGTTGGGCTCGTCAAAAAGCAGACCAAAGGCCGGCGGGTGCTGCTCTCGGCGACAAAGCGTGCCAGCGCGATTCTACGGACGGCCGATCTGCTCTGGGAAGCAGGAGCATGACCGGTCCACGCTCTGCGCCGCTCACCTCAAAGGGCCCGTGTATTTTTCTGGTCCGGGTGCTCGGCTGCTCACGCTGAGGCAAGGTCTGGCCCGCGCGGGCGGGCCCATGGTTCACCTTTGAATTTGTCAGCTCAGGGGAGGGAGGCCCGCACCGGTTGGTTCCCGGAAGGTCCACGGATATGGGGCGATTGCAACTATTGACGTATTGCCATAAGCCGGAACGATGCAGAAGAAGAGGGGGACCACACGGTCGCCGCGGCGACTGCCGTAGCGGGCGCCTCGCCCGGCACATTCCCTGGATCGTGACTCACCAAATGGTGTGCACTGGCAAGGACGGTGTCAGTGGCGAGGGCGCCTGCGCTCCCCGGGAATCACAGCCCTCCAATTGCATCGTTCCGGATTAGACTTTCAGATCGCCTGGTAGGGGTGGCCGCCACGGCGACCGCACGCACGCTTTCTTACGTCAAAAGGCAGCGGCCCGGTCGCCGCGGCGACCGGGCCCTACCGTGGGTCACACATCGCTGAAGTCCATAAGCTTCGGACCATTGGTATCAATGGGTCATAGCTGCGCCGTGGCTGATGGGACGCGCGGATGTGGCTCTGGCGGATTGGCGCGACAGGAGGGGGCAGGGCGAATGGCGGTGGTGGAGCAGGCAGGGGAGCGGCGGTCATGGCCCCCTGCGCCTGACCGAAGTCGGCGTCTGGTGAGGAGAATGTGATGTCAGACCAAAACCCAAACCATGCCGGCGGCCTCGGCGGCCTGCACCCCGCTCGGGGTGTCCTCAAAAACCAGGCACCGCGCCGGCGGCACATGGAGCGCGGCGGCGGCGGTGAGGAATGGATCTGGATGCGGCTTGCCCCGGTCGTAGTCCTCGGCCGTGATGACGGCGTTAAAAAGATTACGGATGCCGAGGGCCAGAAGGGTTCGCTCGACCAGGTCCCGATGCCCACCAGAAGCCACAGCCAGGGGCACGCGGCCATGATTTTCGCGGGCCAAGGCGACGACTTCGTCCTTGGCCGGGACATGCGGGATCATCTCGCGGTAGTAATGTTCCTTGCGCTCGACCACCTCGTCGACGTTGAGCGACCAGCCGAATTTCTCATTGAGTCGTCCGACGATGGCCGCCGTCGGCACCCCACCCCACTCGTAGAAAAGCTTCTCGGGGTATTCACCGCCAAAGTCGTGCATGGCCCGGTTCCACGCCCGGTAGTGCAGGGGCATGTTGTCGGCCAGCGTGCCATCGCAATCGAAAATGAAGGCGAGAAAATCGCCGGGCGGAAGTTGCAGCGGCATGATCAGGACGAGGCGGGAACCTTGAAATCAGGATAGCGCCGCTGCAGTTCCTCGCGGGCGCGGTCGGCGTCGGTCGTGTTGTTAGCCTGCCGGTAGGCCTTCTCGGCCAGCACCAGCGCCTGCGGGGAAAGGTCCTTGTCGTCGTAGAGCAGGGCCACGGCCATGAACGCGCGGGCGGCATCATCGAAGCGGTCCTGCGCGAGCAGGGCCCGACCGTTGGCCAGACGTGCCTCGGCGTTGATCCGCCCCTCCGGTTGCAGCCGTAGCGCCTCCTCGGCCTGCAGCTTGGCCTTATCGCCCTGCTTCAACCCAATCAAAGCATCGGCCAGCAGAAGATGGACCTGCGCTTTGGCTTTCGGCTCGTGCACCCGGGGCAGAAGTTTTTCCAACGTGGTTTTGGCCGCGGCCATGTTGCCAGCGCCGATCTGGGCCCGGGCCAGAGCGAGTCGCACGTCATCCGATGCATCGTCGGCGGCCGCCAGCGGGCCGAGGAACTCGCTGGCGTCGGCGTAGTCGCCGGCCTCGAGTGAGGCCAAGCCCAGCCAGTTACGCACCTCCGCCGGCGTCTTATCGGCCCCAAGAGCCCGGGCCTCGCGCAGCGCGGAGGCGCGGTCCTGCAGGTAATAGTAGCTGAGGAGCAGGCGCAGGGTGGCCTTCTCGCCGTAGTCCTTGGCCTCACCCGCCCGGGCCTTCTCCAGCGGCGCAATGGCGTCCTTGTATTTCTTGTTCTCCAAGGCGACGTAGCCGATCCAGTAATTGGCCTGAGCGGCGGATTTGGTCTCCGGATACTCGGCGAGCAGACGCTCGAAGGCGGCGACCATTTCGGCCGAGCGCTGCAAGTTTCCGAGCAGGAGGGCCCGCTGAACCATGGCGACCTCGCGCTCCTTCGCGGCGCGGTTGCGCTCGATGATGGCCTCGAAATCCGCCAGGGCCGATGTCTGATCGCCAGTCTGCATGTTGGCCATGGCCCGCTGCGCGTAGGCCGAGGCGACCATCGGATGCCGCGGATACTGCAGGAGAAAACGGGTCAGCACCTGCACGGCCTGATCGTATTTTTTTTCCTGCAGGCGGCACCACGCGAGTTTGTAAAGCGCATCGGCACGGTATTTGTCGGCCCCGGAGGCTGAGGACGCCTGCTCGTAAAGCTTGGCCGCCTCGGCGAATTGGTTCTGGGCAAACAAGAGCTCGGCCTTGAGCAGGGCGGCCTTGGAACGCTCGGCGTTGTCCGGGGCCGACGCGAGAAAGGAGTCGATCTGGTCCATGGCCCGCGCATCTTTCTGCGCGACGAGGCTGACCAACCGGTGGAACCCGGCCTCGCGGGCCGAAGGTGAATCGGGAAACTCCGCGGCCAATTGGTCGTAAAGCGCAAGCGCTTCGGCCTGCTGGCCGAGTTGACGCCGGGCATTGGCCGCGAGGAGGAGAACTTCCGGCCGTGATTCAGGCGGCAGGTTGGGCAGGATGTCCGCCGCGCGCTTGGCCGCGCCCTCATAATTTTCAGATTCGTAATCAAGCCGGACCAAGCCGGCTCGCGCCGCAGCATTCCACGCCGCCACCTCCTGGTTGGCCGCCGCCGCGTCGAGGAGAGGACGCGCCTTGTCGAATTCCTTGTTGTCGATGGCCAGCAGGCCGGCCTTGACCGCCGCGGCCATTCGGACCGAGGGATTCTGGGCCGTGTCGGCGAGAGCGCGGAACTGCCGGTAGGCGCTGTCGTTCAGCCCGGCCCGCGCATCGGCCTCGGCCAAATCGAAGACCGCCCGGTCGCGGTAGGGATTGTCCTCTTTCTGCGCCGCGACCTCGCGATAAGCGGAAAGCGCTTCCGACTTGCGGCCCGCGCCATCCAATGACCGACCTTCAAAGAATCGCGAGGCGAGGCGCAGCTTCGAATCCCGCACCTGCTGGGCGGAAACGCGGAAGGAATCCGCCGCGCCGGAGAAATCACGCGCCGCATATTGAATCTCCCCCAGGCGATAGGCGGCGGGCCCGAGGAAATCGCCGATCTTGTTCTCGGCCAGCAACTGGCGGTAGCAGGCTGCGGCCTCTGCGGAACGGCCGAGGGAACGATAGGATTCGCCGAGGCGGAAGAGCGTGGCTTCTCGGTCGGGGCCGACGCGACCGGTTTGCAGGAACTCGCGATACTTGGCGACCGCGAGGTCATACATTTTTTTCGCGTAGAGAGCATTGGCCTGGGTGAAGATTTGCGACGGCCCATCGAGCACACCGGTGGACGGGGCCGCGCGAAACTCCTCCAGTCCATCACCCGGCGCGGTCGCGGGCACGGCGGCTGGAGCCGCGGGATCCGTCGGCGCGTTCCGCACAGCCGGCCGGACCGGTATGGCGACCGGAGGACCCGGGGCCGCGGGCTCGGCCCGACGCACCTCGGGTTCCACCGCCACGGCCGAAACCGGCTCGGCCCGGCGCACCTCGGTCGGATCCTGAGCCGCAACCGAAACAGTCCCGGCGAGCAGAAAGGGCAAAACCCGTCTCATGATTCCGGCCGCCCCGTCGCGAAGGCGACATTCCAGATATTGGCCGTGCGGCAAATGTCGAGCACCGCGACAATATGGCGGTAGTCCGTCGATTGGTCGCCGCGCAGCACCACCGCCTGGTCGGGATAAAGCTCGGAGATTTTCCGCAACGTGCTGCCCAGTTCCTCAGCGGAAAGCGGACGCCGGTTCATCATGATCGTGCCATCGGACTTCACATTAATGATGACCTCGCCGGTCGCGCGGCGGGATTCCTTGCCCTCCTTGGCCGTGGGAACCTTCACGTCCAACTCGGTCTCGACCCGCGCAAAATTCCACGTCACGAGAAAAAAGATGAGGAGGAGGAAAACAATATCGACCATCGGGGCGATCTGAAACCCCGGGGCCTCGGGCGCTGAATGCTGGCGGAAGTTCACGGCTGGCAGCGGCCTATGGTGCGGGCGAAATCGGCGCGGAAACAACTGTTGGTCGCGCTCACAACGCTTCGACAATGGCCCGGCCCATCTCCGTGGTGCCGACCAGTTGCGTGCCCTCGGTGTGGATATCCTTCGTGCGGAATCCGGAGCGGATGACCCGCTGCACCGCTGATTCGATGGCGAGGGCGGCGTCTTCGCGCCCGGCAGAATAGCGCAGCATCATGGCGGCGGACAAAATTTGCGCGATCGGATTGGCAAGGCCCATCCCCGCGATATCGGGCGCGGTTCCGCCGCTCGGTTCATACATGCCGAAGTAGCAACCATCGCCCTTGGAAGTTCCGAGGCTGGCGCTGGGCAGCATACCAAGGGAGCCGGCGATCATGGCCAACTCGTCGCTGAGAATGTCGCCGAAAAGATTTTCCGCCACAATGACATCGAACCCCTTGGGATTGCGGATCAACTGCATGGCGGCATTGTCCACATAAAGGTGCCGGAGCTTCACCTCCGGATAGTCGCTGGACACGCGATCGACCGTCTGCCGCCAGAGAATCCCGTTTTGCAAGACGTTGGCCTTGTCGACCGAGGTGACGTGCTGGGAGCGGCGCTGCGCCGCCTGAAAGGCCACATGGGCGATCCGCTCGATCTCGCTCTCCCAGTAAATCATCGTGTCCACCGCGAACCACTCCCCGCTCTCATGCTTCATATATTTGGGTTCGCCGAAATAAAGTCCGCCGGTCAGCTCGCGCACGAAAAGCACATCGAAGCCCCCGGTCACGATCGACTCCCGCACGGGCGAGGCGTGGGTCAACTCCGGCAGACAGATGGCCGGGCGAAGGTTGGCGTAGAGGGCGAAGGTTTTGCGCAGGGCGAGAAGCGCGGCCCGCTCGGGCTGCTGGTTGGGCGGCAGGGATTCCCACTTGGGCCCGCCGACCGAACCGAAAAGGATGGCGTCGCACTCCTTGCAGGTCTGCAGCGTCTGGTCGGGCAGGGCCACCCCGTCTTCGTCAATCGCACAGCCCCCGACCCGCTCCTCCTTGGTTTTGTAGGCCACGGAAAATTTCTCGGCGACCGCTGCGAGCACGCGCAGGGCCTCGGCCATCACCTCCGGCCCAATCCCATCGCCCGCCAAAACCGCCACGCTGAGTGTCTCTGCCTTGTTCATAAACAAACCAAACTAGCCGAGCCCGCGACGCCCGACAAGGCAGGTTACGCCGAGCGAGGGACCTGCGGGAGGTCTCCGAACCCGGATGGCCCAAGAAAAAGTATTTGGTGCGGCGGGTTTTTCGCGTTTCTTAACCCTGCCATGCGCGCCGTTCGCCCCATCCTCCTGCTCACCCTCTTCATCGCCCTCGGCGCGGTCGGCTTGGTCACCTGGCGCTGGGTGGACGGCTGGATGCTCAAAGCCTCGCCGCTCGAAGCCCGCGGAGGCCTGTGGTTTCCCTTCACCGTCCTGCACGACGTTCCCCATTTTGCCCAGGGGGATCCCCGCTGGGCGGACGATCCCCTCGGGCCGACGACAAACTCCCTCGGCTCCGAAGGATGCGCGGTCGCTTCCGCCTCCATGGTTCTCGCCTCCTACGGCACCGACCTCGATCCCGGGAGGCTCAATACCTTCCTGCAAACCAACGCCGGCTACACCGACCGCGGCTGGCTCTATTGGGAGAAGGCCGCGGAATACCCGCCGGTCGTGGCGCGGCATGCCTACGAGGATGAGGCCTCGTATTTCCTCATCGATGGGAATCTGCTCCGCGGCAACCCGGTGATTGTCCGCCTGCGCTACCCCAGCGGCATCACCCACTTCGTCGTCATTGTCGGCAAACACGGCTACGAATACCTCATCCGCGACCCCGGGGCCGGATACCAGCGCGGGCTTTACGATCTCTCGGAGTTCGGCAGCCCGATCGAGGCGCTGCGATTCTACGAGCAACTACCGACGCCGCCGGCCGCCCCCGCGGGCGCGGCACAGGGCTGACGGACCGGTTGCACCGCGGGGCAACTTCGGGCAGGTTGGTGCGCGATGCCAAACTGCGTCGGTGCCGTCCTCCTCCTGCTTCTCGCCGCCCTGGCTGCTCCGCTCGCCGCGCAGCAGGAAATCAAGGCGCCCTTCGGCATGCAATGGGGCGAGTCTTCCGACCGCATCAAGCAGGTCGTGACCAAAGCCAAGGCCAAGGTCGCCGAGGAACGCCCCGCGGGCGGACGCGACCTCATGGTCGTCGACGGCATCGTGCAGGAGGGCCTGCAACGCACGCTGTTCTACTTCAAGGAAGGCGGACTGAACGAAGTTGAGCTGCAATACGACCGCCAAGACTGGGACGAGGTCCGGGTCGAAAGCTGGGTCAACACGATCAAAATCCAAGCCGACCGGCGCTACGGCCCGGGACGGGTCTTTGCCGAGGAAACCGGGGATGAAAACGGACTGCGCCATTCCCTCAAAGGCTGGCTCTGGACGCAGAACTTCGTCTCCATGCGCCTGATCTATTACCACGCCGAAAAAGGCGACGAAAAACTCCGCCGCGTCAGCCTGCACTACTGCGCGGAGTAGGCCCGATTCCCAAGGTCAGGCCATACCCGGCGAAAACGGCCAAGACGTCAACAGCCAAGAGCTGGCTCATTTGGCGAACAAGGCGGCGTGGAACGACTGGGCGGCAGAGGTTCTGCTCGCGGCGGCGGCGGCGCGGGCGGCTCGCGCCTCGGCGCGGAGGCGGTCCAGTTCGACGACGATGCGGGCTTGTTCGGGGAGCGGCGGGAGGGGGAATTGGAAGTTCCAAATATCTTTGCCTCCAATGGCATAATTTCCTGCGGTGGTTCGAGCCGCCTGCTCAATCTGTGTCCTCACAAAACTTGATTGCGCGACAAGCCAGAAGAAACGCGGAAGCAACTTGCGTTGATTCACGCGCACTCGAATTACCTTGTCGGGATACACGAGGTCGGGAAGATCGGCTTCGACCAAAGCGGACATGCCAACGTAGTTCAGTGTTCCGTTGGTCCTACACATTAGCACGTCGCCAGAGCAAAGGGAAAACTGGTTTCGGATTTCCGGCGTATCGGGAATGTGTTTCCGTTCCTGTTCATTCAAAGCACCCCGTGTGACCGCGCTAATTTTTAGAACCTCCAACCCTGTGGCTATGGCAGATGGGCTGGCACTGCAGCCGTGCTTCACTTCGATGAGGCACTCCCGGCCCGATACTATTGGATATCCACTCTTCGAACTGCTCGCTGTGCCCAAAAACAATTCCCCCCATCTTTCGAGCGAAGCGAAGCGGGCGAAGTAGAGCTTGGCGGCGGTGAAGCGGGTTTTCGCGGCGCGCGGTTGCAGGCCAAGGCTGGTTTCCAGAAACTGAGTGGCCTTCCGTTCGCACTCCGCAGCCAGAGTCTCGGCGGCTTCGGCTTGGACGATGGCCGCGCGGTGTGCAGCGACAAGCTTGGCTTGCTGTTCCAAGTTCGGAAGCGGGACGTTCATTCCCGAAAGCAAGCCGAAAGTTAAATTCTGACGAACCGATCCAGATGTGCTTTCCCGTATGATGGAATTGAATCCTTGAGAGCGAAAAAGCAGATACAAAAACTCAGGCAACAAGGTTGGGCGACATTTGAAAACAACGTAAGCACTGCTGATAAGATTGTGTTCATGACACTTCGTTTTTAATCCGATAGAGCCAACGTTTACGCGGTATGGGTTGTAAGCAAGGCAACCATCATCAACGACTTGGTAGGACTGTTTGATTTTCTTGCCCGGAGCTTTGTAGGCATCAAAAATCCCAACGACGTTGTTCACGCCAAGTATACCAAACTCTTGGTCAGGGAACTTGCCGGGTCTAACGACTTTATGAAATTCTTCGATGTGATCACCAAGAACAGCCACCGAAGTGCAATAGGTTTGTTTGGCCTGGAAATGTCTCTTGGCATCCCACTGTTCAAAATCACGAAATCGGGCAAGCCGCAGCCAGTTCCACGCTGGAAGAATATGTGCAGCGGCGGACATCAGGCAGCCGGTTGAGCGGTGCGTTGGAGGGTCTGGCCGTCTTTGGCGAGCTTGTAATCGTAACGAACGGCGGAGGGCGTGGCCCAGAGGTTGTTCGCCCTGCGGTAGATTTCAAACTCGGCGGCGAGGGCGGGAAGCTGGTTCTCCGTGGCACCGCCCGTGGCGGTGAGGCCGGCGGATTCGATGAGGGCGACGGGCACCTCGTAATCGAGCTTGGATTTCACCTCGGCGCGGGTCTCCGCGGCCATGGTCTGCTCGATGACCTTCAGAGCGGCCTCAATTTCGCGGCGGCGCTGGGCGCGGCCGGTGCGTTCCTCGGCGGCGAGTTCCTTTTTCCCGCTGTATTTGTCGGTGCGAAGTTTTTCTTTTTCGGCGGCCAGGGCGGCTTTTTCCTTCGCGTGGCGCCCTTCGGCCCCAGCGCGGGCCGTTTCGGTGGCGGTGGCCCACGCGGCGGTCTCGGCCTCGTTGAATTTGCGAAGAAAGAGCAGGCTGGTTTTCACCGTGGCCCCGGTGGAGACGAAGACCTCGGGCGGGACGGAGACGATGAGGAGGATGCGGGCGCGACCCTCGGCCCAGTTACGGATGGCCTGTTCGTCGGGGTTGTTGAAGAAGCCTTCGGGGAGAACGATGCCCATGCGTCCGCCGGGCTTGAGGAGATCGAGGCAGCGCTCGAGGAAGATGTGTTGGATCCTGGTGGACTTGGCTCCGAGTTCGTAGAGGTCGAGGAGTTCAGTGTCGGCGTTGGGTTTGCCGGTGTAGCTGGGCTGGGACTCGGAGACTTTCAGCGTGCGGCGCAGGGTCTGGCCGAACGGGGGATTCGTGACGATGAGATCGAAGAGGCCGCGCTGGATGCCATTCACATCGAGCAGTCCCTCATGCTGGTGGACGCCAACATGGCCGTCACCATGCATGATCATATTCATCTTGGCAGTGCGGGCGGAGCGCGATTCCTTGTCGGTGCCGTAGATGCGGCGGGAGGAGAGGTCGTAGAAGCGTCCGGCTTGGTTGCGCGGGTCGAGGTCAGGATTGAGCTGGGAGAAGACATGCTGCACCCGCTCGGAGCGGGCGGTTTGCTGCTTTTCGTCCACCTTATCGAAGTCCTTGCCGAGGAGGGTGAGCTTGAAGCGGTTCTTCGCGGCCTGGATGTCCTTTTCGATGTGGGCGCGGATGTGCTCGAAGACTTTGATGAGGAAGCCGCCCGTGCCACAGCAGGGGTCGCAGATGAGTTCGCCCTCCTGAGGATCGAGGACGCCGACCATGAAATTCACAAGGACGCGCGGGGTGAAGAACTGGCCGAGGCCGTCGCGGAAGGTCTTACCGAGGAACTCCTCAAAGGCGATGCCCTTCACGTCGTCGGAGGTGTCGGAGAGGTTGTATTTTTCCAGCAGGAGAACGATGGCGAGGAAGCTGGACTCGCCCATGCGAAGGGAGTCGTTGGCGGCGAAGATGAGGGCGTCCTCGAACTCCTCCTTCGTCTGGTCGAAGAGGTGCTGGTAAAACGGCTTATCCCGGCGGGCTTTTTCCGAGCGCATGTCGGCATCGTGTTTCCGCAACTCGATGAACCGCTCCCGAGTGAAGACGGAGGAGCCCGGCTTGCGTTCGTGGCGGATTTTCATGAAGAGGATCTTCGAGATTTCATCGAAGGCATCAGCGTTCATGATGGCGTCGTTGTCACGGAGCACGTCGTGGCAGCGGAACAGGAGCTTCTGAAATTCGTCGCGGGAGAAGGTTTTGGTGCGAGCAAGAAGCTCGGCGAGTTTTTTTGGGTCGGCGATGTCGGCGGCCTTGGGAATCTCAATGATCTCGTCCTGCTCATCGAGGGCATTGGGCAGGGTCTCTTTGTTGACGCGGAAGTAGCGGGTTTCCTTTTCGTTGGTGGTGACGAAAAAGCTGGCGTTGGCCCACGCGGCGTAGTTCAGGCCTTGGTAGTAGTCGTCGGGCAGGATTTTAACGGTCTCGGCCTTACACTCGACGACCAGGATGAGGTTGCGTTTGTTGGCCTCGCGATCCTCTTTTGTGGGCCAAACGCCAATGTCCGCACGAGAACGCCCGGTGCCTCGCTGACCCTTCAGGACGGCGAGTTCCTGGCTCATCTGGTCGAGGCTGTAGCCGTAATCGTTGACGAGGCGGCAGATGACGCGCTGGCGCACTTCTTCCTCCGGTTTCAGAACGAGCCACTGGTTTTTCTTCCGCA
>JBMOJP010000009.1:0-40902 GCA_049315725.1 Chthoniobacterales bacterium | reverse complement strand
CGGCGGGCGGCGGCCAGGACGCTTTCGTCCATGACCACATTCCCCGAGGAGCGCACGACCTTGAAATCGGAAATGCGGCCATCCGACTCGATGCGGATGCGCAGGCCGGTGACGAAGTTGGCCGTGTTGGCGATGCTGGTCGGCTGGTCCCACACGCTGAAAAAACGGTCGTGGATGTGGTCATGGTAGGTGCCAATCTCGGCCGTTCCGCCTCCGCCGCCACTCGCGCTGCCGCCGTCGCTGCCCGATCCCGTCTGGCCCGCCGCCTCGGCTTTGCGCACCTCCCCACCGGTCGGGGCGGCGTCCTCCTTGGCTGCTTCCGTCGGGGACGCCTTGGGGGCAGGCGAAGACGAGGCTTTCGGGGAGGGTTTCGGCGAAGCTTTGGGTGAAGGCTTCGGGCTGGCCTTGGGCGAAGGCTTGGGGGTGGCCGCAGGCGTGGGCTTTGGGCTGGGTTTCGGGCTCGGCTTGGGGGTGGGTTTGGGCGTCGGGGTGGGCGTGGGCTTCGGCGTTGCGCTGGGCGTGGGTTTCGGGGTTGGGGTGGGCGTCGCAGTTGGGGTCGGCGTGGGTGTGGGCAGAACGATGTCGCTCTCGGCGGTGGTGGACGCCGCAAGCTCGGGCGTGGCTTCGGGTTCCGGCGGAGGTGGAGGTGTGGGGTCGGGCTCCGGCTCCAAGTCCTCCTCGATGAAATCCGGCGGGGAGAATTGCGCAGGGTTGAACCAGCTGATCTCGGCCTTGGCCTGCTGGACGCGAACCACCCGCGTGCTCCACCAGACCAGCGCGCCGATGAGGACGGCATGGAGGATCGCCACGGCCACCACGGTGCGCCGGAAACGGGGTTCGCCCATGCGCTCAGTCTTCCTCGGGGCGCGTCATCACGCCCACTTTCGCGATGCCCGCCCGCTGGACCACATCCATGACGGAGATGAACTTTTGCAGCGGCAAATCCCGATGCGCCCGCAGGACCACGGCAACCTGCGGGTCTTTCTGGCGCAGGGCGGACAGCGCGCTCTCCAGTTCGGCGGGAGTCAGCGCGTTCATGTTGAGCTTGAGCACGTCGTTGCGATCGATGGAAACCGTTTGCACTTTTTGGGTGTCGACGGGCTTGTCCGTCACCGCACTCGACGGCACGACGAGATCCACGCTGTTTTCCAGCATGGGCGTGGTGATCATGAAAATGATCAGGAGCACGAAGGCCAGGTCAAGCAGCGGGGTGATGTTGATTTCCGAGAGCGTCGAAAGCCCCTGTTTGTCAGCGTAGCGGCGCATGGCGATCAGGTGCCCGGGCTGAAGTTCACGAACCGATGCTCGAACTCCGACGATAGTTCGGCGGCATAGTTGTCCGTCTGCACGATGAGCGTGCGCAGGCTGGTGATGAGAAAATTGTAGCCGAACATCGCGGGGATCGCGACGAGCAGGCCGATGACCGTGGTGACCAGCGCGCCGGCCACACCGGGAGCCATGGCGGCGAGATTCGGTGTCCCCGCGATGGCAATGCCAGCGAACGCATCCATCACGCCCCAGACGGTGCCGAGCAATCCGAGAAAGGGCGAACCACTGACCACGGTGGCGAGGATGATCATTTGCGATTCCATCCGGAGGCCGGATTCGCCCACGGCCCGTTCCATGGCCACGCTGACCGCACGCATCTGCGCCGGCGTGATTTTATCCGCGACCTCGACCCGCGCGCCGAAGGTGTCGTCCACCTCGCTGGAGCCGAGCATTTGCAAGGCCAGCTCGGCACAGCCGGCCTGGTAAACGGCGAAAGCCGGGGAGCCTTCGAAAGTGAGCCCTTTCTCGTAGAGGCCGAGTGGCTGGCGGTCCCGGCGGAAGATGGTAAAAAATCGCTCGGTTTGCTTGCGGGCAAAGCGGATCATCCGGAACTTTGTGATGATGACCGACCAACTGAAAATCGAAGCGAGGAACAGCGCGAGCACGACGGCATGCCCGGCCACGGTGGACTCCTGGAAGGCGAACATGAGTCCGTCCGCGGCGAGAAATTGTGGCAGGAGCAACGGGACCATGCGTTCGGACCCCCATAGTAGGATGCAGCGCGCCGCGTGCAAGATTCTCGCGGGGGTGTTGTTCCTTTTCGCCGGATCGGTCCGCGCGGCAGACGGCCCGATTTACGACGTGTTCGCCAAGGCGCTGGCCCCGTTTGCCTCGGCGCTGTTCGGGGGGGCGGACGGAAAGCCGGCCTCGTTCGTGGCCGAGTGCACCGTGACCGGGGCGACCGGACGACTGGTCCCCGCCCTCGGCATCCGCTTGCGCATCGCCATGCAATCACCAGACCGCCTGCGCCTCGACGTGGTGACCAACGGCAACCTTCTCACGGCCTGCCGCAATGGCAAGGAACTGTGGGCTACTCCGGCCGGACCCATGCGCAGCCTGGCCGAAGCCGCGGGAATCGATACAACCAAAACCGTGCCGGATGCGGTGTCGGTGCCTCTTGTGCCCATCAGCCTCAACGCGCAAATGCTGGCCTTCCTCCCGATCGTTTTCGACGTGAAGGATCTTGGCCCGGAGGCCGATCCGCCGCAGCGCGTGCTGGAGTTCGGACTCCTGCCCGAGGTGCGCGACGCGATCAAGGCTCCACCATTTTCCGCCAAGGCTTGGATCGGCCCCGACGGCCGCCCGGCGCGCGTGGCCGTCGGCGGCGAGGACTACTCACTCGATCTGAAGGTGGATAAACTGGATTTCGCCGGCGAACTCGCTCCGACCGCGTGGGAGCCGCCCGAAGGCACCGAAGCCCTGCGTCTCCCCGCCTCCGCCCTCAACGACCTCTTTGAAAAGATGCTGGGGACCAAACAACCTCCGCCAAGCCCCGCGCCGCAGTAGCGCCGGCGGCGTGAGACCAAAGCCCGCAGGCCTCCGGGTCTTCGTGCGAAACGGTAGGGGCGGTCGCCGCGGCGACCGACCGCACGCTTTTTCTCCGACAAAGCAGCGGCCCGCTGGGCCAGCGGGCCCTACCGCGAAATCGCGGCGGGGAACGCTGATCTTACCAGTCGTGCGCGATTCCGTCCGGCAGCTCGTTGCGATCGTCATCGTGGCGCGGAAAATGCGCCGCCAAAAGCTCGCCCGCCCGCGCGATTCCCGCAACCAGTCCGGCGGTGAAGTCACTGCGGGCAAAGTCCTGCTCCATCGCCCCGGCCAGTTCGGCCCAAAACGCTGCGCCGCATTTGGCATGCACGGCATCGTCGCCAACCACGGCGAAGGCTTGATCCGCCGGCACCAAGTAGAACAGCACGCCATTGCGCTCCGTCGTCGAGACCATGTCCAATCGCCGAAACTCCTCCTGGGCCCGCGCATCCGCCGCACGGCCGCGCAACGGACACCGCGAAACAAACACCCGCACCTCGCCGGAGGTCCGTCGCTCGGCCGCGCGCACGGCCTCGGCCACGCGGGCCTCGTCAATCTGGGCGAGAAAGTCGTCTGTTTTCATCTCACCACCTCCCGCTGGCGCCACCACCGCCGAAACTTCCCCCGCCGCCCAAGGACCCGCCGCCGCCGAACGAACTCCCCCCGCCAAACCCGCCGCCCGAACTTCCACTGGAGGGAAGAAAAAGATCACGCCGCCCGCCCGGGCCATAGATAGAGCCGCGGCCCGACTGGGCGCGTTTCGTGGCGATGACGATGAAAATGATCAAGATCACGAGGGCCCAGAAAAGGGCCGCCGGATCATTTTCCGGCCCCTGCTGCTCGCCCAAAGTTTGCCCCGTCCCGGTGTATTCGCCGCGCGCGGCGGCCATCAAAGCCTCCGCCCCGCGCTCGATGCCGCCGGCCATATCGCCCCCGCGGAAATACGGGACGATTTCGTCGTTGATGATGTTGTTGGCCAGCGCGTCCGGCACGGCGCCCTCCAGGCCGTAGCCCACCTCGATGCGCATGGCGCGGGATTGCGGGAACACGAAGAGCACCATGCCGTTGTCCTTCTCCTTCCGCCCCACGCCCCATGCCTCCGCTGTCCGCTGGGTGAAGTCCTCCATCGCGTAGTCGGACGGAACCTCCGGCAGCACGCAGACCCAGAGCTGGCTTGAAGTCTCGCGTTCGAATTGCGCGAGTTTCTGGGCCAGCACCAACTTCTGTCCCGGGCTGAGCACCTCGGCCTCGTCGAGAAGGTAGTTTCCGGGCGGAGCCGGCAGCGGAGAAGCCCCGAAAACCGTCGCGGCCAGGGCCACGGCGACGAGCCAGGCTCTGAGAAGGCGAACGCCCACCGTGTTTGTTCGATCAGGACCCCGGGGTCCCACCGAAGTCAAAATTCACCCCAGGTGCCTGGTCCGCCCCGGCGCGGGCGGCAAAATAGGGACGCTCCTTGAAGCCGAGGAACCCAGAGTAAATGATCGTGGGGAACTGCTTCGTCGCCACATTGTATGTTTGCACCGCCTCGTTGAACTTCCGCCGCTCGACCGCAATCCGGTTTTCCGTGCCCTCCAATTGGACCTGCAGGTTCTGAAAATTCGCGTTGGCCTTCAACTCCGGGTAACGCTCGATGGTGACGAGTAAACGGGAAAGCGCGCCGGACAGCGCATCCTGCGACTGCTGAAACGAAGCCATCGCCTCGGGCGTGGCCGGCGGGGCATTCGGATCGAGCTTGATGTTGGTCACCTGCTGCCGCGCCTGGATGACTTCGGTAAGGGTCGATTTCTCGAAGTTCGCCGCACCCTCGACGGTCTTGACCAAGTTGGGCACCAGATCCGCCCGGCGCTGGTAAACATTTTCCACATCCGCCCAGCTGCTGTCGGTCTGCTGACGAAGGCTCACCAGATTGTTGTAGCCGCAGCCGGTGAGCAGGGTTGACGCCGCCACAAGGGCGAGGAGGAGAAAGGCACGAGGAGTTTGCATACTGTGACGATTTATGGCCGAAACTCCACGGCCAGACGAGACCAAAATTGCGCGGGCTCGGCCGACTATGGCCCGGCGGCGGCCGCGATTTCGCGCATGACCTGAAGTTGGTCGGGCGCCCAGAAGAGCGTTTTCGCCACCTGATCGACGTCGCCGAAACGTGGCGAGAGTCGCCGCGTGGCGCGAAAAGTTTCCACCGCATCGGCCCGGTGACCGGATTGCCACTCGCAGAGGGCCCGAAAGACCAGCGCCTCATCCCATTGGCCCCGGCTGAGGACGACAGCCTCCGCGACCTCCGCCCTGGCCTGCTCGAAATGGCCGTCGCGGTAGCTGCAATTGGCCAGACCCAGGTAGGCCACGCTGAGTTGGGGAAACTTCACCAGGACATCGGTCCACAGGGCTTGCGGGCTTTGCCACACGAACTGGCGATGGAGGTTGGCCGCATATTCGGCGCCGAGCAGTCCGACCGCGACCACGCTGACCGGGAAGAACCCCCGGGAGAAGCGGGTGAACAAGACGAAGGCCAGCGCGGCAGCAAAACAACCGAAACCCGCCAGCGGCGCATAGAGGTAACGATCGGCCACGGGATGAAACTGGGCGGCGAAGTTTGAAGCGGGGAGAAGGGCGAGGACAAAAATGGCGGCACCGAGGAAAGCGAGCCGTTGGGCCCGCGCGAGGGCCCACACCGCCACGCCGACCGACGCGAGAACGCCCAGAGCGATCGGGCCGGTGATCCCGGCGAGGACCTGCGGCGGGTAGTGCGCGGAAAGATGCGCCGGCCAGAAAATCTGAAAAATCTGGAGCGCCCAAATGCGGCTTTGCAGGTCGAGGGTCGCCCAGAAACCCGAAGCCAGGCCGTTGGGCGCGTGGGCAAAAACGTCGGAGCCGACCGGCCTGAAGACGTAGCTCGCGGCCAGAAAGGCGCCGACCGCCAACCCGCCAAGGACCACGCCGGGCAGCCACTTTTTGATTTTTCCCGGGACAGAAAGCCACGCGGCAGCGAGAAAAATGAAGGGCGTGGCCACCCCGGATTCCTTGGCCGTGACGGCGAGAAAGGCGCAGGCGACCAAGACGAGGTTGAGCAACCACCAGCGCTGCGGCGGCCACGATCCGACGCGCACCAGCAGGAGGACCCCAAGCAAAGTCGGGAAGAGCACGAGCAGGTCCTCACGGTTCGATGGCTCGGCCACGGCCTCGACGACGAGCGGATGCAGGGCGAAGACCAGTGCGCCGAACATCGCGGCCACCACGATCCACAAGCTGTAGCGGCGGTCTGTGACCGCCGGCGCATTCTTCTTCCGGTCGGCCTTCTTTTTCCCAGGTTCCGGCGCGGGCAGAGCGCCGCGACATGCCCCCAACCCGATCACGGCGATGGCGAAGACCAGCGCGGCGTTGAGCGCGTGGAGCAAGACGCTGGTCAGGCGGTAGCCAAAGGGATTCTTCCCCCAAAGCGCCGCATCGGCCATCAGCGAGGCGAGATGCAGCGGGCGGTTGCGATCAAGTTCGTCATGCGCAACCACGCGCAGGGTCAGCACCTCGGCCCAGTTCGCCGACGAATGGATGTAAGCGCTGTTCTCGACCTGCGCGATCGAATCGTAGACGAACCCGCCCCGCAGGGTCGGGAGGTAAAGGGCGACAACGAGAAGAAAAAGTGCCGCCGCCAAAATGAGGAGGAGGCGGACCGGGGGCATGGGATGAGGCTGTAAACAGGAAGAACGAAGTCAAGAACATGACCGCGCGGCGACCGTGCGGGAATGTTGGGCAAGCGGCGGCCACGTGGTATAAACGACCTTCCCCGTCCCATGGCCACCGCCGAATCGAACATCTCCCGCTGGTTCAACACGCTCCTCTGGGGCAACTCCGTCGCGCTTTCGTGGATGTGGGGACTGGGACTTTTTTTCTCCGTGCAGTTCACGACCCAGTTCGGGTTGATCGGCCTGCTCAGCTTCGCCATTCCCAATTGCCTCGGGCTGGTTGGATTCGGTCTGATCACCCATCATCTGGCGCGACGGCAGGAGGGCGGATCGGAATCGCTGGCCCGGTTTTTCACCGCTTGGTCGCGGCCGTTTCGCCTCGTCTTTTTCCTCTACCAGTTGCTGGCCATCACGCTGACGATCTTTGCGCTCATCCGCTACGGCTGGATGCCCCTCGGGCTCTCGCCGGCCATTCTTTTCATCCCGCTCATCCTCCTGGTCATCCTCGCGGCGGGCATACTCTTCGGCGAAGAGTTCAATATCCGCCGCATCAAATGGAGCCATGGCGTGATTTTTCTCATCCTCGCCGGGGCGGTGAGCGTCCTTCTGTTCGCCCCGGCGCAGATCTCCCGGGGGCTGCCGGCGGTGCAGGTGGATAAACTCCCGACCAACGACTGGAACTATTGGGGCTACATGATTCCGATTTTCATCGGCTTCCTGCTCGGGCCCTGGCTCGACCTGCAGCAATGGCAACGAGCCATCCAGATGCACCGCGAGCGCGTTTCCATTGCGGCCGGCTTCGTCGTCGGGGCGGTGGAATTTTTCCTCCTCCTGCTCTTTCACGGCCTGCTCGCGCTGTGGGCGCTGGGGGCGGGCGCGGCCAGCTTTCTCCGTCCGGGGCTGGGCGGGCATCTTTATGGGCATGACTCGGTCATGCGGTTTTTGTTCGAAAAGGCGGCGGACCATCCGTGGATTTTCGGGTCTTACTGCGTGTTTCTCTGCGGCTGCGCGCTGACCACGCTCGACAGCGGCTACATCGCCCTGCGCTGGTTTCTGCAGACCAACGTGCGGGCCAGCCTCAACGCGATCTTCGCCCTTGTGCCCACCTCGCTGGTCACCTCACCGATCCCGCTTTTCGTCGTCTGCGGCGGGGTCGCCGCCCTCGGGGCGGCCGTGGGGCTGGAGCTGGAGTATTTCATGATTTTTTACGCGACGTTTTTCGTCGGCTACTCCGCGCTGGCCGTGGCCCGCTGCTACGTCAACACGCCGGCCAACCGCATTCCTCAGGTGAAAATGTTCTGCCTCGGCAGCCTCGCCGTGGTCATTTTTGCCTTCGGCTACCTGCTGGTCTATCCCGCCTTCATGATCATCGGGTCGCTCCTGCCGCTGGGCTACGTCGTCTGGACCCTGGCCAAGCCGACGGCCTCGGAGGATTTTGTCAGCGATGCCGATCAGCTCGATGCTCCGGCCGACGGGCTCTCGCCCCTGGCTGCCGTGCCCTTGGTTGCACCGTCGGCGGCAACCGCATCCCTGCCGCTGCGTGCTTCGCTGGCGGAAACCGCCGCGGCCATCGGCGATGCGGCCAAGTCTCTCGTCGGTGCGGTGCAGCACCCGCTGGGCGGAAATTTCGAGGGCAAGTGGTTCGTCCACTCGTTCGTCGCGACCTACGCGGACACCAACTCCGTCGGCAATGTCTACTTCGGCATGTATGCCATGTGGGTGGGCAAAACGCGCGAACTCTTCTTCAACCGCGTGATGCCGAAATTCAATCTCAAGAACACGCCGTTCTACATTCTGACGCGATCATTCGAACACAAGTTCGTCCGTGAGACTCACGAATTCGAGACCGTCAGCGTGCGTATCCGTATCTCCGGACACAACCGCAAGTTCGTCACCCTCGAGCACGAGATCCACGACGCGCAGAACCAGATGCTGGGCAAGGGCCAGCAAAGTCTGCTCTTCGTTTCGTCCACCGACTACAAGATGATCGACGTGCCGCCCGACGTGCTCACGGCTTTCCTGCCCTTCGCCTGATCCACCGCCCGGCCTCTCAGCGCCTGATCACAGGATTGGTCACGGACTTGGTCTTGGTCTCGGTCGGTTGCTGTCCCCACTTCAGCCAGTCACGCTTCGGCTTGTCATACAAAGTGAAGAAGGCATTCGCCGGGGCGGCCGGACCCGGAATGTCAGGTGTAGCCAGCGCCACCGCGCCATTGGACACGAACGGCAACGGCGCCACCGTCTGCACGCTGATGCCGATGAACCCGATCGAGCCGCGGATGCCGCGCTCCTCCCAGAAGACCGAATTGTCGCGCACGACGTTCCGATACCTGTCCTCGATGCCGATGGTCAACTCGACCGTCCGTCCGTCGCGGCCGAGTTTTTTCGCCAGCACGGCCCCGACTTGCATCTGGCGGTAGAGCACCGGCGCACCGACACCGAGGGCCGACTGCTCGGCCACCAGACGAAACGGCCGGCCGGCCTCGCTCTGCGCCAGCGCTTTGTCCTCAAAGTCTTTGCTGACGGCTCCGATGAAGTTGGACTTCTCCCCGCCCCCGCCACCCGGCGTGCAGTCGATGGTCACACCGGTGATGAGCGTTTCCAAACCACTGACCCCCTTGAGGGAAATCGTCGGTGTGATCAAGGTGAAGGTCGCGCCGGACCGTCGCAGGAAATCATACTTGGGCTCGAACTGAGCGGTGACTTCGGCTTTGCCATCAAGCGCCTGCACCGCCGTGACCATGCCGACGGGCAGCCCGAGGTAACGCAACCGCGTCTGGCCGGCGTGCACCCCCGAAGCTTGGGGAAAGTTGATGATGAAAGATGGTCCGGAGGCCCGGGCCAGTTCCTCGTTGGGGAGCAAAGCAACGGTGCTGCCCGATTCCAGCTGGCCGCCCGGAACCCCGAAGTCGTCACAGGCGATGCCACCTTGGATCAGGGCATCAAGGCCGGACAGCTCCAGCTTGATTCCCCCAGGCCCCAGCGTGACGGAGGTGGCGGGCACCAGCCAGAACCTCGTGCTCGTTTTGATCAGCGGCTTTTTGCTTTCCTCGATCTCGAGGTCGATGAACGGGTGGTTGGCGGCGGACAAGGACTGGTCGCGAACCCGCCCGACCAGGATGCCGCGGAACGTCACCGGCGCACCGCGCTCAAGCGGTTGGATTTCTTCCGACTCCAAACGCAGGCCCAACGCCGTTTGGTCTATGTCTAGGACCGGCATCTTGTCATGTCCGACAAAATACAGACGGCGATCGCCCGTGCCCATGCGGGCGCGGATGGAATTGCCCTGGATGAGCGAGGTGAGGCCGGAGACGCCCTGGAGGGAAAGCATCGGCCGCTCGACCCAGAAATCCGTCGTATCCACGGCGAGCTCGGCCGCGAATTTCTCCAAGCGGATCTTGACCACGGCCTGAGTCAAGCCGTCGTCCAGACGCACGTCCACGACCTTGCCCGCGACGACCCCACGGTAGATCAGTGGGGTTTTGCCCTCCTCAATCCCGGGCGCATCCTTGAACCAAATCTCGATCTCCGGTCCGCGCGACTCCAGGTGCTGGTAGAACATCCAGCCGGCCGCCGCGAGGGCGATGAGGGGAAAGATCCAGGCGGCGGAAAATCCCCCGCGCCCATGCACCACCTCACCGTGATCTTGCGGGTCGGATTTGTCCGGTTGGGCGCTCACGCCTTGTCCTCCCGCCAGATTCTGCGGATGTCGTAGTTAAGTGATGCGGCGATGGTGCAGATCATCACGGCGGCGAAAAACAAGGCACCGGGCTCGGCCCGCACGCTGGCGAAGACCCCGAGTTGGCCGACGGCGACGAGAACGGAAAGCAGGAAGATATCGACCATTGACCAAGTGCCGATGGTTTCGACCAGCCGAAAGAGCTTGGTCCGCTGCACGCGGTAACGCGGCGAACCGTCCATCCAGAGCAACCACCCGACGCTGAGCAGCTTGAAAAGCGGCACCACCATGCTGGCGAGGAAGATGACGACGGAGCCCGGCCAAAGCCCGACATCATAGAACTCCATGACCCCACCCCAGACGGTCAGGGCGTCGTGCTCGCCGGGAAGCGTCATGGTCATGACGGGAAAAATATTCGCCGGGATATAAAGAGCGGCCCCGCTGAGGAGCAAGGCCCAGGCGCGCTGGAGGCGGACATCCGCGTGGCTCATGACAACTCCTCGCGCAGCATATCGATCCGCTCGCGGTCGAGCATGCGGCCGAGAAGGAGGCAACAAAGCGCGAGCAGGACGACGAAGACCGCACCATTTCCCCAAGTGACAGTGCCCAACAGGTCGAGCCTCACGACGGCAACGAGACAGGCGACCGCGAAGACCGGAATCAGGCTCCAGGGCTCGGCCAACTCGACCCAGTGCCAAGCCCGCTGGAGACCGGGCACACGCGCCCTCATCATCGTTGCGCTCAGCGTGTAGCAGAGCAGTCCCAGGTAGATCGCCGGCGCGCCGATCGCGCAAAAAAAGACCAGCACCGCCAGCGGCCCGTATCCTTGGTCGAACAGGCCGGAGATGCCCGTGATGATGAGATTCGACTGCGTGCGTCCGGCCACATCGAAGGTCATGACCGGAAAAACATTGGCCAGCAAAAGAAGCGTGCTGCCGGTCACGGCCAGAGCCATGGGCGTTTGCAGCGAGTCGGATTTGCGGCCCTGGCCCAGACGGGCACCGCAGCGCTTGCAACGTAACTGGTGCCCGGGTGCAAGCGGACGCGGGCGAAATGGCGCCTCGCAGTCGGGGCAGGTGCGCCATTCATGGACCAGCGGGTTACTCATCGATGGGAGCAAAGCAAAACCGTCTGCGCCGGACAACAGGCAATTGCAGGCCCGCGGCGGCCGGGGCGCGCCCCCACCCCGCTCACGCGACGGTCAGCAACCGCCGACCAAGCACGGCCGATTCAACGGCTTTCCGGCTGTGGACGAGAAGGACGGTCTCACCCTCCTCCACGTGCTCGCCCTCCTTTTTCACACATTCCACGCCCACGGCGAAATCCACGGCGTCGCTCGCCTTGGCCCGGCCGGCCCCCAACTCGACGCAAAGCCGGCCGACTTCGAGCGCGTCGAGCCGCGTCAGGACCCCGGCGGACGAGGCGCAAACCTCGGTGATGAGCGGGGCTTTGTGCAACTCGCGCATCCGTTCGAGGGCCGAGGCATCACCGTCCTGCGCCTCGATCAGGGCGACGAATTTGGCCCATGCGCTGCCGTCGTGGAGGCGCCGGCGCAGATCTTCGCGCGGCGTCGTGACCAGCGCGGCAGAAAGATCGAGGGTCAACTCGATCAAGTCCTCCGGTCCGCCGCCGTGCAGAACGTCCACACACTCGGCCACCTCCAGCGCGTTGCCGGCGGTGCGTCCGAGCGGTTGGTCCATGGGGTTGAGCATGGCCATCGTCTCCACCCCCGCGCCGCAGCCAACCGCCACCATCGCATCGGCCAGACGTTGCGCATCGGCCCGCTCGCGCATGAAAGCGCCGCGTCCGAACTTCACGTCGAGGACGAGGCGGTCGAGCGACTCGGCCAGTTTTTTCGACATGATGCTAGCCGTGATGAGGGGCAGCGACGCCACCGTGCCGGTCACATCGCGCAGGGCGTAGAGCTTTTTGTCCGCCGGACAAAGCTGCGCGCTCTGCCCGGCCATGAAACACCCGATGTGTTCAATCTGCGCCAGCATCTCCGGCCAGGTCAGGTTGACGCGGAAGCCGGGAATGCTCTCGAGTTTGTCCAGCGTCCCGCCGGTGAACCCGAGTCCCCGCCCAGAAATCATCGGCACCCAGACATCCTCGCAAGCGAGGAGCGGAGCGAGGATGAGCGAGACCTTGTCCCCCACCCCGCCGGTCGAATGTTTGTCCACCTTGGGCGGCGTCCCGGCCGGCCAGACAAAAACCTCGCCCGAGTCGCGCATCTCCATGGTCAGCGCGGTCGTTTCCGCATCATCCATGCCCCGGAAAAAGATGGCCATGGCCAGCGCGGCCATTTGGTAATCCGGCACCTCACCGCGCACGTAGCCGCCGATGAGAGCGTGGATTTCCTCCGCGCTGAGCGCGCCGCCGTCGCGCTTTTGTTCGATCAGGCTGGGAATGTGCATGGATTTATTAATCGGTTGGTTCGCGCAGACGAAAGCCGGCCGCGGTGAAATGCCGGTCGAAACCGAAAACATCACGCACGCCCTCGCGCTTCATCACGACCAAAGAAGCACAATCAGTGAAGGGCACCTGCGGATCGGCGAGCTTTTCCAGCAAGCGCAAGACTGCTGGCAAAACCTCGGGACGCGTTGCGAGCCAGCGGATGCCGAAAGCAAGGGCATCTCTGCCCCAACCAGCTGCCCAAACATAACTGGTGCGGCGGGCGGCAGCAAGATCGTCGTCCTAGGCATGTGCCGAATTAGTATTATGCATATTGCGACCGGTCAAAATCGAAAGCGCCCCGCAACACCTCATGTTCATCAGCACAGAAGAAATGCCGTCGGCAAAGGATGCACCCTGGTCGGGCAGGCGTTGGCCAATGCGGCGCTGCCGCAGCGCGTTCGGGTCACGTCGGCAAGGCATGGGCCATGACAGATTTCGAGGTGCATCTTTCGGTTGAGGGCGCGATGCGACTGATCGGCCGGGCTCGGAGCAATCGCGTGCGAGGCAAGGAAACCGTGGTCTTCGAATATGACGACCAAGGCTTCGGTGGTCGATGGTCGCGGACGCCTTTCCATCGCCAAGTTTCCCAAGGAGAGCGACGAATACAGCATCGAAACGTGGGAGGAAATCGCGTTGCGGCTCGCGGAACGCGCGGGCATCGTGAGGTAACTCGGGGGTAGTCTGGAGAGCGCACAATAGACTTGGCAGCAGCTTTGCCTGGGAGGGAGAGTGTCGCTGTTTGAACGCACCATGAATCTCCAAGTCGTCGTTTGGGGCGAGTTCCGCCACGAGCAGAAGAACCCCAAAGTCGCCGCGCTCTATCCGGAGGGCATGCACGAGACCATCGCCGCCTTTTTGCGGCGTGATCCGGGATTGGAGGTGCGCACGGCATGGCTTGACCAGCCCGAGCACGGGCTGACCGCGGAGAAATTGGCGGCGACCGATGTGCTGGTCTGGTGGGGCCACATGGCGCATGGCGAGGTCGCGGATGAAGTCGTCGATCGGGTGCAGCGTCGCGTGCTCGAAGGCATGGGTCTCATCGTTCTCCACTCCGGGCATTATGCGAAAATTTTCAAGCGCCTGATGGGCACGACTTGCTCGCTCAAATGGCGGGAGTCCACGGACAAGGAGCGAATCTGGAACGTCGCCCCGCACCATCCGATCACGGCGGGGGCGGGGGACTACTTCGAGATCGCCGCGGAGGAAATGTATGGCGAGCCGTTTGGCATTCCGGCGCCGGACGAACTCATCTTCATCTCCTGGTTCACCGGCGGTGAAGTCTTCCGTAGCGGCGCGACCTGGCAACGCGGGAACGGACGCGTGTTCTATTTCCGTCCGGGCCATGAAACGTATCCGACCTACCATGATGCCAACGTGCAGCGCGTCATCACCAACGCGGTTCATTGGGCGCGGCCGACCGTGGGCATTCCGGATTCTTGCCCGAACAGCGCGCCGTTGGAACCGCTTCCCGCGGATGCGGCGGCGGCGGAGCGCCCCACCGAGGGATTCCGCTGATGAAGAAAAAGGTGCGTCTCGCCATCATCGGCACCGGCGGCATGGCCCACATGCACGCGCAGGAGTTTCTCAAGATTCCCGGGGTTGTCCTGGCCGCGGTGTGCGATGTGGATCTGGGCCGGGCGCGCGCGTTCGCCGCGAGCCATGAGCCCGGGGCGGGTGTCTTCACGGATTTCGCCGGGTTGTTGCGTCAGGCCCCCATTGATGCCGTGTCGATCGTCACTCCGGACGCCTTCCACGCGCCGCTGGCCCTGCAGGCCCTGGCCGCCGGCAAACATGTGCTCTGTGAAAAGCCGCTGGCCACGAATTACGCCGACGCCCGACGCATGGCCCGCGCCGCGGCGAAGGCGGGGGTGGTCAACATGGTGAACTTCAGCTACCGCAATGCTGCGGCCGTGCAGAAAGCCGCGCAGCTTGTGACCGCCGGTCGGCTTGGCCAGATTGTCCATGTTGAGGCGAGCTACCTGCAGAGTTGGCTGACGTCGAAAGTTTGGGGTGACTGGAAGACGAGTCCGACGTGGCTGTGGCGGCTTTCGAGCAAACACGGCAGCCGCGGCGTGCTCGGCGACATCGGGGTGCACATCCTCGACTTCGCCTCGTTCCCGGTCGGTCCGATCCGCTCGGTCCAGGCGCGGTTGAAAACTTTCACCGCCCTCAAGGGACGACGCCGGGGGGAGTATCCGCTCGACGCCAATGACTCCGCGCTTCTGCAGGTCGAGTTCGCCCACGGCGCGCTCGGGGTCATCCACACCACGCGCCTGGCCACGGGTCATGCGAATTCTCTCGTGCTGGAGGTTCATGGCACCAAAGGCGCCCTGCGCCTCGACCTCGACCGCAGCCAGGATGAGTTGCAGGTTTGCCTCGGGCCGGATATCCACCGCGCGCAGTGGTCCACGCTCAAGGCCCGGCCAACGCCGAACATTTATCAGCGATTCATTGCGGCGATCCGCGCGGGAAAGCCGGGCGAGCCCGACTTCGCCCGCGGGGCCGAAATCCAGAAGGTGCTCGACCGCTGTTTTGATTCCGATCGCCTCGGCCGGGCGGCGCGTGTCTGAGGCACTTGATCCTGCTGCTATAATTCCTGCTCATGTCCAGCGGCCTCCCCAGCGCGCTCTTCGTCCAAGGCGGCTGGGCGGGGCACCATCCGGAAGAGGTTGTCGCACGTTTTGCCACTGCCTTGGAGGCCCGGGGCATCCGCACGAAAATCATCACCAGCCTGGATCTGTTGGCTGATGCGGAGTGGCTGCGCACGTTTTCCGTCATCTCGCCCTGCTGGACCATGGGCCAGCTTTCTCCGGAGCAGAGCGCGGGGTTGCAACGGGCCGTGCGCGGCGGAACCGGCCTGGCTGGAATCCACGGCGGCATGGGCGATGCCTTCCGCGGCAACCTCGAATACGAGTGGATGGTCGGCGGACATTTTGTCGGCCACCCGCATGTCGGCCAATACACCATCTGCGTCCACGCCCTCGGCGATCCGATCATGGAGGGATTGCCGCATGAGTTCGTTTATCAGTCCGAGCAGTATTACCTGCTGATGGATCCCGCCGTCTGCGTGCTGGCCAACACGGATTACACCCACGAGGGACGCACCTGTGTCATGCCGGTCGTCTGGACCCGGCCCTGGGGGGCGGGCCGCGTTTTTTATTCGGCGCTCGGACATGAACCCTCGGAGTTCGACAGGTTTCCCGCTGTTTTCGAGATGTCCGTGCGTGGCTTGCTCTGGGCCGCAGGTTCGTTTTGAGCAGATTTTGCATGAAGATAAAATACGGAAAAACATCGCAGATCCGCGTCGGTGTGATCGGTTATGGCGGCGCCTTCAACATGGGCCGCGGCCACCTCGAAGAAATGCGCGCAGCTGGCATGACCCCGGCGGCGGTGGCGGAGGTCAATCCGGACCGGCTGGCCGCGGCGCGGGCCGATTTCCCCGGGATCGAGACGTATCCGTCGGTCGCCGCCATGCTGAAAAAGTCGGATGTCGATCTGGTTACGGTCATCACCCCGCACAACACCCACGCAAAGATCGCCCTCGAGTGTCTGCGCGCCAACAAGCATGTGGTCTGCGAGAAGCCGTTGGCCATCACAACCGCGGAGTGCGACGCGATGATCGCCGCGGCGAAGAAGGCCGGTGTGGTGCTCTCGACCTATCATAACCGGCATTGGGACGGATGGATTCTCCGCGCGCTCGATCTGGTGAAGAAGAAAAAGAGCATCGGCCAGATCTACAAAATCGAGGCCCGCTGGGGTCGCCGCGAGTTACCCGGTGATTGGTGGCGCAGCAGCCGGAGCATTTCCGGCGGCATCCTTTACGATTGGGGCGTGCATCTCCTCGAATACGGGCTGCAGTTGGCCGACTCCGAGATCGTGGAGGTTTCCGGCTACGCCCGCCAAGGATTTTGGGGGCCGCAGACGAGATGGAAGAAGGACACCAACGAGGATGAGGCGGCGACGGTTATTCGTTTCGCCAACGGAATCTGGATGAGCCTGAACATCACGACCCTCGACTCGAACGTGAAGCCCGGCTTTCTCGAAATCACCGGCACGGAAGGCAGCTACGTCCTGTCCACCACGGGCTACACGATCTATCGACGCGAGGGCGGGCGGGTCGCGATCGAGGAGGGTCCGCACCGGGCGAGCGAATGGCACCGATTTTACGAAAACATCGCCGCCCATCTGGTCAAAGGAACGAAGCTGGCCATCACGCCCGAGTGGTCGCGCCGCCCGATCCATATTCTCGACCTCGCCGCCCAGAGCGCGAAGCTGGGCAAAACCCTTCCCGCCAAATATCACTGATCATCATGTCCAGACCCGTCACCCTCTTCACCGGCCAATGGGCCGACCTTCCTCTCGCCGAGCTCGCCCCGCTGGCCAAGTCCATGGGCTACGACGGGCTCGAACTCGCCTGTTGGGGCGATCACTTCAATGTTGATCAGGCCGCCTCGTCGAAGACTTACGTGCGGGAAAAGTGGGAACTCCTCGGCGACCACGGCCTCACTTGCTTCGCGGTTTCCAATCATCTGGTCGGCCAGGCGGTGTGCGATCTGATCGACGAGCGGCACCGCGCCATCCTGCCGCCCGACGTCTGGGGCCATGGCGATCCGGAAGGCGTCCGCCGCCGCGCGGCCAAGCACATGATGACCGCGGCCAAGGCGGCACGCGCCTTCTTCGCGGCCAAACCGGGCTTCGCGAAGAATCCGCATCCCGTCGTGGTCAACGGTTTCACCGGTTCTTCCGTCTGGCATTCGATCTATGCGTTTCCGCCGACCTCGCAGGAGTATTGGGACGCCGGCTTCGCCGACTTCGCCAAACGCTGGCTGCCCATCCTCGACGCCTTTGACAAGGCCGACGTGAATTTCGGTTTGGAGGTCCATCCGACCGAGATCGCCTTCGACATCGCGACAGCCGCGCGCGCGCTCGACGCGGTCAAGCACCACGCGCGTTTCGGCTTCAACTACGACCCCTCGCATCTCGGCTACCAGGGCGTAGACTATGTGAAGTTCATCCGCCGCTTCGGTCCGCGCATTTTCCACGTCCACATCAAGGATGCCTGGTGGGGTCGCGGCGACGGGGCCAGCGGGGTTTTCGGCGGACACCTGAACTTCGGCGACCCGCGTCGCTTTTGGGATTTTCGCTCGCCGGGCCGGGGGGACATCGATTTCGAGGATGTCATCGTGGCCCTCAACGACACCGGCTACCGCGGGCCGCTCTCGGTCGAGTGGGAGGATGTGCGCATGGACCGCGTGCATGGCGGGACCGAGGCCGCGGCGTTCGTCCACGGGCTGGATTTCGCGCCGAGCAGCGTCGCGTTCGACGCGGCCTTTGCGAAGAAGGGGAAAGCGAAATGAGCGACCCGGCGGCCGGACGCAAGATCCGCATGGGCATGGTCGGCGGCGGACGTGGTGCGTTCATTGGGGCCGTTCATCGCATGGCCGCAGCGCTCGACGGACAGATCGAACTTGTCGGCGGCGCGTTCAGCAGCGATCCGCAGCGTTCCCGCGACTCGGGCGCGGATCTCTTCCTTCCGCCGGAGCGATGCTACGGGACGTTTGCGGAAATGATGACTGCCGAGGCGGCGCGGCCGGCGGATGACCGGATGGATTTCGTCTCCATCGTGACCCCGAATCATGTGCACTTCCCGGCGGCCAAGGCTGCGCTCGAGCAGGGCTTTCATGTCGTGTCCGACAAGCCGGCGACTTTCAATTTGGCCGAAGCCAGGGAATTGGGCGTCCTGCTGGAGAAGACCCGATTGCTCTACGGCCTGACCCACAACTACACCGGCTATCCGCTGATCAAGGAAGCCCGGGAACTTGTTCGTGCCGGGCGTCTCGGGAAAATCCGGAAGGTTGTCGTGGAGTATCCCCAAGGTTGGCTGGCCACGCGGTTGGAGGAAACCGGGCAAAAGCAGGCGGCTTGGCGCACGGATCCCGCGCGCTCGGGAGCGGCCGGATGCCTCGGCGACATCGGCACGCATGCGGAAAATCTGGCCGAATATGTCAGCGGCCTCCGCATCAAGGAACTCGCCGCCGACCTCACCGCCTTCGTCGAAGGACGGAAGCTCGACGACGATGCCAACCTATTGCTCCGCTTCGAGGGTGGCGCGAAAGGTGTGCTGCACGCCTCGCAAATCTCGGTGGGGGAGGAGAACAACCTCAATCTCCGCATCTACGGCGAGCTGGGCGGACTCGAATGGCATCAGCAGGAACCAAACACCCTCCTGCTCAAATGGCCCGATCGTCCCACGGAAGTCTGGCGCACCGGCTTGGGCTACCTCGGCGAGGCCGCCAAGGCCAACACCCGCATTCCGGCCGGCCACCCCGAGGGCTACCTCGAAGCTTTTGCCAACATCTACCGCAACTTTGCCAACCACCTGCGCGCCGTGCTGGACGGCCGGACGCCGGACCCCGCCTCGCTCGACTATCCGAAGATCGCCGATGGCATTCGCGGCATGGCTTTCATCGAGGCCGCGGTGGAAAGTTCGAGGCACAACGCCCGCTGGACCGCTCTGGTCTGAGGGCTTCACTTCCTGGTCGACCGCCAAGTGGCCCAAGGTGCGATGGATCCTGGAGAGTGCCGCGACCAGCCGCGGGTGTGAGTTGTTTTTCGTGGAGTTTTCGGCCAACAACCAAGGCACGATGGCCCGTGGTTGCCGGTTGCCCCCGGGCTCGGCGGCTGTTAGCACCATCTCCATGATTTCCGCCCGACGATTCCTTTGCCTGCTTCCTCCCGCCGCTCTGTTTCTCACCGCTGGATTCCTCCGCGCCGAAGTGCGGACGGCTCCGATCTTCAGTCCGAACATGGTCCTGCAGCGCGAGCGACCTGTGCCGATCTGGGGCACGGCAGCGCCCGGCGAGGCCGTCACGGTCGAGTTTGCCGGGCAGAGCGTTTCGATCAAGGCGGGGGAGGATGGGCGCTGGCGGGTGGAGCTGAAGCCGCTCGAGGTCAGCAAGGAGCCACGCACTTTGACGGTTCGCGGGAGCAACACGCTCGAATTTCCCAACGTCCTGGTCGGCGAAGTCTGGCTCTGCTCCGGCCAGTCGAACATGGAATGGATCGTCCAGAACTCGGCCGAGTTCGATCGCGAGAAGGCGGACGCCGACCAGCCGCTCATCCGGCATTTCAAGGTTCCGCGCAAGCATCTGCCTTTCCCGACGGCGGCGATCGATGCCTCATGGGTCGTCTGCACGCCGGAGACGGTCGGGCAGTTCACCGCCGCGGGATACTTCTTCGCCCGCGAGTTGGTGCGGGAGCTTGATGGGCCCGTCGGCCTGATCAACTCCTCCTTCGGCGGCACGCGCATCGAGCCGTGGCTCAGTCCGGAGGCCGCGCAGTCCGCGGCCGCGTTGCCGGACTTGGCGGCGCAGGCCCGCAAGGCTTCATCCGCGACACCCGAGGGCCGGCCCGCTTACGAGGCTTACCTGCGCAACGTCGAGACATGGCTCGCCGCAGCCAAAGCGGCGGTGGCCGGCGGGACGGCTTTCCCGGCGCCGCCCGAGGAACCTTGGATCACCGGCAACGAGCAGCAACTCACGCGTCTGCACAATGCCATGATCGCCCCGCTCATCCCTTACGCGCTCCGCGGTGCCTTGTGGTATCAGGGCGAGGCGAACGCTGGCGACCCTCAGTATCTCGAAAAGATGCAAACCCTGGTGGACGGTTGGCGTGCGGCCTGGGGTCAGCCCGAGATGCCGTTTTACCTCGTCCAACTCGCCGCCTTCCAAAACAACCGCCTCAACCCCGATGTGGCGGACAATTGGGCCCGGCTCCGCGAGCAGCAGATCAAAGCCGTCAATCTCCTGCATTTCGGCGTGGCCGTGGCCATCGACATCGGCGAAGGCGAGAACATCCATCCGACCAACAAGCAGGACGTGGGCAAACGCCTGGCCCGCTGGGCGCTGACCAAGACCTACGGCCGCGGCGGCCCGACCTCCGGTCCGATCCTCCGCTCCAGTCGCGTGGAGAACGGGAAAGTTTTCATCGACTTCGACCATGCGGACAGCGGCCTGATTTTCGCGCTGAAGAAGGGGCTGGCGCCGGTCCAGCCGGAGGACGGGGCCAAGCTGGCGTGGATTTCCGTGGCCGGCGCGGACCGCAAGTTCGAGCCGGCGGAGGCGGCCATTGACGGATCGCGCCTCGTCGTGTGGAGCGACAAAGTGCGCGAGCCGGTGGCCGTGCGCTATGCTTGCACGCAAAACCCGACCGGGGTTCTACTCTACAACCAGGACGGCCTCCCGGCCTCGCCGTTCCGCACCGACGATTGGTGAATGAAGCGGTCCGCCCGCCAAGCTATCTCTCTCCGCCCGGCGTCCCCGCTGGGAAATCCCCTCGGTTGAATCAGTCAGCAGGAACGAGACGCACGAGTTGTCCGGGCTCGTCGTAGAGCACGTAGAGGAAGCCGTCGTTGAAGGCGCGGACATCGCGGATGCGTCCCGATCCGGCGAGAAGGTCTTCTTGTCGGGTCACCGCGGTGCCTTGGAGTTGCAGGCGGACCAGCTTTTTGCTGGCGAGGCCGCCGGCGAAGAGATTGCCGTGCCAGCGGGGAAATTTGTCGCCGTGGTAGAGTTCGAGTCCGGAGGCGGCGATGACGGGGGTCCACTGCACCACGGGGTCTTCCATGCCGGGGCGTGAGGTGGTGGAAGTGATGGGAGTGCCGCTGTAATTGATGCCGTAGGTGACGACAGGCCATCCGTAGTTTGCGCCCTTGCGGATATTGTTGAGTTCGTCGCCGCCGCGCGGCCCGTGCTCGGTTTCCCACAGCCGGTCGGCCCCGGCGTCGTAAACGAGGCCCTGCGGATTGCGCACGCCGTAGGCCCAGATGGAGGGCACGGCCCCGGGGGTCTTGACAAAGGGATTGTCCTCGGGCACGCGGCCGTCGTCGTAGAGCCGGTGAATTTTTCCCGTCACGCTGGTCAGGCTTTGCGCGAGATTCTCCGGGGTGGTCGGGCCGCCGCGGTCGCCGTGGGAAAAGAAAAGATGGCCGCGGCCGTCGAAGACGGTGCGGGAGCCGAAGTGAACTTCCCTTTTTGTCGCCTCGGCCGCGGGTGGCTCAAAAATGGTCTCGAGATCCGTGAGGTTGGTGCCGGCGAGTTTGGCCCGCACGATCGAGGTGAGTGCACCGTCGCCGATCGGCTTGGAAAAGCTCAGATAGATCCATCCGTTCTCCGCGTAATTCGGATGGAGCTTCACATCGAGCAGTCCGCCCTGACCTTGGGCCCATACCGGGGGGACGCCGCTGATTTCCTGCCGCTGGGCACCATCGGCCGAAATGGTCCAGAGCTTTCCCCCGCGCTCCGTGAGGAGGAATTGTCCGTCCGGAAGTTGCTCCACGGCCCACGGGTGATCGAGGCCTTCAACAACTTTTTCCACCCGGAAGCGATGAACTGCCGAGGTCACGGGGTCCTGCGCGGCGCCGGTCTGCGCCACGAGGATAAGCAGGAAAAAGATTTTCCTCATGGCGGGGGAACCTTCTCCCAGGCGGCCGAGCCATTGAAGCGAAAAACCGCGCGAACGTCGCCGAGTGGCGGCTGTGTCGGGGTGTTGGATTTCCATGGCGCCTGGGCGACGTTCGGCTGGCCTTGGTCGGCTGTGCTCAGCATCCAAAGTTGCTCCGCGGGTGCTCCGGCGAGGGCCGCGAGCGGGCTCGTGCCGACCGGAGGCTGGCCGCCCGTGATCACGCGGCCAAAGGGGCTGAGCACCGCGCTCCCATTGGTCACCGCCGCATTCATCACGTAGACCCGCATGGCATTGTGGTCTGCCGGGGCGCGGAGGTTGGCATAGGCTCGGGGCAGGAGCGGCTCAACCAAGTATTTGCCCGTGCGCGCGGAAATTCCGAGGTATTCCGCGCATTCGGTCACGATGCGTCCGCCCCGCCCGCCCTCGTATTCCAACACCTGTCCGGGAAAAAGTGGTGGCAGCAGGCTGTTGTGATCAGCGGAGTATTGCAGCACGGCGGCGCCCATCAGCCGGATCTTGGCCAGCGCATCGATGCGGTCCGCCCGAGCCGCGGCCCCGGACCAGGCTGAGCCGGCGAGGGTGGCGAGGACGACCATCAGAGCGACCACGGCCAACAGTTCGAGGAGAGTGAACCCGTTGATTTGGCGGAGGGGCGAAGCGGACAAAAAAAAGCACTTCATCCCGGAGGATGAAGTGCTGGTGAGAGGGGCGAAGCGCGCGCTCAGGCCGTGGTCACCGGGGCGGCCTTGGCCACACAGGCGGGATTAGAACACACACCGTAGAGGGTGAGAGAATGGCGTTTGACCGTGAATCCAGCAGGCGCCAACTGGTCAATTCCCGAGGTGCAGGCCTCGATCTCGTAAACTTTCTGGCAGACCTCGCAGAGAAAGTGATGGTGGTGATGCGGGTGCTTGCGCTCGTAGTGCGGCGCGGCCCCGGGAATATCGACAACTTCCACTGCGCCCATGTCCATGAGAATTCTCAAGGCTCGGTAAACCGTGGCAATCCCCAATCCAGGGGAAAGAATCCGGGCCTCTTGCCAAATCTCCGCTGGAATCATCGGACGGGCTGCGTCCTCCAGGGTTTTCTGCACTGCTTGTCTTTGTCGGGTCGCGTAGTTCACTTTTTAATGGTCGTTTTTTTTGTCGTTGTTGCGGCGGAAGTGCCGTGGAGAGATAACTTTATCCAGATCGAGACAATAGCAACTGATTTTCTTCTTGTCGAGCGTCCGAGCCCGCTTTATGATAACTTATAACTATTTAGCGAATCAAATGATTCTCAGCATATTCACATCCCGCAAGGTCATGGCTGTTCTGGCGGCGACGTTTTTTTCCTCGCCGGCCCAGGCGGCCCCGCCGCTGCGGGTGGTGACCTCATTTTATCCCATTTACGTGGCGACGCTCAACGTCACGGCGGGCGTGGAGGGCGTGGTGGTGGAGAATCTGGCCAGTCCGCACGTCGGGTGTTTGCACGATTACCAGCTCACGCCCGGAGCGATGCGGGTGTTGTCCGAAGCCAACCTCCTCCTGGTCAACGGCGCGGGCATGGAGTCCTTTCTCGCCAAGGTCTCACAGCAATTGCCCGGGCTCCGAGTGGTCGGGGTCAGCGAGGGAATTCCCCTGCTCGACGGCAACCCGCATGTCTGGGTCGGATTGGAGGGCGCGCAAAGGCAGGTTGAGAATATTGCCGTCGCGCTGGCGTCGGCGGATCCGGCACATGCCGCGGAATTTCGCGCCAAGGCGGACAAATACATCGCGAGGCTCACGGCTTTGGAGGCGCGGATGCACGCGGTGCTGGCACCCTATGCGGGGACGCCCGTCATCACGTTCCATGAGGCCTTTCCCTATTTCGCCCGCGATTTCAACCTGAGGGTTGTCGGAGTGATCGAGCGGGAGCCGGGGGCCGAGCCGAGCGCGCGGGAACTGGCCGACATGATCGATCTGGTGCGTCGTGAAGACGTCAAAGTGCTCCTGGCCGAACCGCAGTATCCGCACCAGAGCGCCGACGTGATTGCCCGCGAGACGGGGGCGCGTGTTTACGAACTCGACCCGGTGGTGACCGGGCCCGCCGAGCCGACGGCGGCGCGTGAGGCCTACTGCCGGGCCATGGAGCAAAACCTCACCGTCCTGCAGGAGGCGCTGCGCTGACGCGCCCGTTGCCGTTGGCCTCCTTTCGCTGTTAGTCTGACCACCCGATGCAACTTCCGGCCGAGAACGCGCCCGCGCATCACGGGATCGCGCCGCACCGCTGCGGCGCATGCTGCACGACCCTGCGAAACGTCGGGGTGCGTTTCCACCACACGACGGTGCTTGAGGGAATCAACCTGCATCTGCACTGCGGCGAGTTGACTGCGGTCATTGGGGAAAATGGGGCGGGCAAGACCACGCTGGTGCGCTGCGTGCTCGGGGAAATGGCCCACTCGGGTGAGGTGCATTTTCTCGATGCGGCGCGTCGGCGGGCGGACAGCCCGGTGATCGGCTACGTGCCGCAGCACAGCAATTTCGACCGGGACGCGCCGTTTAGCGTGCTCGATCTTTTCGCCGCCTCCCTGGCCAGGCGGCCGGCCTGTCTCGGGGTTTCTCGCACGGTCGAGGCCGCCGCGCGGAAGGGCCTGGCCCGCACGTCGGCCGCGCATTTGCTCCATCGCCGTCTCGGCACGCTCTCGGGTGGCGAACTCCAGCGCGTGCTGCTCGGGCTGGCTCTGACACCCGTGCCCAACCTCCTCGTCCTCGATGAGCCGGTTTCCGGCGTGGACCACAGCGGACGCGAACAATTCTACGAACTGCTCTCCCGCCTGCGCCGCGAATACGACCTGGCCGTGCTGCTGGTCTCGCATGATCTGGCCACATTGGCGCGATTTGCCGATCGCCTGGTTTTTCTCGACCGCAGGATTGTCTGCGAGGGTTCGCCGGCGGAGGTTCTGCGTGATCTGCGGGTGCGTGAGGCGTTTGGTTTGGATCCGTTGCCATGAATGCGACATGGCTTGAGCCCTGGCATCGTGTGGTGTCTCTGCTGCCCTTCGAGTGGGCGCACTACGAATTCATGCGGCTGGCCCTGCTCGCCGTCCTTCTCATCGCCCCGCTCATGGGCGCCCTGGGCACGGTCGTGGTGGCGAACCGTCTGGCCTTCTTCTCCGAGGCCGTCGGCCATGCCGCGTTCACCGGGATTGCGCTGGGCGTGATCCTCGGGCTGTCCGATCCGCTCTGGTCCATGGTCGGCTTCGCCCTGCTCCTCACCCTGGCCATCACCTGGGTGCGGCGTCGTGGCGGTCTGTCCTCGGACACCGCCATCGGTCTGGTCATGGCCTTCACTGTTTCGCTCGGCATTGTCATTCTCTCCCGCGGAGGCAACTTTGCGCGTTACACCAACTTCCTCATCGGGGACATGCTGGGGGTGACCGCCGGCGACGTGGTGGAACTCGCCGTCCTTGCCGGGGTCGTCCTTGGTTTGTTTTTCGCCTTCTTCAACCGCCTCCTCCTCGCCAGTGCGAATCCGGCGCTGGCCCGGAGCCGGACGCGACATCCGGATGCGGCCGAGTTGTTTTTCGCCGCCATGCTCGCCGTGGTGGTGACTTTCAGCCTGCCGTGGATCGGAATTCTCGTCATCAATGCGCTCCTCATCCTGCCCGCCGCCGCGGCCCGTAATTTGTCGGGTCACGTCGCCGGCTATTTTCGCTGGGCCGTTCTCGTCGCCCTCGTGGCCGGTGTGGCGGGATTGATTGTTTCCTTCTACGCCTCGACCGCCACGGGTGCGACCATTGTGCTGGTGGCGATGGGAATTTACCTGCTTAGTCTGGTCGCGCGCGGACGACTGGGCCGCGCGACCTCATGAGCGCGACCATCGTTGCGCTGCACGGATTCCTCGGCTGCGGGGCTGACTGGGCCGCCGTGCAGGCCGCCTCGAGCTTCCGGGCGCGATGGGTGTGTCCGGATTTGTTTGCCCCCTCCACGAATGGCTTCGCCCGGCCGCCAGAGATTTCACAGGCCTGGCTCGTGGGCTACTCCTTTGGCGCGCGGCTGGCCCTGCGATGGTTGACCGGGCAACCAGAGCGCTGGCAGGGCGCGCTGCTGCTTTCGGTCAACCCGGGAAACTTTATGACCGACGCACAGCGCGCAGAGCGGGAGCAGGCCGATCGCCGTTGGGCCGCCGCGTTCCGTGCGGAGGGTTGGGAGGCCGTCCTTGCCCGGTGGAATACGCAGCAAATTTTTTCCGGTCGCGGCGGACCTTCTCGACGGGAAGCCGACTTTGACCGCGCACGGCTGGCCGAGGCCCTTGAGAACCACTCGGTCGCGGGCCAGTTCACCGACCAGGCCAAATTGCCCGGACGTCTGGTCTGGTTGGCCGGAGCGGAGGACGGCAAGTTCGTGTCGCTCTTGGGGTCCATGCGCAGCACGGGATTTCCGGGAACATTTTCCACTGTGGCCGGGGCCGGCCACCGTCTGCTCTTTGATGCTCCAGGGGCCGTGGCCGCGGCGCTGGATCAATTGACGGCTTGATTTGAACCGCGTCCAAAGCGAACTCTCCCCGACATGGCCAAATTGATTTACGCCGCAAGCCCCGACTCGGCGGACATGTTCTACGCGACGGGGTTTCATGCGCCAGACGCATTTCTTTTTCTTGAGCACAAGGGCCGGACGACGATCCTGCTCAGCGATCTGGAAATCGACCGCGGTCGGCGCGAGGCGCGGGTGGATCGTGTGTTGTCCATGAGCAAGCTCTCCGGCGAGGTGGGAGGACGCCCCCCCCTCGGGATCGTCGCGGCCTACCTGCTCAGCCGGGAGAAGGTGCGGCGCGTTGAAGTGCCATCCGATTTTCCCCTCGGCTTGGCTCGTGTGCTGGAAAAAGCCGGCCTGAAGGTTTGCCCGGTCGAGGGACATTTCTGGCCGGAACGCGAAACCAAGAGCGCGGCCGAATTGGCGTGCATCCGTCGGGCCCTGCAAATCACGCGCGCGGGAATTCAGCGCGCGGCCGGAGTCCTGCGGGAGGCGAAAATCCGTCCGGGCGGCGCCTTGCGCTGGAAGGGGAAAGCGCTGACCAGCGAGATCGTCCGGGCCGAGGCGGACGCGGCGGTGCTGCGGGCGGGGGGGATTCCGGGCGGCACGATCATCGCGGGGGGGCGTCAGGCCTGCGACCCGCATGACCGTGGGAGTGGGCCGTTGCGGGCGCATGAATTGATCATCATCGACATTTTTCCCCGCGACGCGCGCAGCGGGTATTTCGGCGACCTGACCCGCACGGTGGTCAAGGGGCGGGCGAGCGAGGAGCAGAGACGAATGTGGCAGACCGTCGTGGCGGCCCAGCGTCTGGCCATGCGGGCGATCAAGCCCGGGGTGCGCGGGGCTGGAGTCCACCGTGCGGTGCAGGAGTTTTTCGTCGCGCGGGGCTATCCCACAGCGCAGAAGCGCGGGCGCTGGACAGGATTTTTCCACGGGACCGGTCACGGGCTCGGTCTGGATCTGCATGAGGAGCCGCGGATCGCCGCCACCGTGTTCCGGCTTGGGCAGGTCTTCACCGTCGAGCCGGGCCTTTATTACCCGGGGATCGGCGGGGCCCGTCACGAGGATGTGGTCGTGGTGACGAAAACTGGAGGCCGACAGCTTTCGCGGGTGCCGTTGCCTCTCGAGCTGGCATGAAATTTTGAACAGACTTGCCCATTTGCTGTCAGTGAAGATGCTTTTTCAAAATTTATGAACATGACTACCTACCTCTTGCTTATTGGTGTGCCGCTTTTGCTGGGGCTTTACGCGCAGATGCGCATCTCCAGTGCGTTTGGCAAATACAAGAAAGTCGCCGCCACCTCCGGGGTCACCGGGGCGCAGGCCGCGCGCGAGATTCTCAATGCCGCGAAGATCCACGACGTCGAGGTGCGCGAGATCAATGACATGCTCGGCGATCATTATGACCCGTCGAAGAAACGGCTCTGCCTCTCCTCCGATGTCTACAACTCGGCCAGCGTCGCCGCCCTCGGCATCGCGGCCCATGAGTGCGGCCACGCCGTGCAGCATGCCAGTGCCTATGCGCCCTTGAAGTGGCGCATGGCCATCGTGCCGGTGACCCAGTTTGCCTCGCAGATGCTGCCCCTCGTGATCATTGGCGGTTTCATGTTTCGCATCTCCGGGCTCATCACTATCGGCATTGTCTGCTACGCCGTCCTTGCGGTCTTCCAGCTCATCACCCTGCCGGTCGAGTTTGATGCGTCCAAACGGGCCAAGGTTATCCTGCAGCAGATGGGCATGATCCAACCCGGGGGCGAGGCCGCCGGGGTCAGTAGCGTGCTCGGGGCCGCGGCTCTGACCTATGTGGCGGCGTTTGTCGCCGCGCTCGGCAATCTGGCCTTCCTCCTCATGTCGCGCCGCAATGGCTAAAAGCCGGGCCGCGTCGCCGCCGGTGGCGCTGACCATTGCCGGCTCCGACAACTCGTGCGGGGCTGGCGCGCAGGCTGACCTCAAAACATTTTCCGCCTTCGGTGTCTATGGACTCACCGCCATCACCTGCGTGGTGGCCGAGGTGCCCGGCCGGGTCGAACACGTGCAGCCCGTGACACCGGCCGTCCTGCGCTCGCAAATCCGCCTGCTCTTCGAGGCCTACCCGATCGTCGCCATCAAGACGGGCATGCTCTACTCGCGGGCCCTCCTGCGCGTCGTGTCCGAAGAGCTGGCCGACCGGCTCGGGATGTTTCACCTCGTGGTTGATCCAGTCATGGTGGCGAGCAGTGGTGATCCGCTCCTGCAATCCGACGCGGTGCGCGCTTACGAAGCGGAATTGCTCCCCTTGGCCGACCTGATCACGCCGAACCTCGACGAGGCGGCCGTGCTGCTCGGACGCCGGGTGGCGAGCCGCCGGGAAATGATGCCCGCCGCGCAGGAGTTGCGGCAGAAATACGGCGCGGCCGTCCTGCTCAAGGGTGGACATTTGCGCGGCGGGGCTGGTGCGGTGGATGTTTTTTGCGCGGACCGCGGTCCGGAAGAATTCGTTCTGCCCCGTCTGCCCGCCCGCGAAACGCATGGGACCGGATGCACCCTGTCGGCTGCTGTGGCGGCCGGTCTGGCCCGCGGCCGCAGTCTGAGAGCCTCGGTGGTGGCGGGGAAAAAATATCTCCACACGGCCATCGACCGCCAATTCGTCTGGCCTCGCGGACGGGTCACCACCGCGGGCCTTCGCCATTGATGAACGTCCTCGTCATCGGTGGTGGCGGACGGGAGCACGCCCTAGTCTGGAAGCTGAAACAGTCTCCACGTGTCCGCCGCCTGCTCTGCGCCCCGGGCAATGCAGGCACGGCCGCTCTGGCGGAAAACTTTTCCATCGATGTCAGGGATTTGGACGGCCTGGTTGAACTGGCCCGGCGTGAAAGCGCGGATCTCGTCGTCATCGGTCCCGACGATCCCCTGGCCGCGGGTCTGGTCGATCGCCTTGAGGCCGCCGGCCTCCGCGCCTTCGGCCCGTGCGCCTCGGCGGCGCAGTTCGAGGCCTCGAAGAATTTTGCCAAGAATTTCATGCTGCGCCACGGCATTCCCACGGCGCGCTCGGCCGCGTTCACGGATTTTGCCGCGGCCTGTGCCCATGCGCAGGCGCAGGAGTTTCCTCTCGTGGTCAAGGCGGATGGCCTGGCGCTGGGCAAGGGTGTGACGATTGCGGCGGATTTCCCCGCCGCCGAGCAGGCCTTGCGCGAAGCCATGGTCGAGGATGCTTTCGGCCCGGCTGGTCACACGGTTTTGCTCGAGGAGTTTCTCGTCGGGCGCGAGGTCTCGATCCATGCGCTGGTCGATGGAAAATCGTGGCTGCTTTTTCCCGACGCCCGCGACCACAAGCGGGCCCTCGACGGCGATCGCGGGCCGAACACCGGCGGAATGGGCACGCTCAGTCCTTCGGGCCGGGTGGACGATGAAATGCGCGGGCGGATTGAACGCGAGATTCTCGCGCCTTTCGTCCGGGGCTTGCAGGCCGATCGGCTCGATTTTCGCGGCATGCTTTTTCCCGGCCTCATGCTCACGGCCTCCGGACCGAAAGTCCTCGAGTTCAATGCGCGGTTCGGTGACCCGGAAACGCAGGTGCTGCTGCCTCGTCTGCGGTCCGATTTGACCGTTTTGCTCGAGGCCACGATTGATGGGGCTTTGTCTTCCGTGGCGGCGGAATGGGATTCCCGGGCCGCTTGCTGCGTAGTCATGGCTTCCGGTGGCTATCCGGGTCCCTACGAAAAGGGGAAGGAAATCACCGGCCTCGAGGCGACCGCCCACGATGGGGCTCTGGTCTTCCACGCGGGCACACGAACCGAAGGCGGCACCTGCCGCACGGCGGGTGGTCGGGTGCTCGGCGTGACCGCCTTGGGCGCGGATGCGGCGGCCGCGGTCTCACGCTCTTATGCGGGGGTCCGGCGGATTCGCTTTGATCAGGCGGCCTTTCGCACCGACATTGGTCAATCTGACTCGTGAATCCTTTTCGTCCTGCTCTGCTGCTGGCCTGCGCGCTCGCTCTTGGTTCGCTCCACGCGGCGACGCCGTCAACGCCGCTTGAATCGTTGGATGCGACGCAGATCCAGCAGGCACTCGACGTGCTGCGCCAGCAGCAAGTCAGCGCCGGAATGCTGGACGAGACCGGGATGGCGCGGGCGACCCTGAGTGGTGTTCTCGAAGCTTTGCAACCCGGCGCCGCGCTGCTGGCGGCGGCGAAAGCTCCGGCGGGAGCTTCGCCCTTCCGCTCCGAGGTGCTGTCAGGCGGAATTGGCTACGTTCGCCCCGGTTCGCTCCAAAGCGAAAACCTCGCGTTGCTCGATGCCGCGCTGGACGACTTCACGGCCAAGAAGGTCACCGGCGTCGTGATTGATCTCCGGTCCACGCCCGAGTCGCCGGACTATGCGCTGGCCGCGGAATTTGCCTCCCGCTTTGTTCCTGCCGCGACGCCGTTGTTTTTCCTTTCCTCCCGGGATGGCCAGCCCGCCGAGGAGTTTGCCGCGACCGGCCCGACAAGATTTTCCGGTGTCCTCGCCATTGTGGCCGACGAGGAAACGGCCGGGGCGGCCGAGGCGCTGGCCGCTGCTCTGCGCCTCAAAGCGGACGCCATGTTGGTCGGGGCGAAATCAAGCGGACGCGCCGTCGTTTTTGAAACCGTCCCACTCGGCACCGGCCCCATTCTTGAGCTGGCCGTGGCCGAAGTTCGCCTCGAGGGTGGCGGGCGGATTTATCCCGATGGATTGACCCCCGATCTGCCGGTGCCGCAAAACCGCGGCGAGCGGGAGGAGGCGCTGGCCGGGGAGCTGACGCATGGGGTCGCGCCTTTCGTTTTCGAGGAGCAGCGCGCCCAACTCAACGAGGCAGCTTTGGTCGCCGGAACCAATCCGGAAATTGACACCGAGGCCCGGGAGGAAATCCTTCTCGACCGCCCTCTCCAACGCGCGGTGGACTTGGCCACGGCGATCAGTCTTTTCCGGCACAAGGATCAGTTGCCGAGGAATCCGCGCAGCAACTGACTGGCGGCCTCGACGGCGCCGGCCGGAAGCTCCGTCGCCGTTTCGACCGCTCCGCCAGCCGGCACGGAGGCCAGCGCGGCGACGAGACGCGCCGTCAGGTCCTCCTGCAAGGCTGTGGGTGTCCCGCCGACATGAATGGGCGTCCAGAGGTATCCGTCTTTCTGGCTGCGAAAAAGGATGGGCATGAAGGCCAGCAGCCAGGGCCGCCCCTCCGCGCGAACACCCAGATCAAGCTGCGCGGCGACCTGCATGGGGCTGAAGAGCCCAGAACCCCGCACCACCAGGCCCTTGCTCGACGTGGCTTCGAGGTTGGTGATGCTGGTGGTGCCATCGGCGCCGCGAACGAAGTCGAACTGCATCTTCTCCCATGGAATGACGCCCCAATCCTCGCCGGCGAACAGGCTGGCCATTTGCAGAAAAGCCGGCACGGCCTTCAAGGTGGCGCCGGAAATTTTCATCTGACCGCGGAGCGTCCCGGCGGTCAGCGTCGCATCCCCGCTGCCCAACCCGGAAAAATGCCCGGAGATCGGAGCCGCCAGAAATCCCGCGAGATCCAGATTATACCAAGCGAACTCCGCCGCCCATTGGCCCGCAGCGTCACGCGTGGCCGAACCGCCGAGAGCTCCGCCGCCGACATCGGCCAGGGCAAAGCTGGCGATGTTCCATTCGCCACCCCGGCACTCAGCCGAGAGTCGGTCCAGCTTGAGCGACGGCAGACCGGGTGAGGAAACGGCGCCGCCCGAGGCGGAGAACGACCACAGGCCGCTCTGGTGAATGATCCGCAGTTTGACCTCATGGGCGGACCAGCCGTCGCCGGAGGCCGGGGTCGAGTTGAATTGGTTGATGAGAAAATCCACGGCTGGAATTTTGTCGACCGGAGCAACAGCAACGACGGCCGGGGGAAGGAGCGCAGAATCTTCGCGGCGCACCAGCGTGGCGGTGGCGGCCTCCGCGTGCAGCGGATCCGGCGTCCCGCCACGCAGTTGATGCCAGGTGAAAGGAATCGAAAGATCCTCGCTCACGAGTGGCGAAAATGGCAACGACCCGCCCGACAGACGGAGGCGGCCGACCTGGATCTGCTCGTCCTGCCATCGCACTTGGTCGGCTTCCACCTGCGCCCCCAGCGCCTGCGAGAGCCGGGCGGTAAACTCCTTCTCGATCCACATCCCGACCAACCGCTCGCGAAGCAGGAAAGCCAGCACCGCCGCGGTCACCATGACCACGGCGAGAAGTCCTGCCGTCCGCATGAATCTTGCTCTCATGGCCTGACTAAACCACCGCATGGCGCCCTTGGCCAGCAGCGGGCGTCGTTTTTCTTCTGTGCAATACTATTCGCAGGCGCTCTATTCATCATGCCTATGCTGCAAAGAATATCCCTTGGGGCCTCTGCTGTGGCGGTCGCCCTGGCCTTGACCGCCTGTCCCAAGCCGGTGAAGCCCACGCCGCCCGAACTCGTCGTGCCCGTGGCGGCGCCGCTGCAACAAGACGTGCCCATCGTGCGCGAATGGGTCGGCCTGACTTACGGCATGGTCAATGCCGACATTATCGCCCAAGTCACCGGCTACCTCGTTTCGCAAAACTACGAGGACGGCTCGATGGTGAAAAAGGGGCAGCTGCTTTTCCAGATCGACCCGCGCCCGTTCCAGGCCGTGCTCGACCAGGCGTCCGGCACCTTTGAGCAGGCCAAGGCGGCGTTGATTCGCGACGAAGCCAATGCCAAGCGTGCCGTCGATCTGCTGGCCAAGAATGTGATCAGCCGGGAGAACTACGACGACCAGATTCAGGCCTTTGAATCGAGCAAAGCCGGGGTGGCCGCCGCCCAGGCCGCCGTCGAGCAGGCCCGCCTCAATCTCGAATTCACCAGTATCCTCGCCCCCGTTGACGGCCTTGCCGCCATCGCCCAAGCCCAGGTCGGCAACCTCATCGGCCCCTCCACGGGCACTCTCACCACCGTCACGATGGTGGATCCGATCAAGGTGAAGTTCTTCATCAGCGAGACCGAGTATCTGCAATTCATCCAGCCTTACTTCGGTGACCCGGAGAAATTCGTCAAAGCGCGCGATCGTGGCGGACTAGGATTCCAGATTCTGCTCACGGATCAGACCATCTACCCCCAACCCGGACGTCTTCTCGCCGTCAACAACCAAGTCAGTCAGAACACCGGTTCGCTGCAAATCGAAGCAGTCTTTCCCAACCAGGGCAGCCTGCTCCGCGCCGGCCAGTTTGCCCGCGTCCGCGGGGTCACGTCATGGATGAAAAACGCCCTCCTCGTGCCCCAGCGCGCGATCAACGACCTGCAGGGAAAATCGCAGATCGCGGTGATCGGAGCCGACAGCAAGGTGGACCTCCGCCTGGTCGAAACCGGCCCGACCTATGCCTCCATGCGCGTCGTCAACACCGGCCTGCAACCCGGTGAAAGCGTGGTTGTCGAGGGCATGCAGAAACTTCGCCAAGGCATGACGGTCAAGACGAGCCCCTGGGTCATGCCGCCAGGATTTGCCGAAGATCCTACGCTACCGGCCCCGGCCAAGCCGACTGATGAGAATTTTGAGAAACTGCCGCCCACCGCCCAGGTGGACGACGAGACACCCGCGGCCCCGACCCCGCCGCCCCCACCCGCGCCGCCGGCTCCTCCTCTCCCGCCGGCCGGCCCGACCCCTCCCGCTGTCCCGCCTGTTCCCACGCCCGCCTGAGGTTTCGCCGCCCCACCTGACTCATGCCGCAGTTTTTCGTCAACCGGCCCATCGTGGCGATGGTCATTGCCATCATCACGGTGATCGTCGGCCTTGTCTCGATGGCCGGGTTGCCCGTCGCGCAATACCCCAACATCGTTCCGCCCCAGATTCAGGTCATGGCGACCTACGTCGGGGCTGACGCGCTGACCGTCGAGCAATCGGTCGCCACGCCGATCGAGCAGCAGGTCAACGGCGTGGACAACATGGAATACATGTATTCCATCAACGCCAACAATGGCCAGATGACCCTCAACGTCTTCTTTGGCGTGCAGACCGATCCGACGACGGACCAGATTCTCACGCAAATGCGCCAGGGGCAGGCCGCCTCGCAGTTGCCCTCATCGGTCACCAGCTACGGCGTGACCGTGCAGAAAAGCGCCACCGCCCCGCTCCTCCTCTTCGCCCTCACCTCCCCGACCGGAGAGTTCGACGCCACCTTCCTCGCCAACTACGCCTACATCAACATCAACAACGAACTGGCCCGCCTGCCCGGCATCTCCCAAGTCCAGGTCTTCGGCTCCGGCCAGTATGCCATGCAAATCTGGGTGCGCCCCGACCAGCTGGCCAAGCTTGATGTCACGACGGATGAAATTGTTTCCGCCGTCCGCGCCCAGAACCGCGTCAACCCTGCCGGCAAGGTCGGTGCTCCTCCGGTGCCGGCCGGACAGGAGTTTGCCCGCTCGGTCGTGACCCAAGGTTACCTCAGCACGGTGGAGGAATTCGGCGACATCGTCGTCCGGGCCAACGCCGACGGCTCGATCCTGCGGCTCAAGGACGTGGCCGAGATTGAGCTCGGCGCGCAAAACTACAACCTGCAGGGTCGGCTCAATGGCGCCCCGGCGGCCCTGATCGCCTGCTACCAGCTCCCCGGCTCGAATGCCCTCGATGCCGCCGAGGATGCGAAGAAAATCATGGCCACTTTGTCGGAGCGCTTTCCGCCCGGGCTTACTTACGTCGAGTCGCTCGATACGACCAAGGCCGTCACCGCCGGGATCGAGGAAATCGTCAAGACGCTCTTCGAGGCCCTTCTCCTCGTCATCATCGTCGTCTTCATCTTTCTCCAAGGCTGGCGGGCCACGCTCGTCCCGCTCCTTGCCGTCCCCGTCTCGCTCATCGGCACTTTCGCCCTCTTTCCCCTCGTCGGTTTTTCCATCAACACGCTTTCTCTCTTCGGTCTCGTCCTCGCCATCGGCCTGGTCGTGGATGATGCCATCGTGGTCGTCGAGGCGGTGGAGCATCACATCGAAAAGGGCATGACCCCGCGCGACGCCACGCTCAAGGCCATGCAGGAGGTTTCCGGACCGGTCGTGGCCATCGCCCTCGTTCTCTCCTCCGTCTTTATCCCCACGGTCTTCATTCCCGGGATCACCGGCAGCCTCTACCAGCAGTTCGCCGTGACCATCGCCATCTCGGTCTGTATCTCGGCCTTCAACGCCCTCTCTCTCAGCCCGGCGCTCTGCGCCCTCATTCTGCGGCCCAAGTCGGAGAAGACCCGCGGACCCCTCGGGGGATTTTACGATTGGTTCAACCGCATGTTCGGCCGCACGACCGACGGCTATGTCCGCGTCTGCGGCGGCGCCATCCGCAAGCTCGTCCTCAGTCTGCTCTTCCTCGCCCTCACCGTGGTGGGCGCCGGGTTCTTCGGCTCGCGCCTGCCGCCCGCGTTCCTGCCCGAGGAGGATCAGGGATATTTCTATGCCGGCGTGCAGTTGCCCAACGCCTCCTCGTTCGAGCGCACCAGCCAGGCTTGCGCCGAGATCGAGAAAATCGTCATGGCCACCCCCGGCGTGGAATACGTCAGCACCATCGTCGGCTTCAATTTGCTCAGCACCGTGCAGACGACCTACAACGGCTTTTTCTTCGTCACGCTCAAACCGTGGGACCAGCGGACGACGCCGCCGCTCCAATACGTGAACATCATGCGCCGCATCAACGCGCAGCTGGCCGCCCTGCCCTCCGGCCTCGCCTTTGCCTTTTCCCCGCCGGCCATCCCCGGTGTCGGCACCTCGGGTGGCGTGAATTTCGTCCTCCAGGACCGCAGCGGCGGCTCGATCCAGTTCCTCGCCGAAAATACCAAAGCCTTCATGGACGCCGCGGCCCAGCGCCCCGAAATCGAACACCTTAGCACCACCCTGCTGCCCTCCGTGCCGCAAATCCGCCTCGACCTCGACCGCGAGATGGCCCTGACGCAAGGCGTGCCGCTCGAGAGCGCCTACAACACCCTTCAGACCTTCCTCGGCGGAACCATGGTCAATTATTTCAACCGCTTCGGCCTCCAATGGCAGGTCTATGTCCAGGCCGCCGGCGAGTTCCGCAATGTCATTGAAAAAGCAGGACAATTCTACGTCCGCAACAAGGAGGGCAATTCCGTCCCGCTCTCCGCCCTGATCACGACCAAGGACCGCTACGGCCCCGAGTTCACCATGCGTTTCAACATGTATCGCTCGGCCCAGATCAACGCGAACGCCGCCCCCGGTTACAGCGCCCTCCAGGCCATGTCCGCCCTCGAGGAGGTCTTCGCCCAGACCATGCCGAAGGAAATGAGCTACAGCTACCTCGGCATGTCCTTCCAGGAAAAACAGGCCGCCGAGGGCGTCCCTCCGTCGATCATCTTCGCCCTCGCCCTCCTTTTCGTCTTTCTCATCCTCGCCGCGCAATACGAAAGCTGGTCGTTGCCCTTCAGCGTGCTGCTCGGGACCCCCATCGCCGTTTTCGGCGCGTTCTTCGCGCTCTGGGGCCGCTCGATGGACAACAACATCTACGCGCAGATCGGTCTCATCATGCTCATCGGCCTCGCGGCCAAGAACGCCATCCTCATCGTCGAGTTCTGCAAAGCGGAATACGAGGGCGGGAAACCCCTCTACGACGCGGCCCTGGCCGGAGCGCGCCTGCGGTTGCGCCCGATCCTCATGACCGCCTTCGCCTTCATCCTCGGCTGCGTGCCGCTCTGGACGGCCACCGGCTCCGGCGCGATCTCCCGCCAGACCATGGGCACCGCCGTCATCGGCGGCATGCTCGCCGCCACCCTCTTCGCCATCTTCATCATCCCCGTGACGTTCTACATCGTGGAAAAACTCTCCGGGTCGAAGCCGGGGGCGGAGAATGAAACGGCGAAAGGAACCACGCCCGTGGCAAAGGGCGAGGGTTGATCTCGTTTGTGCCGGGTGGTGATGCGCGGGGACTCCCCTCTTGAGCCATGACGGAATCCACCATCCATCTTCTGCGCGGTGCGCTTGGCATGGCGGCCTTCCTTGGCATCGCCTGGGCTTGCAGCGTCAATCGGCGGGCCATTAACTGGCGGCTGGTTGGCGCGGGCATCCTGCTCCAGCTCCTCATCGGTGCGACCGTCCTGCACGTGACGCCGGTCCGGACGGCCTTCGGCGTCGTGGGGGCGTTTTTCATCAAACTGATGAGCTTCACCAACGAAGGCGTGGAGCTGGTCTTCGGCTGGCTGACCGATATCGCCGGAGGCAACGTGGACAACCTGGCCTTCACCCAGGGCGGACCCATTTTCGCCGTGACTATTCTGCCCTCGATTATGTTCTTCGCCGCCTTCACCTCCGCTCTCTACCGGCTCGGCATCTTGCAGGTGATCGTCTTCGGCTTTGCCTGGATGTTGTCGAAAACGATGAAGCTCTCCGGCGCCGAAACCCTCAGCACCGCGGCGAACATCTTCGTCGGCCAGACCGAGGCGCCCCTGCTCATCAAGCCGTATCTCGCGACCATGACGCGCTCCGAGATTCTGACCATTATGGTCGGCGGCATGGCCAACATCGCCGGTGGCGTGATGGCGGCCTACATCGTGTTTCTCGGCGGCAGCGACCCGCAGGAACAGATGCGCTGGGCGACCCACCTGCTCACCGCCTCGGTCATCTCCGCGCCCGCTGCCGTCGTCATCTCCAAGATGCTGGTCCCGCAAACCCATGAGATCAACCGCGCCCTGCATCTCGCCGAGGAACGGCCCGGTGAAAACCTCATTGATGCCATTTGCCTCGGCGCGTGGGACGGATTGAAGCTCGCCGTCAATGTCGGCGTGATGCTCATCGTTTTCACCGCCTTCGTCGCCTTGGTCAATTGGATCCTGGCCGACGGGGTCGGGGTTTGGACCGGCCTGAACGATATGATCAGCTCGCTCACGGGCGGACGCTACAGCCGCCTCACCATGGAGTTCCTTCTCGGGTTGGTCGGCGCACCGGTGGCGTGGCTGCTCGGGATTGATTCGCCGAATCTCCTCGTCGCGGGCCAGTTGCTGGGCGAACGCACCGTGCTCAACGAATTCTACGCTTATCTCTCGATGAATCGCCTCCAGGCCAGCGGTGTGCTGACCGACGACCGCACCCGCGTGATCCTGACCTACGCGCTCTGCGGCTTCGCCAACATCGTTTCCATCGGCATCCAGATCGGCGGAATCGGCGCCCTCGCCCCCAACAAGCGCGGCGAACTCGCCCGCCTCGGCTGGCTCGCCCTCCTCGGCGGCACTCTCTCCTGCTTCCTCATGGCCTGCGTTGCCACCATGCTGACCTGAGAAGCGGCCGGAGAGAACACGAGCAAAAAGATTTGTCGTCAGGGAGCGCCCGATGGGATTGTGCGCGGACTTTGGTCCTGCCGGATTCAACCGGCTGGCTCACAGGATGACGGCCACCCTTTTCTTTTGACCAGAGACATCATTTCGCCAACCAACGGCTTGTGAACATTTTCGATTTCACCGGCCAAGGCGGCAGAGGCAAGTCACGCAAGGTATTCATCCTCGCTTTCGCGATGGCGGGATTTCTCAACGGCCAAGTCCTTGGGGCCGTGAATCTTGTCGCGGGAGGGACCAGTCCCGTCCTCCTCCAAAGCAACAGCAACGGCGTCACTCTCACCAATAACGAGGTGATCAACCAACAGGTGTCCTATGCCGGCAACATTCCCGGGCTGCTCAAACCTGTTTCCAATTTTAGCATTGGCTTCGACCTAAGTGGCGCTCCCGGAGGAACCGGCCCGATCGGCAACAACATGAACCAAATTTACCACCCACTCATCAATCTTGATGAGATGAGATCAGGAGCGATGGTCGCGGGCTACGTCATCAAGACCAACGGCATTCAGCTCGGACTCACGACCAAGGACACCAACTATGGCTACACGACACGGAACACGACATCCTTCGCCTCCACTAATTCCTGACCCGACTGGCAAACCCCCATGGGTCAAACTGTGGTCAATTGGGTCACCAACGGACCGGGCTCCGTCGTGCTGGACTCAGGTATCCCGCAGGCTTACCTAAGCGCGCCCGGGGTGAGCACCGTCGTCAGTCCCGGAACCAACGGAATCTACACCCAAAATCAACCCCCGTTTCAGCCATATTTCTTCAACAGTGGAAGGAATGTCCTTATCGGGTTCGACATGCTCTACGACGGCGCGCACGGCTCAATGCGGCTTCACCCCAACAGCTACGGTGCAGTCAGCACGAACGTCTTTTTCGCGCCCCAAGCGGGCGGATTTCCGAACCAAATCCCGGAGCCAAGCACAGTCGCCTTGGTTCTGATTGGACTCGTTGCCCTCGGTGCGGTCGGCCTGAAGCGGCACAAGGATTGAAGAAAGAGCGGCTCTTGGCCATCCTGCCAGCCGTGAAAAGTTATTGCCCCGGTCCGACCCGATGAAGAAAGAGGTTCGGCTTGGCGTCATTGGCATGGGCCTGATGGGTTCGGGTCATGCGCGGAACATTCTCACCGGCCGGGTTCCTGGTTGCCACCTCGCGGCGGCGTGCGATCCAGATCCGCGTTTCGCTTCCGAGTTTTCCGGCCTCCCGTGGTTTGCTGATGTGCCCTCCTTGATCCGCTCGGGCCTGCTCGATGCCGTCCTCATCGCCACGCCGCATTACGCCCACACGACAGCGGGCATCGCGGCCCTCAAAGCCGGGCTGCACGTGCTCGTGGAGAAGCCGATCTCGGTGCACAAGGCGGATGCGCTCAAGCTGATCGCCGCGCACCGCACGAAGAAGCAAGTTTTTGCCGCGATGTTCAATCAGCGCACCGACCCGCGGTATCAAACTTTGCGCCGCATGGTGCAGGACGGAGAGTTGGGAAAAATCCGGCGGATCAATTGGATCATCACCGACTGGTTTCGTCCGCAGGCCTACTACAAGCACGCTGGCTGGCGCGCGACCTGGGCGGGCGAGGGCGGCGGTGTCCTGCTCAACCAGTGCCCGCACAACCTTGATCTGTTCCAGTGGATCTTCGGCATGCCGTCGAAGGTCCGGGGCTTCTGCCAGTTCGGACGCTATCACCGCATCGAGGTCGAGGACGACGTGACCGCGTATTTCGAATATCCGGACGGCACGACAGGTGTGTTCATCACCTCGACCGGCGAAGCCCCGGGCACGAACCGCCTGGAGGTCGCGGGGGAGCGGGGACGCTTGGTGATCGAGGGCGGAAAATTTGAATTCCTGCGCAACGCGGTTTCGACTTCGGAGTTCAGCCGCCGCACCCAGGAGAAGTTTCAGGCCCCGCCCGTCAAGCCTGTGGCCGTGCGGGTTCCTGCGGGGACCGGCGAGCAGCATGTAGGCATTCTGAAAAATTTCACCAACGCCATCCT
>JBMOJP010000076.1:0-11225 GCA_049315725.1 Chthoniobacterales bacterium | reverse complement strand
CAGACGGGTGCTAGAGCGGTTTCACTGGCCACGCGTCTGGGTGCCGGGGTCGAGGACGATCGGGGACGTGCTCGAGCACGCCGAACAGTCACGGTGAAGTTCGGAGTTTGGCGGCACGCGCGGACGAGGAGCAGGATTTGACACGGCCGGTGGTTTGACCGGGCGGCGGACCGAGGTCAGGGTGCGGGACTGATGAGGCGGTTTTTATTTCTTCTGCTGCTGGCGGCCCGTCCGGTCGGTGCGGCCGTGCCGCCCGGCGAGGCGTGGCCGCAGGCGGTCACTTATGAGGTGTTTGTCCGGTCATTTGCCGACTCGAATGGCGACGGGATCGGCGACCTGCGCGGGCTGACCTCGAAGCTCGATTACCTGCAAAGCCTCGGCGTGGGGGCGCTGTGGCTCATGCCCATCAGCCCCTCGCCGACCGATCACAAATATGACGTGACCGACTACCGGGGGATCGATCCGGATTACGGGACGATGGAGGATTTTGAGGTGTTCCTCGCCGAGGCGAAGACGCGCGGCTTGCGGGTCATCCTCGACCTGGTCATCAATCACAGCTCGCGACAACACCCGTGGTTCACGCAGGCACTGGCCGACACCTCGAGTCCGGAGTTCGGCTATTACGTGTGGAAAAATGCCAGCGAAGTCGGACCCACCACGGTCACGCGCACCGGCCCGGACACCGACAACCTCCGCCGCTGGCACGAGTCAAAAGAGCATCCGGACCAGCTCTATTACGCCTACTTCAACGGCGGGATGCCCGACCTGAACTACGACAACCCGGAACTTAAACAGGCCATCTTCGACATCGGGCGTTTCTGGCTGGAGAGAGGCGTGGACGGGTTCCGCCTCGATGCGGCCAAGCACATTTTTCCCGAGGGACGCGAGGCGGAGAGCGTGGCGTTCTGGCGGGAATTCCGCACGACCATGCAGGCGGTCAATCCGAACGTCCTCCTCGTCGGCGAGGTCTGGGCCGACGCCGACGTGACGCGGCAATTCCTTCCCGGCCTCGGGTCGGTCTTCAATTTCGAATTGTCCGGAAAAATTCTTCGCGCCCTCAAGTCCGGACGCGGGGCGGGGCTCGCTTCCTGGCTGGCGGACCTCCTGGGCCATTACCGCGAGAGCGCCCCGGATTTTATCGACGCCACATTCCTGACCAACCACGACCAGAACCGCGTGCTGAGCGAGTTGGGCGGCGAGGATAAGGCGCGCGTGGCGGCGGCCCTGCTGCTTACTCTCCCAGGATCACCCTACCTTTACTACGGCGAAGAGATCGGAATGCTCGGAGCCAAGCCCGATCTATTCATCCGCGAGCCCATGCTGTGGCAGACTGAACCCGATCCAAGCCGGACGCGCAACGATCGTGTGCGCTACAGCAAGGACGGCACCGTGCGCGCGGTCGCCGGGCAGGAGGGCGACCCGCGCTCGTTACTCAACCATTACCGGGACCTCATCCTCCTGCGCAACGCCACCCCGGCGCTCGGACGCGGAACCTTCGAGCCGGTCGAGGGCCTGCACGACCGACTGGTTTCGTTCGTCCGCCACCACGAGCAGGGCGATGTGCTCGTCCTGCACAACGTGGGCCACGGGCCGGTCACGGTCGATCTGACAGACCGGCTGGCAGCCTTCCAGAAACTGCAGTGGAAATCATCCGACGACGTCAGCCTGGGCGACGAAAAAGTCATACTGCCCTCGCTCACCTCGGCCATTCTGGACTGAAAGGCGGCGCCACCGCGTTGGCTCAGGCGAGCTTCTTCGCGATCAGGGCCTCGAGCTTGACGATGTCCTCGGAGAATTTGCGAATGCCCTCGGCGAGCTTCTCGGTCGCCATCGCGTCCTCGTTCAGCATCCAGCGGAAGGTTTTTTCGTCGAGGGCAATTTTATCCACGACAGACGCGTGGGCCTCGTCCTCGGAGAGGCGACGCTCCACCGGGCCGGGCGAGGCCTGCAACTCAGCGAGGAGGTCGGGACTGATGGTCAGAAGATCACAGCCGGCCAGCTCGAGAATCTGGGAGACATTGCGGAAGCTGGCTCCCATGACCTGCGTGGGGTAACCGAATTTCTTGTAGTAATTGTAAACGGTGCGCACCGACTGCACGCCCGGGTCTTCGGCGCCGTGGTATTCCTGGCCGGTCTTGGCCTTAAACCAATCATAAATGCGCCCGACAAAAGGCGAGATGAGCCGCGCCTTGGCCTCGGCGCAGGCAATGGCCTGCGGCAGCGAGAACAGCAGCGTGAGGTTGCAGTTGATGGCCTCGCGTTGCAGAACCTCGGCGGCCCGCGCCCCTTCCCAGGTCGAAGCGATCTTGATAAGCACACGCTCCCGCGGCACCCCGCGTTTCGTGTAAAGGCCGATGAGTTTACGCGCCTTGGCGACCGTCGCCTCGGTGTTAAAAGACAGGCGGGCATCAACCTCGGTCGAGACCCGGCCCGGCACGATCTGCAGAATGCGCTCGCCGAAAATGGTCAGCAGGTCATCAATGATGTCGCGAATCAACTCGGCCCGAGACGCCGAACCCGCGGGCCGGTCAGCCACCGCCTGGTCGAGCAAGGGGGCGTATTCCGGCTGCGCCACCGCTTTGTAAATCAGCGTGGGATTGGTCGTGGCATCCTGCGGGGCGAACTGGCGGATACTTTCAAAATCGCCCGTGTCGGCCACCACGGTGGTGTATTGCTTGAGCTGGTCGAGTTGATTGGGGGTTGGCATAAGTGGTCAAAAATAGTCGCGGGCCGGACGTTTAGCAAACATGCGAAAGCGCCGCGGCGACGAACCCGCGAAAGAGCGGATGCGGAGCGCGCGGCTTGGAGCGGAATTCGGGGTGAAACTGGCAGGCGACGAACCACGGATGGCGCGACAACTCAACCACCTCGACCAGCGATCCGTCCGGCGAAAGGCCGGAGAGCACCAGGCCCCGCTCCTCCAGCGGTGCGCGGTAGCCCAGATTGAACTCATAGCGGTGGCGATGGCGTTCCTCGATCTCAACCGAGCCGTAGAGCTGATGGGCCATGGTGTTGCGGCGCAGGACGCACGGATAGGCTCCCAGCCGCATGGTCGCGCCCTTTTCCGTCACCTCTTTTTGGTCTTCCATGAGGTAAATGACCGGGTGGGGCGACTGCGGGTCAAACTCCGTGCTGTCCGCCCCGGCCAGCTGGCAAACGTTGCGGGCAAATTCGACCACGGCGACCTGCATGCCGAGGCAAATGCCAAAGAACGGCGTGCGTGATTCGCGGGCATAGCGCACCGCCGCGATCTTGCCCTCCACCCCCCTGTCGCCGAAACCGCCGGGGACGAGGATGCCTGCCACGCCGCGCAGATGCTTCTCCGGGCCGCCCTCAGTCTCCAGGTCCTCCGCATCGACGAGGACCAGGTCGATGCCGCAATCGTGCGCCGCCCCCGCGTGGGTCAGGGATTCGTAGATGCTCTTGTAGGCGTCCTGCAGCTCGATGTATTTACCCACCACCGCGATGGAGACCCGCTTGCGCGGCCGCACGACACGCTCGACAAACTTGACCCAATCCTCCATCCGCGCCGGCGGAGTGACCAACTGCAGAATCTCGCAAACCACCGTGTCGAGCCCCTCCCGCTGCAGCATGAGCGGCAGTTCGTAAATGGTGTGATCCACATCGCGAGCCTCGATGACCGCCCGCTTGGGCACGTTGGAAAAAAGCGAGAGTTTCTCCCGGACCTCGTCATCCAGCGGATACTCCGTGCGGGCGATGAGCACCTTGGGTTGCAGGCCGATCTCGCGCAGCTTGGCCACGCTCTGCTGGGTCGGCTTGGTCTTCAACTCCCCGGCCGCCTTGATGAAGGGCACCAGCGTCACATGGATGAGCATGGCGTGGGCCTCGCCGGCCTCGAGGAGGTATTGGCGGATGGACTCGAGAAAAGGCAGGCCCTCGATGTCGCCGGTCGTGCCGCCGATCTCGATGATGGCGACGTCCGCATCGCCCTTGGCCGCCAATTCGCGGATGCGCGATTTGATCTCGTCGGTCACGTGCGGGATGACCTGCACGGTCTTGCCGAGGTAGTCGCCGCGTCGCTCGCGGGCCAGCACCGTTTCGTAAACCTGGCCGCTGGTCAGGTTGTTGCGGCGGCTCAGGACGCAATTGGTGAACCGCTCGTAGTGACCCAAGTCGAGGTCGGTCTCGGCCCCGTCGTTGAGGACATAGACCTCGCCGTGCTGGTAGGGGCTCATCGTCCCCGGATCCACGTTAAGGTAGGGATCAAGCTTCTGCATCGTCACGCGCAGTCCGCGGCTTTCCAGCAGGGTGCCGAGCGAGGCCGCAGCCAGGCCCTTGCCCAGCGAACTGACCACGCCCCCGGTGACAAAAATGGTTTTCATCAAAGTTTTTTTCCGCGCAGCGCACGCTCCGCCTTGGCCAGGTCCTCCGGGGCGTCAACCCCGACTGATCCCCGCCGGACCACGATCACCCCGATGGCGACTCCGTGCTCCAGGGCGCGCAACTGCTCAAGTTTTTCCGCCTGCTCCAGCGGCGTCGGTTTCCACGAGACAAAATCCAGCAGAACCTTCCGACGGTATCCGTAGATTCCCTGATGCCGCAGGTAGGTGATCCCGCCTCGCCCGTCTCGGTCGTGCGGAATCACGCTGCGGGAAAAGTAGAGGGCGCGCCCCTCGCGGTCGAGAACCACCTTGACCACATTCGGGTTGCGCACCTCGTCGGGCGCGGTCAGCGGATTCGCCGCCGTGACCATGCCGAGCCGCGGGTCGTCCTGCAGGGCGGCGGCCAGGCGGTCAATGGTGGACGGCGCGATGTCCGGTTCGTCGCCCTGCACGTTGAGAATGATCGGGGTGGCCTTGAGCTTGGCCGCCACCTCGGCCAGGCGGTCCGTGCCGGTCGGATGCTTCGGCGAGGTCAGGGCGATTTCCGCCCCGAACGCGAAAGCCGCCTCGGCGATCCGCATGTCGTCGGTCGCCACGATGACGCGCCCGACCCGCTTGGCGCGCTGCGCCCGCTCCCAGACGTGCTGGACCAGCGGCTTGCCCTGCAGCAAGGCCAGCGGCTTGCCGGGAAAGCGGGTGGAGGCCCACCGCGCGGGAATAATCACTGTCACCGCGGGCATGAGACCTCCTGCAAAATCCGGTCCGCCGCATCGCTGATCTCCGGCACCACAGCGTCGGCTCCGCACTCCCGGTGGTCTTTGCCATAACCCGTCTCGACCAGAATCGTGCGCACTCCGGCCCGCCGACCGCATGCAATGTCCCCGGCGCGATCGCCGACCATCCACGAGGCGGACAAATCAAGGCCATGATCACGGGCTGCCTCCTCGATCATTTTCGGCGAGGGCTTGCGGCGATCGCTCGGCTGGTCCGGCGTGCTGTCATCAAAGTAAGTCGCCGTGATGATCGCCGGCTTGAGCTGCCAAAGCGTTTCGTCCTGCACTTGCCGAAAATCTTCATGGGTGAAGTAGCCCCGGCCAATCCCGCTCTGGTTGGTGACGATGATCAAAACGAAGCCGGCGGCCTGCAAACGCAGAAGCGCCTCGGCCGCCCCGGGCACGGCGCAGACCTGCGATGGGCTGCGGCAAAAATCTACCTCGCGAATCAGCGTGCCATCGCGGTCGAGAAAGACAGCCGGACGTTCAGCCGTCATGGTTGGCAAAGCTGGCCAGCAATTCCCCGGGAGTGAGTGTGGCCGTGCCGAGCTTCCCGACCACCACACCGCTGGCCAGATTGGCGATTTCCGCCGCCTCGACCGGCGAGGCCCCGGCGCAAAGGGCCAGGGTGTAGAGCGCCACCGCCGTGTCCCCCGCGCCGGACACATCGAAGACCTCGCGGGCCCGCGTCGGCGTGTGGTGCCGCACGCCCTCGCGGGTCAGCAGGAGCATGCCGAGTTCGCTCAGCGTAATGAGCAGCTGCTCGGTGTCCCATTTTTCCAGGAGCGCCTCCCCGACGGCGAGGAGCGGGCCATCCTGCAGCGGATCGGCCGCGGGCTCACTCCACGGCATACCGGCGGCCGCGAAGGCCTCGTGACGGTTGGGCTTGACCACGGTGGCACCGTGCCACGGCAGCGGGTTCCCCGGGTTGGGATCCACGGCCACGACGCATCCGGCCGCCCGCGCGCGGCCAACCACCTCGGCCGCCAACTCCGCGTCGAACAAACCCTTCCCGTAGTCCTCGAGAATGACACCGCGGCAGCCTGTCAGCGCTTCTTCGAGAGCCACCAGCACGGCCGCGCGCTCGGCCGGTTCCGGCGGAGAAATCTTTTCGCGATCCACCCGCACGACCTGCTGGGTCCGGGCAATGATGCGGGTCTTGACCGTGGTCGGACCGACACTGCGCGGCACCACGCCCTCACAACCGATACCGCCCGACGTGAGCAGGGCCCTGAGCTGCGCCCCGGGAACGTCGTCACCGATCAGACCAAGGACAGCCGCGTCGGGGGTGAACTCCTTGAGATTGCGCGCCACGTTGGCCGCCCCGCCGGGATAGGATGTCTCCTGCTCGACCTGGACCACCGGCACCGGGGCTTCGGGAGAAATGCGCGAAACTTTGCCCCAGATAAACTCGTCGAGCATGAGGTCGCCGACCACGACAACACGGCAGGCCGGCATCCCTCCGATGATCTGTTGCAGGCGCTCGGCACTGGGTAGATATTCCATGGCAGCGTTTTTATGCTTTATCTTGCCATCCGCCCAAGTGAAAACTCGCCTTATCGACATGCCCCGGCTTTTTTCCCCTCTCCTCCTGCTGGCTTCGCTGGCCGTAACTTCGGCCGCGGAACGCCCAGCCAAGCAGATTGATCTGCGCCAGTTTCCCGCCGACACGGTGGAAAATGTCGTCGTGCCCGTGCCCAGTGAAGTCTTTGCCGTGCTCGATCAATTGGGCAATCCGAACTGGCGCGAGCAACTAGGGCCCGCCGCCACCCACCCGGCCACGGCCAACCGCGCCAAGGACGCCCTGCTGCTCGGCACGGTCATCGCGGACGGCTTCATTGCCGTCGAGGCCGAAGACAGCGAGAGGGTGAAGGAAATCGGCCGGAACGTCCTGACCCTGGCCGAGGCCATCAACGTGCGCAAATCCGTCGTGGCCCGCAGCAACAGCATCGTGGAAAAAGCCGACGCGCGGGAGTGGAACGCCGTGCGGCGGGAGTTCGACGGCGCCCTGCAGGATGTCAACCAGGCCATGGTCGAGCTGAACGACGGGCCGCTGGCCCAGTTGGTCAGCCTCGGCGGCTGGCTGCGCGGCACCGAGGCCCTGACCTCGATCGTGCAGGAAAAGTATTCCCGCGAGCGGGCCGAACTTCTGCACCAGCCTCTGCTCATCGACTATTTCGACCAGCAGCTCGCCGCCATGAGCCCGCGCTTGCGTCGCACCCCGTTGGTTGACGAGGTGGGCAAAGCCCTCGATCAAATCGGACCGCTGGTCAAAAAGTCCGCCGACGGTGACATCCCCGCCGAGACCGTGGCCGAGATCAACCGCATCACCACCCGCATCGTCGAAATGATCCGGGCCAAGGCGGGCTGACATGATGAAAAATCCTCCCCAGTCACCACGGTTTCTCCGTCTCCTGGTCGCGGCGGCGGGCTTGGCCGCGCTGCCCGCCGCCCTGGCTTACGTCGACGACGCCATGTCCTTCGCCTACGAGGCGGCCAACCCCTACGCCCAACAGGGCTACGTCATCCGCGAAGATGCCTGGGGCGGCGACCTCGGGTCCGGCGAGAAAAAGGCCGTCACCGCCCAGCTCTTCCGCGGCAACAGCTACATTTTCTTTCTCGGGACCGACGTGGACGGCGCCTCGCTCCGGGTGAACATTTACGACAGCGCCGGCAACCTGGCCGAGTCCAAGTCCTGGCAGCGCGGCCGCTTTGCCTACGCCGAGATCAAACCGAAGGCCACGGGCACCTACTACGCCATCGTCGAGCTTCTCTCCTCGCCCGTGGAGCGGACCGGATGGGCTCTCGTTTACGGATTTCGCCAGTGATGACTTGATGGAGAGCACCACGCTCCATTTTGACAACGCGCGCGCCGCGGCCGAGCTCTACCACAGCGACGAGCGGCTCCTCCGCGAAATGGAACAGCGCCTCGGAGTTCAGGTCGCGGCCCGTGATGGATGGATCCGCATCGACGGTGAAAAAGACAACACCGGGCGCGCCGCGGGCGTTTTCCAACAGCTCGATGAGGCCCGCCGCAACGGCACGGTCATCGGCCGCCACGAATTCCGCTACGCGGTGGAGTCGGCCGAGGCTGGCACGACCAACGGAAAAATCAGCGAACTCGCCGCCGAGCGCGTGGTTTGCTCAAACCGCAAGCCCCCGGTCGTGCCGAAAACCGCCGGCCAGCGCGACTATCTCCGCGCCATCCGCGAGAAGGACATCGTCTTCGGCGTCGGCCCGGCCGGCACGGGCAAGACTTACCTCGCCATGGCCATGGCTGTGGCCGCACTGAAAAAGGAACAGGTCAGCCGCATCGTCCTGACCCGCCCCGCCGTCGAAGCCGGCGAAGCCCTGGGCTTTCTTCCCGGCGCCCTCGAGGAGAAAATTCTCCCCTACCTTCGCCCGCTTTACGACGCGCTCTACGACATGCTCGAAACCGAGGAGATCCAGAAGTTCATGGACCGCGGGATCATCGAGATCGCCCCGCTGGCTTACATGCGCGGGCGCACGCTCAACCACTCGTTCGTCGTCCTCGATGAGGCCCAGAACACCACAGCCGAGCAGATGTTCATGTTCCTGACCCGCCTGGGCCACGGCTCGAAATGCGTCATCACCGGCGACCGCACCCAGATCGACCTCCCGCGCCACAAGCGCTCAGGCCTGCTTGAAGCCGTCGAAGTGCTGCAAAAAGTGGACGGCATTTCCATCTGCACCCTCGGAAAGCGCGACGTGGTCCGGCACCCGCTGGTTCAGGCCATTATCAACGCCTACGAATTGCACCGCGAAGCCACGCCGCCCGCCGCCTCATGACTTCGCCCACCCTGCTCGTCCTCGCCGCCGGCATGGGCAGCCGCTACGGCGGACTCAAGCAACTCGACCCCGTCGGACCCGGGGGCGAAACCCTTCTCGATTACTCCGTCCACGACGCCCTCCGCGCCGGATTCGGCCGCGTCGTCTTCCTCATTCGCCGCGACATCGAGGAAGAATTCCGCGCCCGCATCGGCTCCCGCTACGCCGGAAAAACCGCCGTGGATTACGCCTTCCAACAACTCGACGATCTGCCCGAGGGTTTCACCCCGCCCTCGGGACGGACCAAGCCATGGGGAACCTCGCATGCCATCTGGTGCGCGCGCGGGGTGATCAAGACGCCGTTTGCCGCCATCAACGCCGATGACTTCTACGGCGCCGATTCCTTCCGCCAAATCGTCCGGTTTCTCTCCTCGGTCGATGCCTCGGCCCACCCCGCCTCGTTTGCCATGGCCGGATACCGGCTGGACAAAACCCTGAGCGAACACGGCACGGTCGCCCGGGGGATTTGCGACGTGGGGCCGGATGGCCTTCTGTCTTGCGTGGATGAATTGACCGACATTGCGCGGGATGCCGCGGGCGATATTCGTTCGGGTGACCGCGTGCTGACCGGGGATGCGCCGGTCTCGATGAACTTCTGGGGATTCAGCCCGGTGATTTTTCCGCTGCTGGAAAAGGAGCTCCGCCGATTCCTCGCGGAGAACGCGGCCAGCGGGAAAGCGGAGTGCTATATCCCAACAGCCGTGGCCGCCCTCGTCGCCGCAGGCGAGGCCACCGTGCGCGTGCTCCCGACCGACGCCCTCTGGTTCGGCGTAACTTACCGCGAAGACCGCCCCCGCGTGGTCGAAAGCCTCCGCGATCTGGTGGCCACAGGGGCTTACCCAGAGAAACTGTAAGCAGGAGACCCCACATCCGACACCCCCTTCCTTGGTGCCGCCGGCGCCCCCCCGGAGTTGCGCCCCATTTCAAAACGTAAGGGCTGACCCAACACTCTGCCGATGGCTTTCGACACCGAAGATTTTACCCTTGGCCGCATCATGGGCGGCGATGCGCTGCAGATTCTGCCGACTCTGGCTGCCGGGCAGTTCCAATTGATCCTCGCCGACGCCCCCTACTACCAAGTGCTGCCCGACCAGCCCTGGGACAACCGCTGGACCTCGCCGGATGAATACGTCGAGTGGATGGCACGCTGGGTGGGCGAATGCCGGCGCCTGCTGCGACCGGACGGATTGCTTTACGTTTTCGGCCAACTGGGACAACGCGAGCATGTCTGGCTTCACGTGGCGTCCCGCCTCGCTCGCGAAATGCAGTTCCACGACATGATCATCTGGGACCGGGCGGTGGGTTACAATGAGCGCCAGGACTCATTCACGCCGCAGTATGAAATGATTCTGGTGCTTCGAACGTCGCAGGAGGCCAAACCCTACTTTGACAAGAGCGCGGTCCGGATTCCCTACGACCCCGCGACGATCAAGACCTACCTGAGAGACAAGCGATACAAGGACCGCGAGGCGCGGCTCCGCCATCTCGAACACGGCAAGCACGCGACCAACATCCTGCGCGTGCCATCGCTCAAAGGCTCAAGCAAAGAGAAGACTGGCCACCCGAGTCAAAAGCCGCTGACCTTGATCAACCACCTGATCCGCGCAGCCTCGCGCCCCGGAGATCTCATCCTCGATCCCTTCCTCGGCAGCGGCACCACCGCCGTTTCGGCCGAGAACCTTGGCCGTCGCTGGCTCGGGATCGAGGAAAACCCGGCCTACGTGGTCATGGCCAGGAATCGAATCCAAAAGGCGGCCAAGCAGAGAGAACGGTCTGGCTCCCGGCTCCGTGCCCTCTCTGCGCTCGTGAGAGACCCTCTTATCCGGAACGATGCAGTAAAAAATGGGGAGCACACGCGCCCTCGCACTCCGCCACCACATACTTGACACGGCACCGCCACGACATGCTTTACTCGGGCGACAAAGACGATGTCAGCGGCGAGGGCACCTGTGTTCCCCCGGAATCACAGCAGTCCTGCTCCATGGGTCCGGCTGAGTGCGGATCCCGCCCGTTTTCCTCCTGAAATCACGGCCGGGACGGCCGTGCGCCCCCCCCTGGCCAAGACCAAAGTCTGACAGCACTCTCTGCCTGTGATGTCCGAACATCATGGGTAGAATGCCCATGCCACGTTGGTGCTGTATAACGAAAAAACCCTCCCCATGGAAAACCATGGGGAGGGTGGATTCTGGCAATGTCCTACTCTCGCACAACCTATAGAAGCACTACCATCGGGGCTGCAGCGTTTCACTTCCGTGTTCGG
>JBMOJP010000168.1:0-2541 GCA_049315725.1 Chthoniobacterales bacterium | reverse complement strand
TTTTCCAACCCAGACCACAACATCTGGAACAACAACGGCACTTACTGGTGCCACTACACCATCCACGACACCGCCATGACCAAGAAGCGAGTCCGCGTATCTCTTGGCACCAAGAGCATTGAGGAGGCACGACAGCGACGCGACGAGCTTCTGAGCAGCGCCGCCATTGCTGACAAACTCCCGCCCATCTACGACCAGGCAATGCCGGACATAAGCGAGAGTCGCGCCGTCAGAGTGCCCTACGAGTCCTGGGCCGATGACAGGGTGCCCACGCCGCCTCGGGCGCCGGAGCCGGCAAAGCCGCCGCACCCCGGAACGCCCTACCAGCCCACGGGCAAGCCTTGGTGGAAATCGTGGATTGATGCCGTGCGGTCCATTCTGGGACTGGGTCGAAGGTGAGTCGGCAAGGCGACAAGCCTCTCACCGGAGCGCCACCAGTTGCCCGCGGTATTTCATGGGAAGCGAGTTGATGTCCACAATTTGAAGCTGGCGCGGGCCATGGGCCGCCGACGCTGTCTGCTGGAATGTGGCCATTACCGTGTCCTTGAGGCTCCACATAGCACCAGTGGCTGGATCAACGATGAGCATGCCGATGATCACACCTCCGAACAGGATGTTGCCGAAATACCACCCATCGAGCTTGGCCGTCAGGGGGACGGTTTGGACAACGCCCTTGCGGCGAAACTCAATCGTGTATCGCGCCGGCTTGAAGTAGCCGTCGGATGCGCTGAGCGTGATGGTCGACGGCGTCACACCGCTGGCGACGGGAATGCCATTGGCACGCTTTACAACGAAGTCTGCGCCGACAGGGTTGCTTGTGACGGCTACCGGATACTCGGATTTACTTACGATGCTGGCGCAGCCGGCGAGGACTGCTGCCGCAGTGCACGATGCAAAACCAAGGTGGAGTCGATTGATCGAAGCCTTTGAAAGGCACAACAGGTGGACGAGATGATTATTCATACCGCCTTCCGAAGGTAGGCACGAAAACGCCACTGCAAACAACGAATCGTGTCATAAACTTTTTGGTTGTCAGGGCTGAGGAGCGCATCTTGCGTAGTTGCGGATGAGTTGCGTTGAACAAGCCATCCCCGGCCTTGTCTATGTGGTCTATGACGGACCAAATGAAATCTTCGTGGACCCCCTCACAGGCATGTCCTTGGATAGAGACGCAGCAGGAAGCCGACTTGCTCGACTCATTGCGGGAGCGGAAACACCGGGAGCGTTTGATCCTGTCAGATTCGGAATTCGCACAATGTCTCGTTATAGCGCGGAGAAAGCCGCTTTGGCGGGAGTTCTCGGACGTGCAGATGGAGAGTCTGATAATAGGAAACCTAATCTAGTCCCCGCCGCCTACTCGCGTGCCACGCGCCCGAAGCTCAAATTCAATGAAGAAGTCGAAAAGTATGTCACGGGAGATTGGCCGACTGAAGCGGCAGATAGATACCGCGTGTTGCAGGAGTTCGGCAACACCTGGGCGACGTTTTACCGTCCAGGGGAAGGAGTCAGACTCACGCCTTTTCGGGGGGCCTTTTCTTGACAGTCTGATAAAAAATCAGGGACGCGAATCGACCCGTTGACTGGTGAGATATTTGTCACCCTGCGATCCACCCCGACGGTCCATTGAGCGACCACTACACCGCCGAGAAAAAGTCATCCGCAAGTCTGGCGACCCAATACAGCTTTGGTCGCTCAGACAAGCGGATGTCCCTACCTGTCGGACGGGAGGCTGGAGACTTGGCCCTCTGGCGGACCGACCATCCGCTGGTTAACTCGGAAGAACCGGAACCAAGCCAACGTAATAAAGACACCATGAGCACGAAATGTTCAGTGCGCGAAAACACGCATGGGTCGTGGTTGAGGTCAGCCACCGCGATAGGTCACTTGCGGTTTATGACACACAAACCAATTGCATACCCGTGGCGCTGCCACAAATTGGGGGCATGAAATTTCTCACATGCTGCGCAATGCTCCTCTTCGCAAATGCGGCTTGGGGGCAGATCGACAGCGACATCACTTCCGTCGATGACGTGTTCAAGGACGTGCGGGCGTCAGCGCTCGAAGCGGCGGACGAGCCGGACGAAGAGCCCCGGGCCGGGTGGAAGGCCAATCTTCTCGATAACGACATCTTCAACAAATCCGACGACGATGAGTCGCGTGAAGCCATCACAGCCGCGATCGCGCCGACTCGGTCCACCCGACGCGCAGTGGCTGAGGAGAACGACATCCAAGACGCCGAATACCTCGGACGGATAAGCGCCAACCCGCTCGCAACCGACTCCACCTCGAACCAGTTCAGTCAGGCGGGCAGCCCATATTCGCCCAAGAGCATCAACAACCCCTACGGCCAATATGGCAGCGAGTATTCGCCCCAGAGCGCCCGCAATCCCTATGCCACGGACGCCCCGAAGATTTACGCCGAGGACGGCACCTACCTAGGTCGCCTGAGCGAAAACCGCTTTGACCCCGAATCCACCGCGAACCCATACGGCCGCTACGGCAGCCCGTATTCGCCGACATCCATCAACAACCCCTACTCCA
>JBMOJP010000075.1:0-11583 GCA_049315725.1 Chthoniobacterales bacterium | reverse complement strand
CTTTCCGGTGGGATGAGAACGAAGTTCGAGCCGAAGACAGGTCGCCGCGGCGACCAACCCCACCCCTTCCGCCGAAAGCCATCCTTGGCGAAGTTTTTTCGGCCGTCTCCACATGGCGCAACGCGGGGCAACGGCTGCGGCTCAAAGCAACCACGATCGATAGTTACGCCAGTGCTTTTGAGAATCCCTGCATGCAGGAAGCGGCGCGGCTGCTCGGGAAAAAGTAGTCCCGGTTGCGCCGCGAGCAGAGTGTCGTAGCTTTTGGTATGGCTCCGTTTCATTCCGGGATGAATCATTGGCAGCGCCAATGGCTCAGCGATCGGCTGCACAAGAAGAACGACAACGCCTCTTCGCCCTTGGGGCCCGCGGCGATTACACCCGCCCCCAAGCCAGGACGTCAGGTGGCCAAGAGGAGGCCGCCAAGGACTCCGCCGAAGGACAGTTCCGGATCGTCGCCCGGACGGATTTCGTGGCTGCCGAATCATGCGGCTTGGGCGGACCATGCGCCCCGCGAGTCAGGCAACGAGCGAACCCGCCAAACAAAGGTAACCCCCGCGGGTGACACGAACCCGGTTACGGGTGGGGCGGGAGGGGCGGCATTTCGCCCGCGGCCATTCTGGTCTGGTAATCGTTCCAGCTCATTTTCTCCCGTCCGGTCTCGATCGGGGTCATGGTGATGCAGTTGTCCACGGGGCAAACAACCGAGCAAAGGTTGCAGCCGACGCAGTCCTCCTCGCGGACTTTGGGCACGGGTTTGCCGGGCACGCGGCCGGGACCGAGGCCGTAGGGGGCGGAGTCGACCAGATCGATGCACTGGTGGGCGCCGTCCTCGCAGGCGATGTAGCAGAGGTTGCAGCCGATGCACTTGTCGTAGTCGATGCGGGCCACGCGCTTGTAGTGCAGGTCGAGGTATTGCCAGTCGGAAAGGCGATGGACAGCCGCGCCGGAAAACTCGGCCACGCTCTTGTAGCCCTTGGCGTCGAGGTAGTCGGAGAGGCCTTCGTTCATGTCCTCCACGATACGGAAGCCGTAGTGCATGATGGCGGTGCAGACTTGGAGGCTGAGCGAGCCGAGGGCGATGAACTCGGCGGCGTCGCGCCAGTTGCCGATGCCGCCGATGCCGGAAATCGGGAGATTGACCTCGGGGTCAGCCGCGCAGCTTTGCACCATGTTGAGGGCGATCGGCTTGACCGCCGGCCCGCAGTAGCCGCCGTGCGAACTCAGCCCGGCCACGGAGGGCTCGGGGGTGAGGGTGTCGAGGTTGACGTTGGTGATGCTGTTGATCGTGTTGATCAGCGAAATCGCATCGGCCCCGGCGCGTTGGGCCGCACGGGCGGCGTAAACGACGTTGGTGATGTTGGGGGTCAGTTTGACAATGACGGGAATCTCCGCGGCTTCCATGACCCAGCCGACAATGGTTTCGGCCACGTCGGGATTTTGTCCGACGGCCGAGCCCATGCCGCGTTCACACATGCCGTGCGGGCAGCCGAAGTTGAGTTCGATGCCGTCGGCCCCGCAGTCGGCCGAGCGCTTGACGAACTCGTGCCAGCGTTCGCGGGTGTCGACCATGAGCGAGGCGATGACCGCATGGTGAGGCCAGCGTTCCTTGACCTCCTTGATTTCGCGGAAGTTCGTCTCGGGCGAGCGGTCGCTGATCAGCTCGATGTTGTTGAAGCCGACCATGCGCTGACCACCGAGGTTGAGAGCGGAGTAGCGCGAGGAAACGTTGACGATGGGGTCGCCGATCGTCTTCCAAACGACGCCGCCCCAACCCGCCTCGAAGGCGCGGTGGGCTTGGTAGGCGGTGTTGGCCGGCGGACCACTGCCGACCCAGAAAGGATTGGGGGACTTGATGCCGGCGAAGTTGATGGAGAGATCAGCCATGATGGAAAGTGACGAGTGACGGGTGACGAGGAACTATTTTGCCATGGCGGCGAGGAGTTCGGGGACACGGATGGGATGGTTGAAGCCGGAGCCGATGGCACCGTCCTTGGTGCCAAAGCGTGAGGGTTGGACGGGGCCTTCGATGTTTTGCGCGGTCAGCAAGGCATGGATGCCGCGGGCGGCTTTCTTGCCCTCGGCCACGGCGTTGACCACTTCGCGTCCGCCGTTGGCGCAATCCCCGCCGACGAAGAGCTTCGGCACGCTCGTCTGCATGGTCGCGGGGTCGTGCTCGACGCGCCCTTTGCGGTCCAACTTGAGGCCGGGGAAGAGCTTCTCGAACAGTTGGGCCTGCTTTTCCTGTCCGACCGCCTTGAGCACAAGGTCGAAGGGCTCGATCCAGTCCGAACCCGGGATGACGGAAATTTTGCCGTCGCGGTTTTCCGCCTTGGCCAGACGGAGTGCCTTGACGTGTCCGTCCTCCGCGAGAACTTCCGTCGGAATGGTGTGGAAGAGGAACGTGGCATCGTCCGCCTTGGCGAGGTCGTATTCGAAATCGTAGGCCGGCATGTCCTCCTCGCCACGGCGGTAGATGATGGTGGCGGCGGCGCCGAGGCGGCGCGATTGCGTGACGGCGTCGATGGCGGTGTTGCCACAGCCGAGGACGGCGACACGGCGGCCGACCGGGACTTCATGGAGAGGTTGGGTGTGGATCCATTCGATGAAGTCCAGCGCGTCCACCACCTCCGGAAGCTCCTCGCCGGGAAGGCCCAGCCGGTTGGCCCCGCCGAGGCCGAGGCCGAGGAACATGGCGTCGTAATCCCGGGCCAGATCCGCGGCGGAGATGTCGCGGCCGATCTCGGTTTCAAAGCGGAAGTGGACCCCGAGGCGCGAGATCATGGCGACCTCGGCGAGGCTGACCTCGGGGCGCATTTTGTAATAAGCGATGCCGTAGGTGTTGAGTCCGCCCCCGGCCTTTTTTTTGTCGAAGACGGTGACCTCGTAGCCCAGTTGGGCCAGCTCCGCCGCACAGCCGAGGCCGGAGGGGCCGGCCCCGAGCACGGCGATTTTCCGGCCGTTCTTCTGCGCCGGTGCGTGGAGAACATCGATCTTGTTCTCGTAAACGTGGTCGGTGGCGTGGCGTTGCAGACGTCCGATTTTGACCGGGTCACCCTCGAGATCGAGGACGACGCAGGCTCCTTCGCAGAGGACTTGGGTCGGGCAGACGCGGGCGCAACTGGCCCCGAGAACATTGGCGGAAAGGATCGTGCGGGCCGAGCCGGTGAGATTCTGGTTGGCGATCTTCTTGATGAACGACGGAATGTCTATGCCGGTGGGGCAGGCCATGATGCAGGGCGCATCGAAGCAGAAGAGACAGCGATTGGCCTCGATGAGAGCCTCCTGCGGGGTGTAGCGAGGTTCGATTTCCGCCATGTTGGCGGCGACGTCTCCGGCATCAAGGAGCGGATGGATGGGCATAACGACTGGTTGTTGTCGTCGGACGCTGAACGGGGGGAACGTGCGACTTGCCAGCAACTTAGAATTCACGGCCCGGCGGGCAAGATCAAAAAGCGCTTTTTTTTCACCGCCCAGCAAGCAAGATCAAACGATGAGCAACGCAGTCAACCCGCGGCGGACGATCGACGAGCTCAAGGAGTTGCGCGCCCTGACCGAGGATGAGCGCGGGGCACAGCGCGTGGCCTTCACTCCCCGTTGGTTGGCCGCACGGGAATACCTCGCCGCACGTTTTGCGGGCATGCCGGTGGAGACCCATCGCGACGCGGCCGGAAATTTCTGGGCCACCTTGCGGGGCCAGAGCGAGCGCGAGCTGCTCATGGGCGGGCATTTCGATTCCGTGCCGAACGGGGGCTGGCTCGACGGCTGCCTCAATACCCTGGCCGCGGTCGAGGTGCTTCGGCGGATCAACGCGCAATACCAGGGCCGTCCGCCGGTGACCGTGCGGGTCGTTGATTGGGCGGATGAGGAGGGGGCGCGTTTTGGCAAAAGCCTGTTCGGATCCTCCGCTTGCTCCGGGACCTTGGATATGGACGAGGCGCGGGGGCTGGTGGATCAGGACGGAGTCCGGTTGCCGGAGGCGCTGAAGAATGTCGGGATTGATTTCGAGAACGTGAAGGCCTGCGGCCGCGAGTTGAAAAATGCCGCGGCTTATCTTGAGCTTCACATCGAGCAAGGGCCGGTCCTGCTCGACCTCGACCTGCCGCTCGGGGCGGTCCTCGGAACCTTCGGGGTCGAGCGCCACGCGATCAACTTCCAGGGTCAGGCCGCGCACTCCGGGAGCACGCCGATGAACCGGCGCAAGGATGCGTTCCTCGCCGCGGCCAGGATGAGCCCGGAGATTTACCGCATCGCTGAGCGCAGCGGCTTGGGGGTGTGCACCATTGGTTCCTGCACGACCAAGCCGGGCATCGTGACCAGCGTGGTCGAGGATTGCCGGATCACGCTCGACCAGCGCCATCTCGATCCGGAGAAGCTGGCCCGGATGCATGCCGAGGCCGTCGAGGCCAGCAGGCGCTTGGCCGCCGAGGGCGGGGTCGGGGTTTCGTGGGAGCGTCTCTGGCACATTGCGCCCGCCCCGTTCCATGCCGATTTGGTCAATCTTTGCGACGAGGCCGTGAAGGAAACCTGCGGGGTTTCCCACCGCCTTCCGTCCGGCCCGCTGCACGACGCCGCGGAGGTCTGCATGGCCGGCGTGCCGACGGTGATGATGTTCGTGCAAAGCCTGCACGGGATTAGCCACAACAAGATCGAGGACACGAAGGAGGAGCATCTGGCCATGAGCGTTGAGGCGCTCGACCGGCTGGCGGACAAGACGATGGCCTGGATTCAGGAGGGTCATTGATGAGCAAACTGTCGCAACTCAACGCCGCATCGCTGGATGAGTTTGTCCTGGCGGTTGGTTCCGTTTACGAACTCTCCCCTCACTTCGCGCAGAGGGCGGCCGCGCGGCGGCCCTTTGCCAAGGCCGACGACCTTCGCCAGGCCCTCCGGGCCGAAGTGGACGAGGCGTCCGAGGCGGAGAAACTGGCCCTGATCAAGGCGCATCCGGATTTGGTGGACCGAGCCGTCCTGACGGCCGAATCGCAGGGCGAGCAGGCGGCGGCTGGGTTGACCGATCTTTCGCCTGCCGAGGTGGAATCCTTTCGCCGGCACAACGTTTCCTATCGGGCGAGGTTCGGTTTTCCTTTCATCATCTGCGCCCGGCTGAACAAGAAGGAGGCTATTCTCGAGGCCTTCCCGGCGCGGCTGCAAAACGAGGCCGAGGTCGAGAAGCGGGCTGCGCTCGACGAGATCCACAAAATTGCGGCCCTGCGGCTGCACGACATCCTATGGGAAAACTGAGCACCCACGTTCTCGATACCATGCACGGCGCCCCGGCCGCGGGGCTGAAGATCGAACTGCGGCACCGGCCGTCCGGCGAACTGATCAAAACGCTCGTGACCAACGCGGACGGACGCACGGACGAGTTGGTTCTCGGGCCCGACGAAATGGCCGCGGGCGATTACGAGCTGGCTTTTCATCTGGGTGACTATTTCGGCGAGCGCGCTTTCCTCGATGTCGTGCCGGTGCGGTTTCGGATCAGCGACCCCGCGCAGGGTTACCACGTCCCGCTGCTGTGCTCCCCGTGGAGCTACTCGACCTACCGCGGGAGTTGAGCTTTGGCTACCTGCGATATGAAGGGAACCGCAGAGGGCACAGATGAGGGGGGGACGGGGTGGATCATTGGGGCGGCGATTCGGGTGCTTCCGGCTCTGAAGCCGGGGTTGGATGAAGAGCTCTATGAGAATGCCCTGGTGATTGAGTTGGCGAAGCTTGGAATGGAGCCGGAGCAGCAGAGGGCTTTTCCCGTGCATTACGACGGTAAGTTGATTGGGAAGCTGGTGCCGGACTTGATTGTGGGTGATGTGGTGGTTGATGCGAAGGTGGTGACCACGTTCTCGCCTGATCATGTGGCCCAAGTGCCCGGGTATTTGAACATCACCGGCCTTCCCCTCGGTCTTCTGCTCAACTTTCGCTACCGAAAGCTGCAGATCAAAAGAGTCATCTTGCGGGACGAGGGCTCACTGGATGGACGTCTGGCCGCATTATGAAAAACCCCTCCGTGTCCTCTGCGCCCTCTGCGCTTTCTTCACTCGCTGCGCAAGTCATGCGCCGCTGTGATGAACTCGGTCGCATCAGCGATGATCCGGACTGCCTGACCCGGACCTTCCATTCCCCGGCCATGCAGCGCGCCAACAAGCTGGTGGGTCAATGGATGCGTCGCGCGGGCCTTGCGGTGCGGGAGGACGCGGCGTTTAACTTGATCGGCCGGCTGCCCTCGGCGCGGCGCGGCGCGAAGTGTCTGGTCATCGGATCGCACCTCGACACGGTCCGCAACGCAGGCAGATACGACGGCCCGCTCGGTGTCCTGCTCGGTCTGGCCGTGGCCGAACGTTTGCGCGGTCAACTCCTGCCGTTCCATCTCGAGGTGGTGGGCTTTTCTGACGAGGAGGGCGTCCGCTATCAGACCACTTATTTGGGCAGCCGCGGAATGTGCGGTTTGCTGACCACCAAAGACCTCCGAAACATCAAGGAAAAGGGGCTCGCCGCCGCCCGGCGTCCGGCCTCCGATTTTCTCGCCTACCTTGAGGCCCACATCGAGCAGGGACCGGTCCTTGAGGCGACCAACTGCGCGCTGGGCGTGGTTACGGCCGTGGCCGGGCAGACGCGGATTCGCGCCCGCCTGACCGGGCGGGCGGGCCACGCGGGAACGACTCCGATGCACCTGCGTCGTGATGCCCTCTGCGGAACGGCCGAGGTCGTGCTGGCCGCGGAGCAGCTCGGCGTGTTGGCCACGGTGGGCCAGTTCGAGTTGGAACGGGGAGCGAGCAATGTCATTCCCGGAAAGGTGACCTTCACCGTGGATGTGCGCGACGTGAAGAATGCGCGGCGGCGCGGGGCTTGCGCCAAACTCAAGGCCAAAGCCGGGCAGGTCGCTCGCCAGCGTTGCTTGTCTCTGGACTGGGAGGTGGTGCAGGAAACACCCACGGTGCCGATGGACCGAGGCCTGACGCGGCTCTTGCAGCAAGTGGCTGGCCCGGGGCGCCCGGCGCTGCCCAGTGGGGCGGGGCATGACGCGGCGGTCATGGCCCGGGTCTGCCCGGCCGCGATGCTGTTTGTTCGTTGTCAGGGTGGGGTGAGCCACCATCCGGACGAGGCCGTCAAGACGTCCGATGTGGCTGCTGCGCTCGACGTGCTCACCCGCGCCGTGCTTGAGTTGGCCCGACGCCATGGCTGAAGCCGAACTCATCGTCCGCGGGGCCGCGGTTTGTCTGCCGGACGGATTGCGGGAAACATCCGTCGCCGTGGCGGAGGGGTGCATCGTGGCCATCGGGGATGACGTTTCGGCCACGACCGAGGTGGACGGCCGTGGGCAGTTTTTGCTCCCCGGGGCGATTGATGCGCATGTGCACTACAACGAGCCGGGGCGGACGGGTTGGGAGGGATGGGCCAGCGGGTCTGCCGCCTCGGCGGCCGGCGGTGCCTCCTGCGTTTTTGAAATGCCGCTCAATGCGAGTCCGCCCACCTTGGATGCGGAAAGTTTTGGTCTGAAACGCGCCGCGGCGGAAGCGTCCTCCGTCCTCGACTTCGCGCTCTGGGGCGGCCTGACTCCGGTGAATCTTGATCGGATGGAGGAGTTGGCCACCTGCGGGGTCATCGGCTTCAAGGCGTTTTTGTCCGGCAGCGGGATGGAGGATTTTCCGCGGGCCAACGAGCGGACGTTGCGCGCCGGAATGGCGCAGGCGGCGGCGCTCGACCTGCCTGTGGCGGTGCATGCGGAGGACGAGGAGATGACGGCACGCTTGGCGGCGGAGGCCGGGGCGGCGGGCCGTTGCGGAGTGCGGGACTATCTCGCTTCGCGGCCGATCGCGGCGGAACTGGCGGCGATACGGCTGGCCTGCGAGACAGCCGGGGAGACAGATTGCCGGTTGCATGTTGTCCATGTCAGTTGCCGCGAGGGATTGACCGAAATTGCCGCGGCGCGGGGGCGTGGCGTGGATGTGACGGCGGAGACGTGCCCGCATTACCTGGTCCTCAACGAGGAGGATGTCGAGCGACTCGGAGCCGTGGCGAAGTGCGCGCCGCCGCTGCGCGCCGAGCAAGCCCGCGCGGATCTTGTTCGTTGTGTGCGCCGCGGGGAAGTGGACACACTCGGCACCGACCATTCGCCTTGCCCGCCGTCGATGAAACAGGGGGAGGATTTTTTCCGGGTTTGGGGCGGAATTATGGGGGCGCAACAGTTTCTCCCGGCCTTGTGGTCGGTCGGCTTGGGGCCGGAGGCGATCTCGCGACTCACTGGCTCGCAGGTGGCGGCGCGCTTTGGGCTGAGCGCGAAAAAGGGGACGATCGCGGTGGGCCTGGACGCCGATCTGCTGCTCATCGACCCCCGGCAGCCTTACCGCTGCGAGGCCGGCGGCCTTCTGACGCGTCATGCCGTCAGTCCCTATGTCGGCCGCGAATTCCCCGTCAGCGTGACCTCCGTGTGGGTGCGCGGCCGAGCCGCGTGGTCCGCCGCCCTGGGGCCGGGTCATGCGCGGGGCTGTCTGGTGACGCCGGTCTGCTGAATTGTCACATTCCGTTTCTTGCCGAGCTGCCGACGAGAGGAGAGAATCGCACCGTCATGGCCCGTCCATCGCGTCATCGAGCTCCGGGTCCGGCTCTGCGCCTCGCCCTCGGCAAACTGCTGCGCGAGGCCCAGCGCGCCATCAAACGTTTTCCGGAAAATTCGGCCGGGCAGGCGCATGTGTTGCGCACCCGGGTCAAGCGGTTGCAATCGCTTTGTCGCTTGGTCCCGGACGGGGCGGTTTGGCGGGAGAACTTCCTGCCGCCGTGCCGCGAGCTAAAAGACCTCTTTGCCGAGACGCGCGACGCCACCATCCTGCAGTCCCTGGCAGAAAAGTATGCCCCAGGTCAGGCGCATCATCTCCGGGCCACCGGGTCCCCCGATCTCCTCGGAGCGCGCGAGCGCGCGGGTCTCGCGGCCGGCCTGCTCGCGGACTACCCGCGCTGGTCCGAGCTGTCGTGGGACGCCATCGCCGACCGGGCGGTTGGAACCTATCGTGCGGCGCGCCGAGCCTGGCGGGCGGCCGCCCGCAAAAATGCCGCCGATGCCGCTTTCCACGACTGGCGGCGGCGGGTCAAGCGCCTGCTCTACCAATGCGAGTATCTGGGCGGGCGCGCGCGACTGGTCCGCTTCACCGCGCGGGTTGATCGGCTGGGTGAGACCTTGGGGGAAATCCAGGACATCTGCATGGCTGAGCAGTGGCTGGCCCAGCAGCCCGAATTGTCTGTTCCCCCCGACCTGGCCCGCAGCAAGGAAACGCTGCGGCGGGAGGCGCTCGCTTGCGGGCTGCTTTTGCTCTCGCCCAAGCCGCGCGAATTCCGCCGCATGCTGGGTTGATCATGGTTTGTTCTGGTCAGGCGCGGCGCTCGTCGGCATTTTTGACCTTGCATGATTCCGACCCCTCTTGGTGCGACCCGCACGGTGGTGCGTTCCCATTACGCGCTCATCGCCCCGGACAGCCATGTGCCGAGTGTGGAGCCGGGTTGGACGGGGACGACGGTGGTTGTTCTCGTCTCGTCCGGCTTGGGAGCCCGCCTGACGCAAACCCTTTACGCGGTGGACGCCGGAGGGCGTGGCGTCGGGCACACCCATGGCGATGGGCATTTTTACTACGTGGTGGAAGGCGCATGTCGGATCAACGGGGAGGGGATGGAGGCGGGCGGATTTGCGTTCCTGCCGGCCGGTGATGCTTTTGAGATCAGCAGCGACGCCGGGGCGCGATTGCTGCTTTTTGCGAAAAAATACGAAGTGCTGCCCGGGGTGGCCGGGCCGATTGCTGTCTTCGGCCATGTCTCACAGGTCAAGGCCGAGCCGTTCCTTGGCGATCCGGGGGCCCGCCTGCAGGCGCTTCTGCCCGACCGGCCGGAGTTCGACCTTGCGGTCAATATTTTCACCTACGATCCCGGCGGCACCCTGCCCTTCGTCGAGTGCCACATCATGGAGCATGGCATGCTCATCCTCGAGGGCGCGGGGGTTTACAAGCTGGGCGACGACTGGCATCCGGTCGGGCCCGGCGACGCGCTTTGGCTCGCGCCCTATTGCCCGCAGTGGTTTGTCGCCATGGGCAAGGCCCCCACGCGCTACATTTACTACAAAGACGTGAACCGCGCGCCGCGCTTGGGGTGATGTCTGCCGGTTCGCCCGAGGTGGACGGTGCCCTTTTGCAGAGGCGCATCGACGAGTTGGCTCTGATCACCGAAGCCGCGCCGCCGGTGGTGACTCGTGTCCTTTTTTCCGATGCCGACCTGCGCGGGCGCGACTACATGCGCAAGCTCTGCGAGGAGGCGGGACTTCCTGTGCGCGTCGATGCGGTCGGCAATATGTTCGCGCGTTGGCAGGGAAGCGCGCCCGAGTTGCCGGCAGTGGCCACGGGCTCGCACACCGACGCGATCCCCAACGCCGGAAAGTTCGACGGCGTAGTCGGCGTGCTCGGCGGACTTGCGGCCATCGAGGCTTTGCAAGAGGCCGGATTCAAGCCGATGCGATCGATCGAGCTGATTGTCTTCACCGCGGAGGAACCGACGCGTTTCGGCATCGGCTGTCTCGGGTCGCGCATGCTGGCGGGCGCGATCCCGCTGGAAAAAGTCCGCGCGCTGCGAGATCCGGAGGGTAAATCACTCGATGAGCTTCGCGGACGCGCAGGGCTCAAACACTCGCTCGAGTCGGTTGCTCTACCGGAAAATTTTTACTCTGCGTTCATCGAATTGCACATCGAGCAGGGGCCGCTGCTGGAACAGCAGCACATCCCGATCGGTGTTGTGCAGGCCATCGCCGGTCCGAGCGCCTATCGCGTTCGCCTCACGGGTGAGGGCGGACACGCTGGCGCGGTGCTCATGCCCGGGCGCCGGGACGCCTCCTTGGCGGCGTCCGAGTTGGCGCTTGCCGCAGAGAAGGCGGCACACGATTCGGGGAGTCGGGACACCGTGGCAACGACCGGCAAGTGGGAGATTTTTCCCAACGCTATCAATAGCGTGCCTTGCGAAGCGGTGCTGGAGATCGACCTGCGGGACACTTGCTTGGAAACGCGCGACCGGGCGCTGATGCTCATGCGTTCGGCGTCGGACGACATTGCCGCGCGCCGCGGTGTGCATATTGTATGGGAGGAAATCAACGCGGATCCGCCCGCAGACGGTGACCTGCGCACCATGGAGATCGTGGAGGACGTTTCCCTGAAACTCGATTTCGCCACCATGCGCATGGTCAGCCGCGCCTACCACGATTCCCTTTTCATGGCGCGCGTTTGCCCGACCACGATGATTTTCATTCCCTGCCGGCACGGTTACAGTCATCGGCCCGAGGAATACAGCGACCCGGCCCACGTGGCGCAGGGTGCCCGCGTGCTGGCCGGCACGCTGGCCCGGCTTTCCCACTTACCCTTATGAAGCCCCCCCATGGCATCGAAATCACCGGAACGAGTCAGCCTGGCGAGGAGCGCGTGCTCACGCCGGAGGCGTTGGAATTTCTCGCGGGACTGCATCGCGAGTTCAATGGCGAGCGGAAGCGTCTGCTCGCCGCGCGGGTTGAGCGGCAGGCGCGCATCGACGCGGGAGAGATGCCGGATTTTCTCAGCGAGACCGCCC
>JBMOJP010000167.1:0-2607 GCA_049315725.1 Chthoniobacterales bacterium | reverse complement strand
GACGTAGCCGCATGGTTGCAAGACCTGCGCACCGAGAGCAAACCGTCCAAGTAAACACCCGCCCCTTGCGCGACGAGTGTCGCTTGTGAGCGGCGATTGAAAAATCAGAAACCGAGGAGATGGGGTCACGCGGCCCCACAGACTTGAGGAAGACGCGATGGGCGGGGATCGATCGCAACCACCAACGCGAATCAGATCACGTCCTCGACCTCGATGCAGAGAAACGTTGCGCCGCCCGTAGCATAGTTGGGGACGTCGGCGACCGCAGCTTGGCCTTCACGCGAGGCAAGAAGGCGATTGAAGTCCGCCCGGCTCTCCATGCACAAGTCCGCAACGTAATAGAACGGAGATTGCTCCGCGATGGAGTGGAGGCGTCGCAAGGTGCTGATGATCGCCGTCGTAAAGACGCGCGTAGTGATGCCACCAGTTGTAGCCCAGGGCGATGCGGTTGGCCATGAGGCGAGGGGGATCCAGTCGTCGGGGGTAAAGCCGCCCCGGCCCCATTGGTTTTTGAGTTTGTCGTAGATTTTCTCGGCGTCGGACCGCTCGCGGTAAAGCCGGGCCAGAGCGATGGCGGGGTCAGCCACCTCATCGAGGGTGGTCACCAGCACGGCAATGCGACCCGCCCAAGGCGCACTAGTCACTCGCAACGCCGCAGATTGTTCCCGCGTGCGGGGCTTGGAAATCGTGCCCGATTGACCCGAGAAGCGCTCACCGACTACGCCAGAACATCGACTTCAGCGGGTGCTCATCAAGGACGTTGCCTTCGAGTCCGCCAAGCTTCTTGCCGTCGTAGAGCTGAATGCCGACGTAAAAGTAGAGTGGGCAGACGGGCATTTCCTCACCCACGAGGATTTTTTCCGCCGCGCGGAGGAGGTCATGCCTCCGGACCGGATCGGTCTCGGCGGCGGCTTCGGCGATGAGTTTGTCGTAGTCCGGATCGCTCCAGCCGGTGCGGTTGTTGCCGCCATCGGTGACAAACATGTCGAGGAACGTGTTTGGGTCCGGATAATCCCCCACCCAAGTGCTGCGGGCGATGTCGTAATCGAGCGTGCTGAGCGACCGCAGGTAAACTTTCCACTCCTGGCGCAGCAACTGCACATTCACCCCCAACTCGCGCCGCCACATGCTTTGCAACTCGACCGCGATGGCCTCGTTCAACTCCCCTTCGCTGTAAAGGTAGGTCACGAGGGGAAATCCCTCGCCGCCGGGAAAACCCGCTTCGGCCAGCAGGCGCCGGGCCGCTTCGGGATTGCGGCCCCCACCATCCGCGTAGGCTTGATAGCCGCCCGCGCCCGGCGGGACGAAACCGTCTGCGGGCAGCTCCCCGGCCCGAGTGATGCGCTCGACGATGGATGGCTTGTCCATGACGAGACTGAAGGCCCGACGCACCCGCGGGTCAGTGAACGGGCCCTTGGCGCAATTATAGCGGAGAAAATAGGTGCCGAGGAATGGCGCGGCGTGGAAGTCGTCGCGCTTCTTGATCTCCGCGAGCAGCGCGGGCGGGACGAGGCCCTTGTCCATCATGAGGTCGGCCTGCCCGGCGGCATAGAGATTGAAGGCCGTGTTGCCCTTGCTCACGGGGAGGACGTCGATTGTTTCCATGGCGACATTGGTGGCGTTCCAATAGCGTGGATTTTTCCGCAGGCGGATACGGTCGTTGAGCTGCCATGACTCAAGCAGGTAGGCACCATTGCTCACGATGTTGCCCGGCTTGATCCAGGCATCACCATGCCGTTCGACCGCGTCCATCGGCACCGGCAGCAGGGTGACAAAGGCGCACAGATCGAGAAAAAACGGCGTGGGGTTCTCCAGCTCGACCCGCAGCGTCCGGTCGTCCGGGGCGGACACCCCAACCGAGTCGAAGTTTGTGATTTTCCCCTCGTTAAAGGCCCGGGCGTTCTTCACGTAGTGCAGTTGGTAGGCGTATTCCGACGCCGTGGCCGGATCAAGGGTGCGACGCCACGAGGCGACAAAGGCGCGGGCGGTCAATGGTGTGCCGTCGCTCCAAACTATGCCGTCACGCAGACGGAAGGTGTAGACGCGTCCGTCCGCGGAAACCTCCCAAGCTTCCGCCATGCCTGGCTGCGGCTTGCCGTGCTGGTCGAAGGTGAGCAATCCCTCAAAGAGCGCATTGGCCACGCGGCCCTCCGGTTGGCCGGTGATGAGCGCCGGGTCGAGCGTCTCGGGTTCGGCCCCGTTGAGAAAAGCCAGATCGGCCCGCGGGCCGGACCCGCAGCCTGCACACAGCAGAAACAGCGCAAGGCAGAAACAACGCACGGCTCATTGATGGACTGATCGGCGGCGGCTGACAATCCTGCGCTGCGCACTCGCGCCGGGTCGTGCGGCCCGGGTAGGATGCGCCGATGCCGCCGTCCGCCGTTCGTTTCTCCGTGCTCGGAGCCATCGCCGCCATGGCTTTGGCGCTGACGGCTTATTTCGTCGCCCTTGGCAGCGACCATGCCGCGACCAACGGGGACGAGTTGCTCTACGCCCAGATCACGCTGGCCACCGCGCAGAGCGGACATTGGCTACCGCTCCAGACGATGATTGAGCGGCACCGCAACACCAAGCCGCCCGGGCTTTTCTGGCAGGGGTTGGTCAGCA
>JBMOJP010000166.1:0-2617 GCA_049315725.1 Chthoniobacterales bacterium | reverse complement strand
GGCCGCCCCGGGTTTTCCATCGACCAGAACCGTCAGCGGGGACCAGGCCGGAAGCTGACCGGGCAAAGGAACAGCCGTGAGCGCGGCCGCATGGACCTCCGATTCGATGACAACTTTGCGGTCGGACAACGTGAGGCGGACCAGCGGAATCTCGGCCAACTGCGCGGGCAGGCCCTTCTCGATCAGGCGTTCGCGCAACGTTTTCAACATCCCCGGATCAGGGAACTGGGCCGACGCGGGGGCGGCACCGAGGAAGATCCAGCCGGCGAGCAAAAGCACGGCAGCTGATCCGGAAGCGGATGGAACCCGCAGCCGGCGCAATCGGAGGAGCACCGCCAGCAAGGCGAGGATCGCTCCGATGCGCAGCACGGTGAGCAAGCGCTCCAAGCCCGCCGAGACGAAAACAGGACGGAAGGTTTGCGCTGCGGTCACCGGACCATTCCAGCCGAAACGCACCATGCGCCAGGCCCATTCCGGCACGCCCGGCCCCGTCTGAATGCGGGCTTTGGCTTCGTAGTTGAGGTTTTGCTTCATCGCGTTCTGCTGGTCCGCCGCGGCGGATTTCGCGAGGTAAGAATCCGCGCGCCCAGCCCGCCTCGCCGAGCCGTCTTCCTCCTCGACCACCATCGCCGCCGGAGCCGGCATGGCCTCGGACCGCGGCATGGACGACGAGATGGCAAAGAGCGGGCTGCTCACCTTCTCCAGCTGCGGATAAATCGCCTGCTGGATTTGCGCGGAAAGAAACGGCACGAGGGCAAAAACAAAGACCACCACGGTGAGCCATTTCCAGACACCAACGAGGAGACGCAAACGGCCGGGCGGGACGACCGTGAGGATGGCGAGCGGGGCCAACAGGGCGAGCCAGAGAAGCTGTGGCGCGCCAGACTCGCGATAGGAAAGCGCCAAGGCGACAAAGGCCAGCAGAGCCGCAACCAAACCCCAAAGCCGCAGGACCGCCAACGAAAAGACCAGCACGACAAAGATGTCGAGCAGGGACCAGGAAGTCAGCCAGTCGCCCTGCACCCAATCCGCCCCGAACAAGGCGAAGAGCCGCCAACCAGGTGGGAGATTGAGGGTCACCTCAAGGTTGTCTGCATCCGAGGCCCACCCGGTGGCCGGGAGTGAAGAGGCCGATGCCATCCGACCCGCCGCCTCAAGCGAAAGGTTGCGCGAGCGGATTTCCACTCCGGGCGCCCCGGTGGACGGATCGCGGGTGATCAACTGGCCGACGCCGTCGCTCCGCACGCTGCCGAGCTCCTGCCCGGCCGCGGCGTTCAGCCGCCAGATTTTCTGGCGTGTTCCGCCGATGCTGTCGCGGAACGTCATCCCCCGTCCGTCCCCATCGAGCCAGATCGCGCGGGAGATGCGCAAACCTTCGGGCGCCTGCCCGCCCATGCCGCGCAGCCGTTCCTCAATGCGCAGCGCCTCGCCAGTCGGCCATTGGTAAACCGGCAGATTCCGCCAATCCTCGGGAAACGTCGTCATGGTCACATCAACCGGCGACACCCCCACCAGCTCAACGATGCGGAAATCCGGCTTGGCTTCAAAACCAACCAGCACCGACTCCGCGGCCGGCTGGGCACCATCAGCGAAACGAAGCTCGCGGGTGTCGTCGAGGCGGAAGGCGTCCACATTGATGGTCCATCGCCCGGCGCGGACCTGCACCTTGGCCTGGCCATTGGCATCCACCGCCACAGGAAGCGGGCTGTCCACTGCCGAAACACTCCAGCCTTCGGGCAATATCGTCCCCAGATTTTCTTCGCGGCTCTGGCCGGAAACGATCAACTCGACCCGCGTGTGAAGCCAGAGCGGGATGCCGTCTTGGAGGGCGGCGTAAAGATTGACCGCCAGCGAATCCGGGCCTGCCGCCTCCTCGGGCGAAGCGCCGCGCTTGAGCCAGAGTTTCCCTTCCTCGTCCCACAGCGGCGCGTCCACCGGCTTGCCGTCAACCTCGAGAAGGACAATCCCCGTCGCGGGAGGCAGCGGAATGTTTTGCGGCATGGACTTCCATTCGAGCGTGCCCGCGATTTCCTGCGTGCCGGCTGCCAGGCGCACCACGGGACGCCCGTCTTGACCGAGCACTGCAACGGGTTTTCCTCCCACCGTTACGCCGGACGGCCAGAGCAACTCGCCCCCCGGCAAGGCCAGCCATGACGGACTGTAAACCGTCACCGTCTGGCGGAAGGTCGCACCCGTGGCCCCGGCGGACAGGCGCAACTCGGAGGGCCAGAATGTAAGCGGCTTGTTGGCGTCGGAATACAACGCCGGGCTTTGCCGCAAAGCCTCATCATTCCACGTCGCCCAGTTTTCCCACGGCTTCAGCGCGTCCGGCAAGCGATCGGGAGCGGCTGGCTGCGCCATGGTTGACGCCACCATGAGGGTCGAAGCGGCGGTGAAAAAAGCGAGAAACCAGCGGTGCGTTTTCATGGGAAGTTGCTCGATCGTGCTGCCATGACCTCAGGCTGACGAGTCGATTCCGCCACAGGCGAACCTCCGCTAGGGGTTTGGCTCACGCCTGACCGCCCAGACCACGTCGCGTTCGCCGGATTTGCCCCGCCACGCCCCGCCATTATCAATCCCGTCCTTCCCGACGCTGTAAACCAGCACGCTCGTCTTG
>JBMOJP010000074.1:0-11906 GCA_049315725.1 Chthoniobacterales bacterium | reverse complement strand
ATCCACACCCGAGGGCATCCTGCTGAAGCCGGTGAACAGACACGCGGTCGCGCGCTTGCGCGGCATCTTCAAGCGCAAGCCGGGAGAAAAGCCGTTTGCCGAGGAGTGGGCCGAGCACAAAGCGGAGGAAAAAGCTCTGGAAGAAGCAAAGTATGAGCGCAACACGCGCCGTTCCCGATAGCTTTGCGCCCAACCTGGCTCATCGTCCATAGACTTATCGTCCAAGTCATGGCGCAATGTCGGACATGTCCGCACGCCATCGCAGCCTCACAAAGTTCGGCCTCGCGGTCCGCCGGGAACGGGAGGCCAGAAGCCTCACCCAGGAGCGTCTCGCCGAGCGCGCCAACCTTGACTCCACTTACATCAGCGGCATCGAGCGCGGGGTCCGCAACGCCAGCCTGATCAGCCTCGTTCGTGTCGCCAAAGGACTCGGCCTGCCCCTCGCCAAACTCTGTGAGGGAGTGGACGCGTGAAGGCGCACCGGCCAAAACATCGGCCATCATCGGCGAAGATTCGGGAGAACTCCCCCACATACGAAACGCCCCCCCGCTTCATCGACCTCTTCTGCGGCATCGGCGGATTTCGCCTTGCCTTCGAGCGCGCGGGCGCACGATGCGTCTTCTCCTCCGACTACGACAAATTCAGCCAGCAGACCTACGAGGCGAATTTCGGCGAGCGCCCGCACGGCGACATCCACACCGTAGCCGTCGCCGACATACCCGCGCACGACATACTGTGCGGCGGCTTCCCCTGTCAGCCCTTCAGCATCGCCGGCGTGTCGAAGAAACTGAGCCTCGGCCGCAAGCACGGCTTCGAGGACGTGAAGCAGGGCAACCTTTTCTTCTCCATCGCCGATATCCTCGACTTCCACCGCCCCGGCGCGTTCGTTCTCGAGAACGTCAAGAACCTCAAGGGCCACGACGGCGGCAAGACCTTCGACATTATCCACCGCACTCTCACCGAAGCACTCGGCTACACCGTCTATTACAAGATCATCGACGCCCAAAGCGTCGTCCCCCAGCACCGCGAACGCATCTTCATCGTCGGCTTCCGCGAGTGGCGGGACTTCGAGTTTCCGAAATTTCCACACGACGGCCCCAAGCTCGATAGCATTCTCGAACCGAAACCAGACCCGAAATACACACTCACCGACCATCTCTGGACCTACCTCCAGAACTACGCCGCCAAACATCGCGCCGCTGGTAATGGATTCGGCTTCGGCCTCGTCACCGAGCGCGACATCGCCCGCACGCTCAGCGCCCGCTACCATAAGGACGGCTCGGAAATCCTCATCGCGCAGAGCGGAGGTCGCATTCCCCGACGACTTACGCCGCGCGAGTGCGCACGCCTCATGGGCTACCCGGAGTCGTTTAAGATCATTGTGTCTGACACCCAAGCGTATCGACAGTTTGGGAACTCAGTCGTCGTCCCGGTTGTGGAGCGAATCGCCGACGCCGTTCTGCGGGCATTGCGACAGCCGCTAAACTCCGCACCTGACTTCGCGTTGACGGCAGCGGAGCGACCGGAGTCCGTGCCTGTAACAACGCCACGCAACCCCGTTAGATATTCCGCAGGATCTCGGAAGCGGAAGAAAAGTGTATGACGATTGCTGAAGTAACAGCCCTCTTTGTCAGAGCCGGATGTGAACGTCTCTATGCAAAGCCGCTGGCTGAGAACGACAATTCAAAAAATCAGGTCTATTTCGGCCCCGGATTTGCGGCCTTAACGCTATTTCCCAATCGTGGAGTTAATGCCCATCCCACAGCGGAAGCTTTGACCTATCGCGCTGGCCTCGATTTTAGTTGGATGAGTGATACGGGCCGCCTATCTCCTGCTCCTAGTGCGCAGCTGATTCTTTACGCGCAATATCCGGAGGTTCGGTTCTCGGGATTTCTCCGCGGGTGCGCCGACGGTCCTAACGAACTCTACAACTGTCGTCTCCCAGGCCGCATTCTGTTTCTTGGGGTAACAAGGCAGCGGCAAGTAATCGGCTATACGGCGGCAGGCGGCTCTGAGCTTGCCTTGGAATTCGGCGTTCCTGCTCCAACAGTCGGCGTTTTCGTTGAACTGCCTCTTCCTGTCGCGGCCCAACCGAACCAACAGGTGGCGCTATTGGCAGAGCTTTGCCGGATTCACAACCTTGGATGGATTCGATCGAAACGACTCGACGCTCAAGGTAATTTATTGGCCTGTGAAGCTCGTAACTGCGGTGGCTACACGCTAGAGGCGGAGTTGGGCGTGCGACCCAACGCAGAAGCAGAGCCAGACGTTTTTGGATTCGAGGTCAAGCAACACCGAGTTGCCCATTTCGGGGGTATCGGAAGCGCTCGAATTACGCTGCTGACGCCAGAGCCAAACGGCGGGAGTTATTATCGCGGCGGCGCCGAGAGGTTCATTCGTCGGTATGGCCGAGCCGCTGCGGATGGAAATCGAATTGATTTCGTAGGCACCCACCGAGTCGGAGTAAGACATCGACAAACTGGACTTACGCTGACCCTTGTCGATTTCAACGCCGCCAATGGAATAATCCTTGGGGAAAGAGGCCGCATTGCATTGGTGAATGACGAAGGCGAGGAAGCTGCGTCGTGGGGCTTCGCAGAACTGATGGACCACTGGGCGCGTAAACACGCACACGCCGTCTATGTCCCTTGTCGGAAGAGGACAGAAGCTCCGCTCGCGTATAGCTACGGAGCAAGAGTTCGCCTCGCGCAGGAGCCTGACTTCTTGCGGCTGTTGACCGCGATGGCCAACGGACAAGTCCGTTACGATCCGGGTTCAAAGATTGAAAATGCGGCGGCTGCACGTTCCCAGACAAAGGCGCGCAGCCAGTTCCGAATTGGGGCGGCAAACATCGGAACCGTTTACGCGCAAGTGGAGACAGTAAACGCGTGCGGATAAAACTTCGCTCTGCCCGCATTTTTTTCCTGGCAAGAGCCTCGCGACCTTGTAGCGAATATAGGCATGAGCACATACATCTCCGTTCCAAACACAATGCGCGGGGCTGGCCGTGAACTTCGCCGCGGATTTTCTGCGCAACTCGACCACCTCCCAAAACCCGAGTTCCTCCGCGCATGGTGCGCCGTGGCCTACGCCTTCCCCGGCCTGCATCCCGATGGCTACGAAGACGCCGGGAGCGGCTGGCCGCGCGCTCTGCAACGCTTCGCCGCCGAGGCATGGCGTCGGGCGGACGCGGGCGAACTGGCCGACGAAGAACTCTACCCGTGCGATGCGCAATGGGCGGGCCTTTACGACCGGATGCACACGCACGAGGACGACGAAACTGAGCGCCGATTACAAATCGCCGCCGACCACGGGCCTCGCGCCGATGGCTGATGTATTCACCCCGGCGAAACGCAGCGCGGTCATGGCGCTCATCCGCTCGCGTGGCAACCGTGCGACGGAACTCCGGCTCATCGCGCTGATGCGCGAACACGGCATCACCGGATGGCGGCGGAATGCGCCCGTCTTCGGCAAACCGGATTTCGTCTTTCGGCGGGAGCGGGTCGCGGTGTTTGTGGATGGCTGTTTCTGGCATGGCTGCCCGAAGCACGCCACGAAGCCGGCAACCCGTGCGGCCTGGTGGGCGGCCAAACTTCAGCGCAACCGGGAGCGGGATCGCGAGGTGACACGCACCCTGCGCCGGGGCGGATGGCATGTGGTGAGGATTTGGGAATGTGGGCTGGCATCGCGGCGGCTCCAGGGCACCCGGCGACGCCTCGAGCGGGCGCTGGCGGCGGCCCCGGATTGATGACCGGGATGGGGGTCCGCACCGCGTTTTGTCGCTTTTCAAGCCGCCTGACTCCGTTGCCTCGCGCACCTTTTGCCCCAGCACCGCACGCCTGCGGGGAAGCGGCTAAGGAGCGGGATTCGTCGGGAAGGATGGCGCGGGCAACATGTCTGTGAGGCTACAGGTCAAGTTTTTCCAACAACTCCTCGACGGTTAAACCGTGATGGGCGGCGACGAGTTTGAGGATGCTCTTGAAGGTCCCAAGCCGAAGAGGGGCGTGGTTGGGCACTGTGATGTGGTGCTCGCCATCGAGTGCAGTGGTCAGGCGGACATGGGAGCCATCCTGCCGGATGCGTTCATAACCAAGAACGCGCAGGGCTTTGACCAACTCCGAACCAGAGATGTTCCGTGGCGTCTTCAGGCCGCAAGGACTTCATCTCGAACGAAGTGAAGCCGGATCACTTTGGGCATGGGGCCGGGAACGCCGTCGCCGAAGTGACAACGCACAGCGTCTTTGACCATCTCGCGCAATTCGGCAAGCGTATCGCCTTGAGTGACGATGCCATGGCCCAGGGCTGTGGCGACAAAGCCGCCATCCATCTCGTCTTCCTGGACCTCAAAGATGATTTCGCTCATGGGAGAATTTTAAGCAGTGCCAGGCAGCGAGGCAAGCCGCCCGATTGGATGGGCTCGCATGCCCGAAACGTGATACGCTGCGCGGGCAGACACAACCCGATCCCATTTCGTTCCCCTGCTCACAATCCATGGTTTTCCAACAACAAACCAAGTCCGCTGCCGACGCGCCGATCTCCGTTAGTTTTCTCGCCGCCGACGATCCCTTGGCGGAGGAGATGGCCCGGATTCACGCCGCGGAATGGGGGCACCTTTATCCGGACTGGGACGAGGCGGTGGCCCTTCGCGAGTTCCGTTCGCACCGGTCCGATGGATCGTTGCCGGCAACTTTGGTCCTGCGCGAGGCCGGGGCCTATGCGGGCTCGGTCAGCGTGATCTTCAACGATTGCGCCGCGCGCCCCGATCTCAACCCGTGGCTGGCCAGTCTCTACGTGGTGCCAGCCGCGCGCGGCCGGGGATTTGGATCGCAGCTGGTCCAAGCCGCGGTGGACCTCGCGGCGGCCGTCGGCGAGCAGCGGCTTTACGTTTTCACCGAGTCCGCCGGCGGTTTGTTCGAGTCGCACGGATTTCAACTGATCGACCGCACGAGCCTGCACGGGCATCCGATCGACATCCTCGAAAGAGTGCTCACTGCGCCAACGCGGCCTATCTGAGCAGCTACGCAATCAGGCAAGCGCGGGGAAGCGGAAGCCAGTCAAAAGCGGATACTCAAGACGGGATCAGTTTCACAGGAGGCAACGATTTCATTGTAGCGCGTGAGAATCAGCACCAACGTGGCCCTGCACTCACCCGCATCAAAAAAACTGCGCTCATAGACATTAGCGGTGAGAAACTGTGTTGCATCAATCACGTCGATGCGGTCTTTCCACTCTGTGCCCTTGAGGAGGTAAGCGGCTCCTTCGACACCATCGGACAAGGTGACGATCAGAGGCTTGAGTCCTGCCTGAATATTCATCACCGCTTTGCGAATCAACGCCTCGGAGGGATGGGTCGTGACGTGAATAGCAATACCGTTCACCTCGAAGTCAGCCTTACGATCCGTAGAATGATCTGCGACAGAAAAGCCGTGATGGTGAGCCACACCCGCACCGAGAACGATGTCGAGTTTCGCGCCAACCAAGTGCTGAAGCATGGCTCCCACGAAATTCGCACCGCCAGAGTTCTTCTGAATCTCCGAGGCCTGGTCAAAAATGTCAGCGAGGTTTGCTGCGATGGATTTGTCTGACGCGTATCGCAGGGTTATTCCGTTCGCGAACAGATCTTCAAGACGCCGCATCTCGTCTATCTCGCAACAAGTGAATAGCGGCTGAGCGATGCCATATTCCTTTAGAACACCGTTTGCCACGGCGGCAACTCGATCGATGCCGCCCAGAGACAACGTGGTCATCACGTCAAGCGGACAATTGATTGATCCAGTGGGCATGAGTGCTTAAAATTCTCTATGCTGCGGCGGACCAAGAGACTTGGACAACTGCACGCTCTCTTCGGACAAAACTGAGAGGACCAGCAAGAGGGTTGACGTGCATCTCGTGAAACGGCTTCTCTCGGAAGTTTTTCACCACGAAGAGGTAAAACCTGCGTTCAAGCGCGCTGGCGGAGTCATACTCTTTTGCCGTAAGCGAGAGCCAGCCAGTTTGTTTTGCCATGCCTTTCACTTCGATCGCCTTGAATTCTTCCCCTGATTTCGGCCACAGTCTAAAGTCATAGCCGCAACCCTGAGCTGTTGTGTCCTCGACTTCGCACTGCGCAAACTCCTGAATCGTGGGTCGAGTTACCTGAAAATATTGCTCGGCTGCTCTTCCAGTGATCAGCCGCTGCGCAAAGCTGCTTGGCGACAAGGATTCGCTACTTTCTTCCTGAGTGTAGGCGGGCGCTTCCCCAGCACCCACAAAGTCCGATACAAGCGCTGCAAATGCAGCCAACGAAAGCGACCGATACTCCTCTTCGATCTTAAGGCAATAGTCACGGCGGCGTCGCTTTCGCCATCCCTGACGCGGGTTGGGAAACAGGGGATCGAACTCGTCCCGGTAATTCTTAATCGATGCTGGGCGACCTCCCAAGGCATAACCCAGAGCGTTGAATGCTTCGGTGAAGCTGTCGAACCCAAGCGCAGCCAGTCCCTTATCATCAAACTTAGACAGAAACAAACCCGCGAGAATCTGCTTCTGTCTTGATCCAATTTGAGCGGAATTCAAAAGCATGCAGGGCTGATCAAAGAGATGTTGGGATGATCCCGAGAATCATCGCCCTCATTGGGAGCGAGAAAGCCAGCGACGTTCGCCACCAAGACCAGTGGTCCAACCTTCCTTGTCCAGCGCCATCCTCATGAGGCCAATTCCAGCGAAAAACTCTGCGGCACGTCGTTTCATTGTATGTCGTCGGCGTAACACTGGCGCAGAAAGGCCGACTTCACAACTCCAGCCTCAAGGGCTCCAACAACCTTTCAGCCTTACCGGCGTCAGTGGTCCCGATCCGCGCGAATCACGTCCTCCGCCGGACGCCCCGCACTGCGGACTGCTGTCTTCAGATGGTCGTCCCATTGCAGGACCACGCGGGCACCCGCTGGCACCACACGCGACGAAGAGCGGCCGCCGTTGGTGCCCAGGAAATCCCATCCCTCCCGGATGCGCCGCTTGATCTCGGCCCAAAGGTCCTTCAGTTCACGAACGATGATCGTTTGCATCTTCAAAGTGTATATCTTCCGAATCTCGAAAAGTCAGCTTGCTTGAGGGGCCGCGGACGGTTGCCGTCAGCCGCCAGCGCAGTCCACCCATCCGCTGTCGCATGTCGTTCTGCCGCACCGCGGTGGCGAGGGCTTTGCGTTGGCCGGCGATGACAACGAGTTTTTTGCCCCGGGTGATGCCAGTGTAAAGCAGGTTGCGCTGGAGCAGGAGGAAATGCTGCATGGCCAGCGGGATGACCACGGCGGGAAATTCGGAACCCTGGCTTTTGTGGATGCTGATGGCGTAGGCCGGCTCGACTTCGTCGAGTTCGCCGAAATCGTAGACCACCCGACGGCCGTCGAAATCGATGCCGGCCTCACGTCCCTCGATGTCGATCGCCGCGATGCGTCCGATGTCACCATTGAAAACCTCTTTGTCGTAGTTGTTGCGCGTCTGCAGCACCTTGTCGCCGACGCGGAATTTGGTGCCGAAGCGCTCGACCTCGGCCCGGTCCGGATGCGGAGGGTTGAGGGCGGATTGGAGGACGGCATTGAGTTCGCGGATGCCGAGGCTCCCACGGTGCATCGGAACGAGCACCTGCACATCGCGCAGCGGATCGAGCCCAAGACGGCGCGGAATCTCCTCCCGCACCAAACGCAGCACAAGAGCGGAAATTTCCTCCGGGGTTTCGCGGGCCAGGAAGGCGAAGTCCGAACCCGTCTCCGCGGGCTCCTCCGGCACGCGCCCGTGACGGACCTCGTGGGCGGCGCGCACGATGCGGCTGGCTTCGGCCTGTCGGAAAATCTCGGTCAACCGCACGGACGGAACCGCCCCGCTGGCCAGCACGTCGGCCAGGATCGAGCCAGGGCCAACGCTGGGCAACTGGTCGGGGTCGCCGACCAGCACAAGCGAAGCGTCCGGCGGAAGCGCCCGGCACAGCGAGGCCATGAGAGGAACGTCCACCATGGAAAACTCATCAACGACGAGGAGATCGGTCTTCAGCGGGTGCGCCCGGTTGCGCTTGAACCCGCCGGCGGGGAGAAACTCGAGCAGGCGGTGAATGGTCAGGGCCTGCGACCCGGTGGACTCACCCATCCGCTTGGCCGCGCGCCCCGTCGGCGCGCACAATTGGAACTTCACCTGCTTGGCGGCGAGAATCCGCAGCAAGCTGTCGAGCAGCGTGGTCTTCCCCACCCCGGGGCCGCCGGTGATGACCACGACCCGCGACCCGAGAACCTGCTGCAAGGCGACCACCTGACTGGGCGAGAGGGTTTTGCCGGTCTTGGCCTGCACCCAATCGAGCGCCTTGGGGAAATCGATTGCGGGATAACCAGGAGGCTGACCGGCGAGGCGCCGCAGGGTTGTGGCAATGGTGATCTCTGCCGCCCGCAAGGCCGGGAGAAAAACCATCGTGTCGTCGCCGACCTCCTCAATCTCGAGAAGTTCGTCCGCCACTTCCCGCTCGAGTGCGCCGGCCACCACGTCCTCATTGACCCCGAGCAACTCCGTCGCCTGCGCCAGCAACTCAGCCCGCGGCAGCGCCGTGTGGCCCTCGCCGGTTGCGGCCGAGAGCACATGCTGCAAGCCGCCGCGGGCGCGCAGAATGGAATCATGCCCGAAACCCAGCTTGGCCCCGACGGCATCGGCTGATTTGAAGCCGATGCCGGGAATATCGCGGGCCAGCAGATAGGGATTGGCCCGCACCCGCGCGATGGAGTCCTCGCCATAGAGTTTGAAGACCCGCAGTGCGCGGCTGGTGCTGATCCCGTGGCTGTGGAGGAAAACCATGATGTCGCGGACGACGCGCTGCTCGGCCCAGGCGGCTTTGATTTGCTGGCGACGGCCGGTGCCGATGCCCTCGACTTCCTCCAGGCGGGCGGACGAGGCCTCGATGACTTCGAAAATTTTCTCCCCGAACTTGCCGACGAGTTTCTTCGCGTAGACCGGACCGATGCCGCGGATGAGCCCGCTGCCGAGGTATTTCTCGATGCCCTCAAGCGAGGTCGGGGGTTGGCAGCGGATGCCGGAGGCGCGCAACTGCATTCCGTGGTCGCGGCTGCGTTCCCAGTGGCCTTCGGCCGTGATCCACTCGCCGGGCGAGATGGCGGCGACCACGCCCACCACGGCCACCAGGTCACGCCGACCCTTGACCTTGACCTTGAGCACGGCGAACCCGGTGTCCTCGTTGTGAAAAGTCACCCGCTCGACCAAGCCGGACAGGCCGTCGGCGGGCGGGGTTTTATTGGCGACCACACCGTATCCTGACTTCTGTGGCCAGCGGCCGCAAGTGGTCCGGAAAGCTCGGTTGTGCGGTGATTCTGTCTTCGCCGTGTGCGGGGCGCTTCCATCGGGACCGAAGCTGGTCGACGTCATTTCGTCGTGCGGCCACCCAAAGCGGCCTCCATCGTCCAACAAATCTTTCCGCCGTGCGCGCGAGGCCCCAACCGAAGCCGCATCTACGGGGAGCGCGGCATGATCCCCGCGCTGCTTGATCAAGCGGAGCGTTTCGCGAAGCCTTGAAGGCACGGCCGCCGGGGAAAGCGGAGGCACCCGCCGATCTGCGACCGGAGCCCGGCGACGATGGGAAGGCCGCCGCAGAGGCGCAGGCCGCCTTTCCTCCTAGGGCTTGATCTGGGCCGCAATGGCATCGCGGGCGCGCATGCGCAGCTCGGGAATCTTACCCGCCTGCTCCAGCGGGATGACGACGGAATCTCCGGCCTTGTCCACCACCTTGACGCCGGACGAATCGACCGAGGTGATGGTGGCCTCGATGTAGCGCTGGCCGTTGTAGGTGAGGCTTGGCATGACGCTGCGGTCGAACGACACCGGCGCGGCCTCGCTGCCGGGCGTTGCCTCCGGACGGGGCTCTCGTTTCCCCTCGCCGACAATCTCACCGGCTCCGCCCCAGCGGATGTAGTAGGATGTGCCGTTTTTCGAGTAGATACCCATGAGGATCCTGGTGGCATAGCCATTCTGCCGCCACTGGGAGTCATGCCCGTATTTGCGCGCAAAGTTTTCCGCCGAGGCCTTGGGCACGACCACCCGGATGTAGCCGGGGGGCCAGCTTCTGCGATCATACGTCTCCGCCTCGAAGATGGCATAGTCAGGATGATTCCCGGCCGGCCCGCTGACGAGCTGAACGGCGGCACATTGCACGGTGATTTCGCGACCGAGGTAGGTGTCCGCCTGGTTGAGGTAGTATTGGGCGGAACCTTTATCCTGGGCCACCGCCTGAGTCACCCCCGCCAGGAGCGTCGCAGCAAGTAGCGAAAAAGTCTTCACCCGCCCTTCATGACGAAAAGCCACGAGGCAGGGCAAGAGATTTTGCCCTCCGGCCAGCGGGCTCTAGAGCGGATTAAGCAAAGTCGTAGCCGTCCCTTGCGGGAGGCGTTCCCAAGTGGCATCGGCTTCCAGCCGATGATGGAAGGGGTTCATCGGCAGGATGCCGATGCCACGCTTCGGCTACAGAAAAACTGAAAGTGCTCTAACGAGGGGACGGACCGCGCAACGCGAGCGCGGCGAACCATTCGGTCGAGAGTTCTTCAAGGTTCAGCCGGGCAGATCCGAGGCGCGGGAGAACAAAACGCCTAACGTGTTCCTGCTTTTCCGGCGTCAGGTATTCGACCGGGGATTTTCCATCCACCCGGGCGAGGAGCAGGAGGAGAACCAAGCGCGGGGTGCGAGCGGCCACCGCTCGGGAAGCCTCCGGCCCGCGCTCTTCAGCATAGCCGCCATGGGCCGCGGCGAAGAGTCCGGCCAATCCGTGGTCGGTCGGCGCATGATAAAGCGCCTTGAGCAGCAGGTGGGTGAGGAGAAACGCCAGATCGAACGCCGCATCGCCGTAGCAAGTCGGCTCGCAATCCATGACGACCAGACGCGGTCCGTTGCGGAGCATGTTCTTCGGGCTGAAATCCCCGTGAACCAGGCATTCGCGGGCGGCGGCGAGGCGCTTGACCTCGGCTTCGATCATGGCGCGGTGGACCGGATGACGCGCCGCCACGGCGAGCAGGAACGGATCGAGGCGCAGTTGGAAAAAATTCTGGCCGGAGTCGAACAAATCCTCCAGTTCCGGGCGTCCGGCGGTTTCGCGGTGGATGCCGCCCAGAATCGATCCGGCCGCGGCGGCATCCTGCGTGCGGGCCTGACCGGCAAGGAGCAGGGCTTTCCAGTTTTCCCAGCCCTGGCCCAGCCATTCCATGGTGAAATACCCATCGCCGGCGGCCAGCACCCGCGGGACGACCCCCGGCATGAAGCCACTGACCGTCTCAAGATAAAGACGCTCGAAACGGTTGCGGCCCACATCGGCACGCCAGTCCGCCCTGACCAGCAGTTTCTCGAGCGCGCGTTTGACGACAAAAACCCGCGGTCCGTCCTCCACGCGAAAAATCTCGCTGGAAACCCCGCCGGTCAGTGGGACGAGACGCGCTTCGGGCGAGGAAACAAGGCCATCGCGCCGCAGCAGATCGAGAAACTTTCTGCTCACGGGCGCTCGCGGCGAATGCGAACACCCGCGTGCCGCGCGGCCACGATGATGTCCTTGCGGATTTCCATTTCGACCACGCGAACCAGGGGGAAGGTCGCGAACAACCGGCCGGCCAGATGTTCCGCCAAGGTTTCGAGCAAATGAAAAGTGCTGAGCCCACATTCTATGCGCAGGCCATCCGCCACCGCTGCGTAATCGGTCGTGCGCTGAAGGTCGTCCTCCAACCCGCGAAAATCCCCCTCGAGCGCGAGGTCGATCTCCAAACGCTGCGGTGTGCAGCGCTCGCGGTCGGAAACGCCGATGGTCGCAGCGACGATGAGTCCCTTGATGATGATCCGATCGTTCATGGCCGGGCGGTGGCCAGGGCTACTTCGTGTTGGAGCAAACGCCGCAGGACATG
>JBMOJP010000073.1:0-11943 GCA_049315725.1 Chthoniobacterales bacterium | reverse complement strand
GCCGTGGGATTATCCACGAGCTGGGCGAAAATTTTGGCCATGCCGACGGCGAAAGTCGGTGCGCCGCCGGTGCGTCCGATCATGGTGGTTTCCCCCACGTCCGAGGCCAGTTGCGCCATCTCCTGCTCGGTCACGGGAAAACCCAGGGCGGTGATTTTTTCCACCACCTCATGGGCCGGACCCTTCATGTTGATGGCGAAGTATTCACCCGGCGACATGACCGAGGCGGCGATCAGTGCCATGATGCCGACGAGCATTTCGGTGATCATGGCGCCGTAGCCGACGAAGCGAATGTCCTTCTCCCTCATGAGCAGTTTCGGCGTGGTGCCGGAGGAAATGATCGCATGGAACCCGGAGACCGCCGCACAGGCGATGGTGATGAAGCAAAAGGGGAAAACCGGACCGGCAAAAACCGGGCCGGTGCCGTCAATAAACCTTGTCACCGCCGGCATCTGCAGGGGCGGCGCGATGACCACAATGGCCACGGCGAGGAAACCAACCGCGCCGATTTTGAGGAACGAGCTGAGAAAATCCCGCGGGGCCAGCAGCAGCCAGACCGGCAGCACCGAGGCGAGAAGCCCGTAGATCATGATGGCCCAGGCGAGGGTCGTGCCGTGCAAATGGAACCACGGCTCGATCATGCCGCCTTGGATCCATTGGCCGCCGAGGACGGCGAGGATGAGGCCGATGACGCCAAAGATGCTGATGACCTTCATCCCGGCCCACGCATTCTTCATGCCCAGACCCATAACCATGGCCAACGGGATGGTCACGGCGATGGTGAAGAGACCCCAGGAGCTTTCGGCCAGGGCCTTGACCACGACAAGGGCCAGAACCGCGAGGAGAATGACCATGATGGCGAGAATACTGACCATGGCGACCAACCCGGCGAACGGCCCGACCTCATCGCGCACCATCTGGCCCAGCGATTTTCCGCCGCGCCGGATCGAGCAAAAAAGAATGATCGAATCATGCACGGCGCCGCCGAGGGTGGCGCCGACGAGAATCCAGAGCATGCCGGGCAGGAAACCGAACTGAGCCGCCAGGACCGGCCCAACCAGGGGACCCGGACCGGCGATGGCGGCAAAATGATGGCCAAACACCACCCAGCGATTGGTCGGCACGAAATCTTTGCCATCATCAAGCTGAACCGCCGGGGTCGTGCGGGCGTCATTAACGGTGAGAACCTTGGCCATGAGCCAGGCGGAATGGAACCGGTAGGCGATGGCAAAGACACAGACCGAGGCGATGACCATCCAGAGACTGTTGACCTGCTCCCCGCGGCTGAGGGCCAAAATTCCCACCGACCCTGCGCCCGTCAAAGTCACAGAAATCCAGCCGAGAGCAGGGAGAATTCGCTTTTTCATCGGCTGCTTATACCAGTCGCCCTGGGCCGGAACCATGGAGAAGAACACAGCGAGCACGCGCAGCCACGCGTGTCGTGGCGGGCACCTCGCCCGCTACTTTCGATGGTGGAGACTCGCCGCCTTGGTTCCGCTCACGCAAAAGGCTCCCGCCATTCGTCGGGATCTGGTCGCATCGCGATCGGGACATCGCGATCCACCCTGCCGATGATCGGGAGCCCGGGCACCGCGCTGCGACACAGAAGTCATTTAACCGCAAAGCACACGAAGGGCCAGGAGGGGCAAGGCAGACTGACTTCAAGCGAAGTCCGCTGAGGTGGAGCGATGCTCAGAGAGCGACGCGACAAAACAGGCCGTGACATCGGCATCCCTGCTCCTGACCCGCCACACAAGCGCATGGCTTTTTTCCTCCCCCGCGAAGCACGCAACCTCCATGCTGCCGGGCATGGGTTTCTATCTGGTCAAGCTCCTGGTCAGCGCCGCCCTTATCGTGGCCATCAGCGAAATCTCGAAGCGCACGGGCTACCTCGGCGGACTCCTTGCTTCGCTGCCCCTCGTCTCGCTGCTGGCCATCGGCTGGATGTGGTTCGAGACGCACGATGCGGCCAAGATTGCTGATTTTTCGCGCAGCGTGTTCTGGTTTGTGCTGCCCAGCCTGCTGTTTTTTGTCCTGCTGCCCTGGCTGCTCCCGCGGTTGGGCTTCTACACCTCGATGATCCTCGCCTGTGCCGCCACCGCCGTGGGCTACGCCGCCATGGTTGCCGCGCTTCAGCGGGCCGGGATCAATCTTTAGCTCTCTCATGCGCCCTTCAGGCTTTGCTCTCCTCGCCGCGATGCTTGGGCCCGCCGCACAGGCCGCAGAGCAGGCGAGGGATATCGTCAGCCTGGCCCCGAACCTGACCCAAATGGTGAGCGCCCTCGGCCGGGCGGATCGCTTGCTCGCGGTCACGCCGTTCTGCGAAGCGCCGGCCACAGCCCGCCGGTTGTCCGGCGGCCTTCAGCCGGAGGCCGAGGAGGTTTTCGCCCTGCATCCCTCGGTCGTGCTGGCCACGTCCATGACCCCGGAGGCCACCCGACGCCAGCTGGAATCCCTGGGATTGCGGGTGGAAGTGGTCGATGCCGCGTCGCTGGAAGGCATCAGGGAGGCCATGCGCCGGTTGGCCTTGCTGCTTGATGTGCCGGATCCGGTCAGGACTCCGTCGGCCCGGACCCCGCAGGAAGGGCCATCCGTCCTGCTGCTCTTCGGTGCGGACACCGGTTACAGCGCCGGTCGTGGCACGCATGCCGATGAGATTCTGCAGGCGGCAGGGCTGCGCAACATCGCCGCCCATGCGGGTGGACCATGGCCGCAGCTCAGCGAGGAAGTCATCCTCGCCGCCGATCCGGACATCATCATCGTGGCCGACTATGGCTCATCCACCCGCGAACAAGCCCTCTCCAGCTTGTTGGCTCATCCGGTGCGCCGTCATCTAAACGCCGTGCGCCACGGTCACGTGTTTGTCTTTCCGGCCCCGGCCTTCAGCGTGCCCGGGCCCGCCGCGCTCGAGGCGGCGGAACAACTGCGGGCGCGGCTCGAAGGGCCATGACTTCACCCGCCCTGCAGGCCAAGAACATCCGGGCCGGCTACCGCGGAGACGATGTCATCCGCGGGCTGACCTTCGATCTTCAGCCCGGCGAAGTCCTTGGGGTGGTCGGGCCCAACGGCAGCGGCAAGAGCACCATGCTGCGCACCCTCACCGGATTGCTGCCGCTGCGCGAAGGACGCGTGATGCTGGCCGGGCGCGACCAAGCCGGGCTCAGGCCCCGCGAACGCGCGCAGGTCTGCGCCGTCCAGCCTCAAGTCGAAGCGCCCCTCTTTGACTATTTGGTGCGGGATTTTGTCCTCCTCGGACGGCATCCGCGCCGCGCGCTCATCGGCCCGGCCAGCGCGGAGGATCACCGGGCGGCGAACGAAGCCATGAAACAAACCGACCTCACCGCGCTGGGGGCGCGGAGCATCCTCTCCCTGAGTTCGGGCGAATGGCAGCGCGCCCTCCTGGCCCGCGCCCTGGCCCAGGACACCCCCGTGTTGCTGCTCGATGAACCGGCGGCGCACCTCGATCCCGGACATCGTCATGCGGTTCATGTTGTGCTCGGAAATCTCGCCCGCCAGCGCGACCGCGCCGTGCTCTGCGTCTCGCATGACCTGAATCTCGCGGCGGAGTTCTGCGATCGTCTGATGCTGATAGCCGGCGGAATCATCCGCGCCCTCGGAACCCCTGCGGATGTCCTCCGGGAAGATTTGCTCCAGGAGGTCTTTCGATGTCCTGCGCTCCGCGTGATCAACAATCCGTTTTCGGGAAAGCCCGGAACCGTTTTCGCGTCATGAAAGCATCAATCCGCCTCATCTTGCTCGCCACCGCCACCGTGGCCCTGGCGATTTTTGCGGTTTGCACCGGGCCGACGGCGTTGCTGGATTTTTCGCGGTTGTGGGACCTCCTGCGCAGCGGACCATCCACTCCGGAACTCGAACGTGCGGCCATCGTGCTCTGGGAACTGCGGCTTCCCCGGGTCTTGCTGGCGGCGGCGGCGGGCGCGAATCTCGCCCTCGGCGGGCTTCTCCTCCAGGCCGTTTTCCGCAATCCGCTGGCCGAGCCCTACCTGCTCGGGCTGTCTTCCGGTGGTGCCTTGGGCGCAGTCATCGCCATGGCTGCGGGGTTTGCGGTGACGACGTGGCCGGCGTTGGCCGGGAGCCTGGCGGTGGCGGCGATTGTGCTGCTCCTCTGCCGTCGGCGCGTCGCCTCGGATCTGCCGTCGCTGCTGCTCGCCGGAGTGGCCCTCGGGGCCCTGGCGCAGGCGTTCACCACCGCGATCATTCTCCGTTTTGATCCCGGCGCCCTGCGCAGCATTCTGTTTTGGCTCATGGGCAGTTTCTCCGGTCGCGGCTGGGCCGAGGTGTGGCTGCTCGCGCCGCCCGCCCTGGCCGGCGTTCTCCTCGCCTGGCTGCTCCATCGACCGCTCGACCTGCTCGCCCTCGGCGGGGAAAGCGCCCACCACCTCGGGGTGCGCGTCGGCGCGCTGCAAATCGGCGGAATTGTCCTGGCCGCCGCCCTCGCCGCCCTGACCGTGGCAGCCTGCGGCACGATTGGGTTTGTCGGCCTCATGGCCCCGCATCTGGCGCGGCGGGTGGCCGGCACGACCCATGCTGTTTCCGTGCCGGCCTGCGCCATGGTTGGCGCCATGCTGACCGTGGGCTCAGACCTCGCCGCGCGCACACTGCTCGCAGGCACAGAGCTGCCGGTTGGCGTCATCACCGGTGCACTCGGCTGCCTGTTTTTCCTCGCCCTGCTCGGGCCAAAACGATGAGGCTGAACGGATGGTAAAGATTTCCATTGCTTACGAAGGCGGCCTCCGCTGCGCCGCGACCCACGGTCCATCCGGCCAGATCGTTCACACCGATGCACCCGTCGATAACCACGGACGCGGCGAGTCCTTCTCTCCCACGGACCTTGTCGCGACCGCGCTCGGCAGCTGCATGGCCACCATCATGGGGATCGTCGCCCAACGGCATGAAATCGACCTGAGCGGACTTCAGGTCGAGGTGACCAAGGAAATGTCCCTCGACACCCCGCGGCGGATTGCGCGGCTGACCACAACTTTTCGCATTCCTCTGCCGCCGGATCATGCGCAGCGGCTGCTGCTGGAAAACGCGGCCCTGACGTGTCCGGTTCATCAGAGCCTGCACCCGGAGGTCGAAAAGCCGGTCGACTTCCAGTGGCTCGGTTAACCGTTGGTTGCCCGGCGCTCATGCCTCGGGCATTGTTTGTGCCATGCGAATCGTCCGTCCCAGCGACCAAGGCTACGCCCGCTTTCTGACCTCGCTCGACCGCCAAGCTCGGCCGAAACCCGAGGTGGAGAAAACGGTAACGGAAGTCATCAGCCAAATCGAGCAGCAGGGCGACAAGGCCTTGCTGAACTACACGAAGAAATTCGGTGGTCCCGCGCTGTCCGCCCGCCAACTCGCTGTGCCTGTGACAGACCTGGCGGCGGCCTGGCAGGAGCTCGATGCGCCAACCCGCCGCGCCCTGCGGGCCGCGCACCGCAACATCCGCGCCTTTGCGGCCAAGAGCCTGCGCCGCAATTGGTCGGCCCGCAATGCCCAGGGAGCCAAGGTCGGCGAGCGCTTCGACCCGTTCCAGCGCGTGGGACTCTACGTGCCGGGCGGCACGGCTCCGCTGGTCTCGACGGCGCTGATGACCTGCACTTTTGCCGCCGCGGCCGGCGTGCCCGAAATTGTTGCGGTCAGCCCGGCCGGGCCGGACGGTCAGGTGAACAGCGTCCTGCTCGCCGCGCTCCATCTCGCGGGGGCCACCGAGGTGTATCGCGTCGGGGGAGCCCAAGCCGTGGCCGCACTCGCCCTCGGCACGAAAACCATCCGACCGGTGGCCAAAATTTTCGGCCCGGGCAACAGCTATGTCGTCGAAGCCAAGCGCCAGCTTTTCGGCCGCGTCGCCATCGACCTGCTGCCCGGACCGAGCGAAGTCCTTGTCATCGCCGACCGCACGGCCCATCCGGCGTGGGTGGCCGCCGACCTGCTCGCGCAGGCCGAGCACGGGGCGGACAGCGTGGCGCTGATGTTGACCGATGCGGAGACCACGCTGACGGCGGTGGCGCGCGAGATTGAGGCGCAGGCCGCGGTGCTGCCCCGGGGAAAGATTCTGCGGGCTTCGCTGCGCGGGAGCGCCCTCGTCCTGGTGCGCTCGATGACCGAGGCCGTTGATCTGGCCAACCGCTTTGCGGCGGAACACGTGTCGCTTCAGGTGGCCAGGCCGACCGCGCTGGCCCCGCAGCTGCGGACCTCCGGCGCCATCTTCCTTGGCGGCTGGTCGCCCGTGGCCGTGGGAGATTTCCTCGCCGGCCCGAGCCACGAACTGCCCACGGGAGGCGCGGGAAAATCTTTCGCCGGACTCACCGCCGACCAATTCCAGCGCCGCACCAGTCTGGTCGCCCTCGACCGCGCGGCGCTGGCCCGCTCCACGCCGCTGGTTGAGGCCTTCGCCCGGGTCGAGGGACTCCAGGCCCACGGACGCTCGGCCCGCATCCGGCTGGCATGATCTGGCGGACCAACCAGCGCGCCTTCGACCTCACGTCCCGCGGCGTGATCATGGGCGTGGTCAACGTGACGCCTGACTCGTTCTCCGACGGTGGCGCCTTTCCTGCTGCACCCGCCGCGATCGAGCATGCCCTCAGACTGGCCGGGGAGGGCGCAGAAATTCTTGATATCGGCGGGGAATCCACCCGTCCCGGCGCCGCCGCCGTTGCGGAGGAGGATGAAATCCGCCGCATTCTGCCAGTCATCGAGGGCCTCGCCGGGCGGACCTCAGCGGCGATCAGCATCGACACGTCGAAGGCCGGAGTGGCCCGCGCGGCGTTGGCGGCGGGGGCCGAGATCATCAACGATGTCCGCGCGCTGCAGGCCGATGGCGCGATGGCCGCCCTCGCGGCGGAGACCGGCGCGGGCGTCATCCTCATGCACATGCGCGGCACACCGCGGACCATGCAGAACGATCCGCGCTACCATGACGTGGTGGCGGAGGTGGCGGAGTTCTTGCGCGTGCGCCTTGATGCCGCGCGCGCCGCGGGTATCGAGGCAGACCACCTCGCGATCGACCCGGGCATCGGATTCGGCAAAACCGTGGAGCACAATCTGCAGCTTATCGTTGGCCTGCCCCAACTGGCCGCGCTTGGTCACCCCGTGGTGCTCGGCGCCTCACGCAAGTCTTTCCTCGCTGCCGCCGCAGGATGCCCCGAGGTCGTGGACCGCGATGCTCCGACCATCGCGCTCACCGCACTGGGGCGAAAGCTTGGTGCACGAATTTTTCGTGTGCATGCGGTGTCGGCCAACGCCGCCGCCTTGCGGATCACCGAGTCGGTGCTGCGTGGTTCGCCGGCACACGGGTGAAAGTTGCAGGATTTCTCCGCCCGACAGCTCAGGCCTCAGCCGACACCAATCTAACTACTCCGCCGGTTGTCGCTCTGGACGACGTAGGAGTTGTTGATGATGTCGAGAACCCGCTGTCCGGAGAGGACACGGTCGGAGATTTCATCCATGTTGCCATCCTTGCCGATGACAAAGATGGCGAACGGCCCGGTCACGTCAAAACGCGCGGCCACTTCTGCGGGGTTGGCCGCGAGGACGAAGGGAATATTCGAGCGGATCACCCCCGGTTCCTCGGTGAAAGCCACGGCCATCACGGCCTTGGTGTTGCCGAGCAATTGGTAGGTTTTCTGCAACTGCTTGACCTGCGCGCGGAATTTCTTCTGGCGGGGCGACGAGGCCACCACGAGCACGACCGGCTGGCCGCGCAGCGACTTGAGCGTCGCGCGGTTGTTCCCGGACTTCAGCCAGGAAAAATCGGGCGCGCCCCGGACAACCTCCGCGGGAGCGGTGGCGGAAATGAGGGCAAGAACAAGGGCGGCCAGGAGGAAACGGTGCATAATCGTAGGGGGCGTCAAACGCGCATGATGTCAGCCTCCTTGGCGGCGGCCTGCGCGTCCACGTCGGCGACAAACTTGTCGGTGAGTTTCTGAATCCGGGTTTCGGCGTCTTTGAGTGCGTCCTCGGTCAAGTCGCCTTCCTTCTCCATTTTCTTCGCCATGTCCATGCCATGACGTCGGGCCGCCCGGATGCGCACGCGGGTTTCCTCGGCCATGGTCTTGATCGTTTTGGCCAGATCCCGGCGACGCTCCTCGCTGAGTTCGGGGATGGGCAGACGGATGATCTTTCCGTCCACCGAAGGGGTCAGGCCGATCTTGGACTCGTTGATCGCCTTCTCGATCGCCTTGGTCGTGGAGGCATCAAACGGCTGAATGACGAGGAGCCGCGGCTCGGGCGTGGTGATCAGCGCCACGGCCTTGAGTTTCATGGTCGACCCGTAGGCCTCGACCTCGATGCCCTCGACCAGCGCGGGGTTGGCCTTGCCGGTGCGCACGCTGGAGAACTCGTGCTTCATGAAATCAAGGGCCTTCTCCATGCCCTCCTCTGTGCTGAATAGAATCTCGTCCATAAATTTTTCAGGTTTCCCCCACCACGCTGCCGATCGGCTCGCCGAGCACCGCACGCTTGATGTTGCCCGGCACGCCCACGTCGAAAACCACGATCGGCATCTTATTGTCGAAGCAGAGGCTGAACGCGGTTGAGTCCATCACCTGGAGCCGCCGCTGCAAGGCCTCGGCATAGGTGATGCGGTCGAATTTTTTCGCCTCGGGGTTTTTCTTCGGGTCCGCATCGTAAATCCCGTCCACCTTGGTCGCCTTGAGAATGGCATCCGCCCCAATTTCGTTGGCCCGCAGAGCGGCGGTCGTGTCGGTGGAAAAAAACGGGTTGCCGGTGCCGGCGACGAAGATGACCAGGTGGCCGCGCTCGAGATGACGCAGGGCGCGGCGCAGGATGAAGGGTTCGGCCACGTTGTTCATCTCGATGGCGGTGAGAACACGGGTGCTCACGCCGATGTCCTCCAGCCCGCTGCTCAAGGCCATGCCATTGATCACGGTGGCAAGCATGCCCATGTAGTCGGCCGTGGTGCGGTTCATCCCGCGATGAGCCGCGGCGACGCCCCGCCAGATGTTGCCGCCGCCGATGACCACGGCAACCTGCACGCCCAGATCGAGGACGTCTTTGATTTCCAGGGCCAGCGTATGGACGATCTGGGGCGAGATGTTGTCCCGGCTGCCCGGCTCACGCAAAGCCTCGCCGCTGAGTTTCAGGACGATGCGACGGTAGTGCGGGGCGACAGCCATGACTCCAACCTAGCGAACGAGCCGGCATCCCTAGAAGCGAAAAAGCCGCAAAATAACATCCCCGTCCGCCTGTTCAGGCGTAAATTGATAGCCATGACAACGGTCGCCCACCCGCTGCCCCGGTCCATGCCAATCATGGCCCTGACCGGAGTGACCCTCTTTCCCAATGCCCTCCTGCCGCTCTACATTTTCGAGCCGCGCTACCGTGAGATGCTCGAGAACGTGCTGGCCGGCGATCGTGTTTTTGCCGTGGGCATGGTCCGGCCCGACACCGGCGAGGAGACAATTTTCCCCGTGGCCGGGGCGGGGTTGGTCCGGGCCTGCGTGGGGCAGCCCGACGGAACCAGTCAATTGATCCTGCAGGGGCTTGGGCGGGTGCGCTTCGACGAGTTCGAGCAGGCCGAACCCTACCTCGTCGGGCGGGCCACGCCGATGATCACCGAGGTGGACGACGAGGAGGTCTGCGGTCTGCTCCGCCGCGAATTGCAGGAAATCTGCACCGCCCTGGTCTCGCGCGGGGTCGAACTTCCGGACACCTTCATCCGCGCGGCGGGCGAACTGCATGATCCCGCCATGCTCGGCGACCTTCTGGCGCAACATCTGGTCCGCGCCCCCCTGGCCGCGCAGGAGATTCTTTCCGAGCGCAAGCTCTCCGTCCGCCTGCGCCGCCTGGTCCAAACGCTGCGCGAGGAATGGCGGCAATTCCCGGGCTAAGCGCGGCCGAATGCGGCGCGGGCCGGGAAAAACTTCCGCCGGGCGCCGGCCGCGGCTAAGCAAGGGCCATGCAAGGCGAGTTATCTTTCCCCGAGGCGGATCCGCCCGCCCGGTCGCCCAAGGCACCCTGGACGGTCTCGCGCCTCAACCGCGAGGTGCGCACCTGCCTGGAGAACAAACTCGGAGCGGTGTGGGTCGAGGGTGAAGTCTCCAACCTGCGGCGTCAGCCCTCGGGTCATCAATACTTCAGCCTCAAGGATGCGAACTCGCAGGTCTCATGCGTGATGTTCCGCAGCACCGCCGGGGCGGCCCAGCCATTGCGCGACAGCATGCAGGTCGAGATCTTCGGGGACCTCAGCGTCTACGAGCAGCGCGGACAATACCAAATCATCGTCCGCCGCGTGCAAACGCGAGGGGCCGGCGAACTGGAGGCCCGCTTACGGGCTTTGCAGGAGAAGCTGCGGGCCGAAGGACTCTTTGATCCGGAGCGCAAACGCCCCCTGCCCTCCTTCCCGACGCGCCTCGGTGTGGTCACCTCGCCATCCGGCGCGGCCATCCGGGACTTCCTTCACGTGCTGCGACGGCGGGCCCCGCAGGTGGAGGTTTTCCTCGCGCCGGTGCGCGTGCAGGGGCGCGGAGCAGCGGCGGAAATCGCGGCGGCGGTGCAGGCATTTGCTGATCCACCGCGCAGCGGCTTTCCCGCAGTCGACGTGATCATCGTCACCCGCGGAGGGGGAAGTCTGGAGGATCTGTGGGAATTCAACGAGGAAGTGGTGGCCCGGGCCATCGCGGCCAGTCCGATTCCGGTGGTCTCTGCCGTCGGACATGAGATCGACACGACCACGGCCGACTTCGCGGCCGACGTGCGCGCCCCCACCCCGAGTGTGGCGGCCGAACTGGTTTGCCACGACCGGACGGAAACGCTCGCGCGGCTGGGGGCGGCGGCGCAACGCCTGACCCGGGCAACCGGCGGCCGTCTCGAATTGGCCCGGGCGCATTTCGAGCGGCGCGCAGCCTCGGGGGTGTTCCAGCGACCGCTGCGCCACATCGCCGACCTGCGGCAAATGACGGACGACCTGCGCGAGCGCGGCAGTGTGGTGGTGCGGGAGCGTCTGGCCGTCCTCCTCGTGGCCTGCCGCCGGGCCGAAACCATCCTCCAAGCCCGCTCCCCCGTGGCCCGGCTCGGGCTGATGCGCGAAAGATTCCTCGCCCTCTCAGCCCGCCAAGCCGGCGCCCTCGCCGCCGGTCTGCGCCAGCGACGGCAACAGCACGACCGTCACGTCCGCGCTCTCGACCTGCTGGGGCCGCGGCAAACGCTGGCCCGCGGTTTCACCCTCACGCTGGATCAGCAACGCCGTCCCCTGACGGCCGCAGCCGAGGCGGCGCGGCAGGAAAAAATCGTCACCGTCTTTTCCGATGGCGAGGTCGAGTCGCGGCCGGATCCGAGAAGGGCGTGAAGGCAACGGAGGGCCGTCCCCAAGCCTTTTCCGTTTCTCCAGAGCCGAAGCGTGGCATCGGCATCCTGCCGATGATCCCCTTCCATCATCGGCTGGAAGCCGATGCCACTTGGGAACGCATGCCGCGTAGCGAGGCTGCGGCCTTGTTTAAACCGCGCTCAGCCCGGCTGCGCAGACGACAATCCGAAGCCCTCGTGCACGGCCTTGGCCGCGTCCGCGATGCAGTCCTCGTCGAGAATGACCGCAACCTTGATCTCCGAGGTGGAGATCATCTGGATGTTGAAACCCCCGCGGGCGAGCAGATCGAAGAGCCGCGCGGCCACGCCGGAATGCGAGCGCATGCCAATGCCGACCACGCTGAGCTTGGCCACCCCGGCGGTCTGGGTCACACCGCGGGCACCGATTTCCTCGGCCACGGCCTGCAGGACGGGGCCGGCCTTCACCAGCTCGTCCTTGGCCGTGGTGAAGGAAATATCCGTGCAGCCCTCATGGGGCGCGGTTTGCACAATGACGTCCACGACCACGCTGGCCGCGGCCAGGGCATTGAAGATTTTCGCCGCCATGCCGGTGCGGTCGGGCACGCCCTCGATGGTGACTTTCGCCTGGTTGCGTTCGATGCTGACGCCGCG
>JBMOJP010000072.1:0-11954 GCA_049315725.1 Chthoniobacterales bacterium | reverse complement strand
TGTCGATGTGCCGCCGCTCCCCCAAGGGGCGCAGCCGCAGTGCACCAGCAAGCCCTGAACGGCCGCGCGGCCCCTATTCTCTCTCAACCCTGAAAACTTAATCACCGAACACTCTTCGCATGAAAACACACAACGTAGGCATCATCATGAACGGCGTCACCGGACGCATGGGCACGAACCAGCACCTGATCCGCTCGATCAAGGCCATCATCGACCAGGGCGGCGTCAAGATCAGCGATGACGAGGTCATCATGCCCGACCCGATTCTGGTCGGACGCAGCGAGTCCAAGCTCTCGGCCCTGGCCGCACGCACGGGCGTGAAGCGCTTCACCACCGACCTCGATGCGGCGTTGCAGGACAAACACAACCTCATCTATTTCGACGCGACGCTCACCGGCCAGCGGCCCGTCGGCGTGCGCAAGGCCATTGCCGCCGGCAAGCATGTTTACTGCGAAAAGCCAACAGCGACCACCTCGGCTGAAGCTCTGGCCCTGGCCAATGAAGTGGAGAAGGCCGGGCTGAAGAACGGCGTGGTGCAGGACAAACTGTGGCTGCCGGGTCTGCTCAAGTTGAAATACCTCATCGACACCGGCTTTTTCGGAAAAATTCTCTCGGTGCGCGGCGAGTTCGGTTACTGGGTTTTTCCCGGCGAACACGAAAAGCTGCAACGTCCGTCCTGGAACTACCGCAAGGAGGACGACGGCGGCATCATTGTCGACATGCTTTGCCACTGGCAATACGTGATCCAGAATCTTTTCGGAGACATCAAATCCCTGAGCTGCCTCGGGGCCACCCACATCCCGCGGCGATGGGATGAAAAGGGCCAGCCTTACAACTGCACGGCCGATGACTCGGCCTACGCAACCTTCGAACTGAAGAATGGTGTCGTCTGCCACTTCAATTCCTCGTGGACCGTCCGGGTCAAGCGGGACGACCTGCTGACCTTGCAAGTGGACGGCACCGAAGGCTCCGCTGTCGCGGGCCTGCGCAACTGCACGGTGCAACACAACTCGGCCACCCCACGTTGCCTCTGGAACCCCGACATGGACAGCCCGGTTGACTACAAGGATGGCTGGCTGACCCAGCCGAGCAACGACGTTTACGACAACGCCTTCAAGGTCCAGTGGGAACTCTTCCTGCGTCACGTGGTCAAGGACGAGCCGTTCCCGTGGTCCCTGCGCGAGGGAGCCAAAGGTGTGCAACTGGCCGAACTTGGGCTGCAATCCTGGGCCGAGCGGCGCTGGCTTGATGTCCCGGCCATGAGTTGATCATGATCATGGTGCCATGCTGACTCCCCTGTTTGATTCCCGCCTGACCAACGAAGTCGCCGCCGCCGGCGTTGTCGCCGTGCTCGTGGTGGACGAAGTGCGTGACGCCGTGCCCCTCGCCCGCGCGTTGCTGGATGGCGGGGTCAAGGTGATGGAGTTGACCCTGCGCACGCCGGCGGCGCTGGAGGCTCTGCGGGAAATCCGGCGCGAGGTGCCGGAAATTGTTGCGGGCATCGGCACGATCCTGACCTGCGAGCAACTCTACGAGGCGCGGGATGCCGGAGCCGCGTTCGGCGTTGCCCCCGGATGCAACCCGCGTTTGCTCGCCACGGCCCGCGAGGAGGGATTTTCCTTTGCCCCGGGCATCGCCACCGCGACGGACATCGAGATGGCCTTGGAGCATGGGTGCCGTCTGCTGAAGTTTTTCCCGGCCGAACAACTCGGCGGACTGGCCTATCTCCGTGCCATGTCCGCTCCCTACGCGCACCTGGGTCTGCGCTACGTTCCTCTGGGCGGGCTGACCGCGGCCAACGCGACGTCCTACCTGCAGGATCCCCTCATCGCCGCAATCGGCGGATCGTGGATCGCGCCCCGCGAAACGATCAAGGCCAACGACTGGGCGAAGATTTCCGAGCAGGCCCGGGGCGCCCAGGCTTTGGCGGCGGCCCGGGCTTCTTGAGTCCCGCGGTGCCGGGCCGGGCTGGTTTGGTCTCGGTCACCTTCCGCCAGTTCACCCCCGAAGAAATCATCAAGGTCGCCCGGCAGTCCGGGTTGACCGTGATCGAATGGGGCGGCGATGTGCATGTCCCCACGGGTGATGACCAGCATGCGCAGGCCGTGGCCGCGATGACGCGCGAGGCGGGGTTGGAGACCGCTTGCTACGGTTCTTACTATCGTGTCGGACATGATGGCGAGGACGGCAGACCGAGCTTTGATGATGTTCTCTCGACCGCCGCAGCTCTTGATGCTCCCTGCATCCGCGTCTGGGCCGGCGTTTGCGGGTCGGACGAGGCCGATGAAGCCTATTTCGAGCAGGTCTGCACCGATGCCAATCGCATCGCCGACCTCGCGCAGGCGCGAGGTGTTCGCGTCGCCTTCGAGTCTCATGGTGGGACGATCGACGATACCGCGCCGGCGGCGCAGAGGTTTTTGCAGGCCCTGCCACACCCGAACATTTTCTCCCTTTGGCCGCCACTTCACTCATTGGACCACGAGCAGCGCAGGGAGAGTCTGAAGGTCATCCTGCCGCGGTTGGCTCATGTGCACGCCTTTCACTGGCTGCCGGGCGAGCCGATCGACCGCCCCCCCTCGAGTCCTCGCTGCTGTTGGTCCGCCTCCGCTCCGCTCCGGCAGACCAGCAGCAGCGAAACCTGCTCCCCACCCAAGCTTGACCAGCCCCCACAATCCGCTGCTATCTTGCCCCCAGGTCCCTTACTTTTGGACCGGCACCCGCTGCACTTTTGGAGCGCCCTTTACAAGCCCAGAAGGCCTACAGGCTTGACAAAAGACAAAGCAAGCCGATGGAAAGGGGATGGACATCGGGAGGCGCAAACACACTTTGAAAACCTCGAAGAAATTGATGACTTTGCTCCCGATACTGGCCGCATTGGTATTGGTGTGGGCCCCGTCAAACTGCAAAGCAAACGAGGAAACCGATATGGACCTGCTTCGGAAGGTGAACAAGCAGGTCAATGAGGCCATCACCTACTTGAGCGACATAGAAAACTACGGGGTTGAGAGCTATGCCGTAGCCGAGCCACCGCTGCGGAAACCCAAGGGAATGCCCATGGGCAAATATGGAGACTGTGAAGACTTTGCCCTGACAAAAGAAAAGCGCCTGAGAGAGTCGGGTTGGCCTCCCCATAAGATGAGAACAGTGACCGTGAGGGTTCCCAACAGGCCAGTGCTGCACGCTGTGCTCCTCGTTGAGACGGACAAGGGAACCTTGGTATTGGACAGCTACGACAACATGATCATTCCCCAACAGAAGTTGGAAAGACGGGGTTGGGAATTCGGAATCCAGTCGGGCGGAAAAAAAGAGAAAACGGCCGCGTCAGAAGCCGAATCCCGAGCTCATGAAGAAATGCGTAAGCTCATGATGCAGTTCGACAAAGACCGCAACGGTCGGCTCTCCATGGGAGAGCTGGAAGGGAAGAGGCTCGCCAAGTAACGCCTCCAAAAAGACTATTGCCCCATCGGAAGGAATCGGGAAAAGGGAGTGATGCGTCGCAACCGGTGGATTCTACTCACGGTGGCTTTGGTCTGGGGGACACTTCCAATAGCCAAAGGGAACACAGATCCGCAAGCGCCAACGCCATCGCCAAATTCCCCGACAACTACCCGCACGCGGGAATAATCGTGGGAGCACGCATACTCCGCCCCCAACCCGACCTCATCGTGGAATACGAATGGCTCAACAGCCACGGACCTGGATATGGAGATAAGGGCTATCTTCCTCTAGCTCCCGGCAAACGAGTCGTCGCACAATCTCATCCGGTGGCAGTTCATGGAAATCGGGATGCGCTTCCAGACGCTCAAGCGGGGCCATGACGTTTGGTTCAAGTGGGATGAAATCCAGTCCGAGGGCATCGTTAATCTTCATGGTTCCCACGCCGCGCCCGCCCTGCCAGTTGGTGCAAGGCAGATTTCTTGACAATTCTTGACAACTCTAGGGCGAAAGCGTGAGCAAAGTTGAATGTCTGCCCCTACCACTGTCGCCCCTCAAATCCTGTGTTTATCAGTGTTCCCAGGGTAGTTTGCCGAAAAACAAAAAACCGGAGTCTACGGGGCTCGAACCCGCAACCTCCGCCGTGACAGGGCGGCGCTCTAACCAATTGAGCTAAGACTCCTCGCGAAGAGACATACTAAAGCGCAGGGCGCGGGGCCGCGAAAGCAATTTCTGCGCGGCGCAAATTCACGTGCGTTCACCCGGAGGCAGACTTAAGCTGCGCGGTTCATGAGCCAAGCATCGCTGGCCGGCACGGCGGCCGATCTTCTTTCCTCCCGCGCAGACACGCTACCGCAAGCCTCGAGCCTCGTGGGACTTGATGGCTTTGTGGACACCATCCTCCACGTGGTGGCGACGCGGGAGAACGCGGAGAATTACACCCGACTGACCAGCATGGCGGAGTTTGGGCAGCGCATCACCGGAGCCGCCGGGCTGAGCGGGAACTTCGAGATGGTTCCGCAGATGCTGAAATTGGGAGGCAATGGACCGATCATGGCCAACGCCCTCGGCGCCTATGGTTCTCCGGTGACCTACATCGGCGTCCTCGGTTCGCCCAATCTTCATCCGGTTTTCACCGACTTCGCAGAGCGGGCCAAGGTGATCTCGCTGGCCGAACCCGGCTACACCGACGCGATCGAGTTCGACGACGGCAAGCTCATGTTCGGGAAGCATCAGAGCCTGCGCGAGGTCAACTGGGAAAACCTCGTCGCCCACGTCCCGCCGGAGCGGCTGACCGGGATGTTCCAGCAATCCGCCCTCATCGCCCTGGTCAACTGGACCATGTTGACCGGGATGACGCGCATCTTTGAGGAGTTGCTCACAAAAATTCTCCCGCCGTTGACCGCGCGACCTTGGATCTTTTTCGATCTGGCCGATCCGGCCAAGCGCACGCGCGAGGACATTGCGCGATGCCTCGACCTCATCGCGAAGTTCCAGCAACACGCCAAAGTCATCCTCGGCCTCAACCTGCAGGAGGGTCGGCAGATCGGCGAGGTGCTCGGTCTGGCCTCGTGCGAGGAGACGCACGCTTGCGTCGCGGCCCACGCGGCCGTCATCCGGACCAAGCTTGCGGTGGACTCGGTGGTGATTCATCCGGTGGCGTTCGCGGCCGGGGCCGACGCGACGGGCACGGCGGCCGTGCAGGGGCCGTTCATCGAGAAGCCGAAGATCACCACGGGAGCGGGCGACCATTTCAACGCCGGCTTCTGCGTCGGCCGCATCCTGGGAGCACCGCTGGATGTGAGTCTGCAACTCGGTGTGGCCACCTCCGGCTACTACGTCCGCACAGCTCACAGCCCCACGGCCGAGGACTTGGTCGGTTTTCTGCGCACCCTGTGAGGTCGCCGCACGACGATCATGCCCGACCGACCGAGATCGCAGGAACTTTTCACCCGGGCGCAGCGCACCATTCCCGGCGGGGTCAACTCCCCCGTGCGGGCCTTTCGCGCGGTCGGTGGTCGCCCGTTTTTCATCAACCACGCGCAGGGAGCCCGCATCCGCGACGTGGACGGGCATGAATACATCGACTACGTCGGCACGTGGGGCCCGGCCATCCTCGGTCACGCGCCGCCCGTGGTGATCGACGCGGTGCGCGAGGCCGCGGGGCGCGGGCTGAGCTTCGGCATTCCCAATCCTTGGGAGGTGGAGATGGCCGAGTTGATTGTCTCGTGGATGCCGTCGATCGAAAAAGTGCGCATGGTCAACAGCGGGACCGAAGCGACCATGTCGGCCGTGCGGCTGGCCCGGGGCTTCACCGGGCGGGAGAAGATCGTCAAGTTCGACGGGTGCTACCATGGGCACGTGGACTCGCTGCTGGTGCGGGCGGGCAGCGGAGCGCTGACCCACGGTCAACCGGACAGTGCGGGTGTCCCGGCGGCGCTGGCCGCGCTGACCCTGACGCTGCCGTTCAACGATTCCGCTGCGCTGGAGGAGGTTTTTGGCCGGGCCGGAGACGAGATTGCCGCGGTCATTCTTGAGCCGGTGCCGGCCAATGCCGGATTGATCATGCCGCAGGCCGGCTATCTGGAGAGGCTGCGGGAGCTTTGCACCAGGCATGGTGCGCTGCTTGTTTTCGACGAGGTCATGACCGGGTTTCGGGTCGCGCGGGGCGGCGCGCAGGAACTGACCGGCGTGCGTCCCGATCTCACGGCTCTGGGCAAGGTCATGGGGGGGGGGCTGCCGGTCGGGGCTTTCGGCGGAAGGGCCGATGTGATGGACAGGCTATCGCCCGAGGGTCCCGTCTATCAGGCCGGCACGCTTTCGGGCAACCCTCTGGCCATGGTCGCTGGACTGGCGCAACTACGGGAACTCGAACGCACCAACGCCTGGGCCCAGCTCGAGCACCTCGGGGCGCACTGGGAATCCGCCCTACGCCACGCCCTCACCTCGACCGGACACGACTACGCTTTCCACCGCCTCGGCAGCATGTTCTGCCTCTTCTTTACCGCCGGTCCGGTGGGCAACCTGGATGATGCTCGGCAGGGGGACACCGAGGCCTTCGCCGCCTATTTTCACCGCTGTCTCGAGCGCGGGATCTATTTCGCGCCCTCGCAATTCGAGACGGGCTTCATCAGCACCGCGCATACCCCCGATGATATCGCCCGCACGGCCGAGGTCGCGGCGGAGGCCCTGCAACTGGCGGCATGAGCACGATCCCGGAAGAAGATGATCGGGCGGTCGAGCTGGAGCTGATGGCCCGCATCGTCGGGCGCGAGCGGGCGGCCTTCGAGGAGCTTTACACGCGCTACGCCAACATCCTTTACGCCACGGCGCTGAAGTTTCTCAAGACAGAGTCCGACGCGCAGGACGTGGTGCAGGATGTGTTCATCCAGATCTGGGACAAGGCCAAGCTCTACGACTCGACCAAAGGAAAGCCACTGACTTGGGCGCTGACCTTGACGCGCAACCGCTCGATCGACCGCATTCGCGCCATCCAGCGCCGCTCGCGGCTGCGCGACGAATTCGAACATGAGTCCGCGGTGGATGAATCCACCAGCGTGAGGGAGGCGTTATCTGAGGTGGATGCCAGCGAAAAAGCCAAAATTCTTCGCCAAGCGGTCAGCCAGTTGTCGCCCCAGCAACGAGCGGTCATCGAATTGGCCTTCTTCCGCGGGCTTACCCAGAACGAAATTGCCGACCAACTGGGCGAGCCGCTCGGCACGGTCAAGGCCCGCGCCCGCCGCGGCTTGATGAAATTAAAGGAACTTCTCGGACCCTTGCTATGACGCGCGAACAAATCGAAGAACTGGCGGCCCTCGATGCGCTTGATGCACTCGATGGGGAGGCTTTGGCGGCATGGGAGGCGATCTGTCAGACGGACGCATCGGCTGCTCGCTGGCGCGATGAAATGGCCGACGTCGCCGCCCAACTCTCCCTGCTGGCGACAGAGGTCGAGGCCCCGGTGGCGCTGCGTGAGCGGGTCATGACCAAAGTTTTCAGTTCGAGTGAACCGGTCTCGTCGGCGACCGAGGCAGTGGCCGGGCGGCATGATTTTTGGACCGCTTGGGCCGCGGCGGCGGCGATTATGGCCCTGGCACTGGTCGGGATTTCCGCGACCACGCGGCAGAAGGAGTCGGTGGTCGTGCACGACGGGCGGCCCGACGCCGGGGCGCCCTATGTGGCGCTAACCGGCTATGGCGACTTCACCGGCACGGTCGCCTCAGTGCTGTGGGACAGCGGCCAGCGCGGATGGTGGGTGCAGGCTGCGGGATTGCCCGCGCTTCCGCCCACCCATCGTTACCACGTCTGGGCCATCGGGGAAGGAGAGGGGCAGATTTACGACTGCGGGGAACTGCCGCGGCGTTCGGGTGGGCTGGCCCGCCGTTTCATGCAGCCACCACCGGAGATCAAGTCCATGCAGGGATTCGTTGTGTCCATCGAACCCGTGGGCCGTGCGGGAGCAAAGCCATCCAGTCCCGCCGTCTTGATCACCCCGGCCCTGCGCGGCTGAATCAAAAAGCCAGGATCAAGACGATCATGGCGAGCAGCGCGACGGCCAGGGCCACGCCGATGGACTGCGCGGTTGAGGCGAGGGCGGGGCGAAAATTGGCGCATCCCTCGGCGAAAATGAGCCAGACTGCGGGAATGGCGAGAAGCCAGACACCCTGGGTGGCCGCATGGGCGGCGATCTGGTCGGCCCACGAGGTCGGAGTGATCGCACCGGAATTGACCAGAATCCTCGAAGCCATCACGCCGAGAGCGAGGATGACGAACTGGGCCAGGGCAATCGCGATATTCACGGGAACCCCAGATTGTCTCCCCGCCCCGTAACGGTCAACCCCGCGATCCTCTCGACATCCGGGCTGACTTCCTCTAGCTGAGAGCCCGTGAAGTTAAGCGCGCCAGTCCGCGTCCAGGCCAAGTTTTTCCACGAGGGCGACCGGAAATTTTTTATCAAGGGAACAACCTACGGTCCGTTCGCGCCCGATGCAGCCGGCGAGCATTTCGGCACGCCGGAGAAAGCCGGTCCGGATCTGGCGCTGATGGAAGAAGCCGGGATCAACGTCGTCCGCGTTTATTACGTGCCACCCAAGTGGTTTCTCGATGCGTGCGCCGAGCACGGGATCCGCTGCCTCATCTCCATTCCATGGGCCGAGCACATCGAGTTTCTCAACCAGCGCAAGATCCGCCGCGAGATCGAGCAGACGGTGGAGACAGCGGTTCTGGCCAATCTCGGGCATCCCGCCATCTTCGGTTTTCTCATCGGCAACGAGATCCCCAGCCACATGGTGCGCTGGCTGGGGCCGCAGCGCGTGACCGAGTTTCTCGAAAGCCTCATCTACCTGGCCAAGCACGAAAACCCCCACGTCCTCTACTCCTACGCGAGTTTCCCGCCGACGGAATACCTCCTGCCGCAGAACGCCGATTTCTTCACCTTCAACGTTTACCTGCACAAGCAGGTCGAGTTCGAACGCTACCTCGCGCGGTTGCAGAATCTGGCGGAGGATCGTCCACTCATTCTCGGCGAGTTCGGCATGGACACCATCCGCCACCCGGAGGAGGAACAGTCGGAGATGCTGGCGTGGCACATCGAAAGCGTGGTGCGGGGTGGACTGGCCGGGACGATTATCTATGCCTGGACCGACGAGTGGTTCCGCGGGGGCATGGAAATCACCGACTGGGCCTTCGGTTTGGTAACCCGCGAGCGGCGGCCGAAGAAGGCCTTTCACACAGTGAAGAATCTTTTCGCCGGGGAAAAACCCGTGGGCGAACGCGTGCCGCTGGAGAACTATCCGCGCGTCTCGGTCATCGTCTGCTCCTACAACGGCGGCAAAACCCTCGGCGCTTGTCTCACCGCCCTCGATCTCGTGAGCTATCCCAACTACGAAATTGTCTTCGTGGACGACGGCTCCACCGACGATTCCGCTGAGGTGGTGGGAACCTGGGAGAAAACCCGCAAGGAGCGGCAGGCCGCAGGGGCCAAACTGCCCGATTTCCAATACATTCTGCAAAAAAACATGGGATTGAGTTACGCGCGGAACGTCGGTGCCGCCGCGGCCACCGGCGAGATCATTGCCTACACCGACAGCGACTGCATGGCGGACACCGACTGGCTTTACTACCTCGTGGGCACCCTCCTCTCCGGGGACTACGCCGGGGTGGGCGGACCGAATATCTCACCGCCGGCGCAGGACTGGATCCAGGCCTGCGTGGCGGCAGCGCCCGGTGGCCCCAGCCACGTGTTGCTCACCGACGTGGTGGCCGAGCACATTCCGGGCTGCAACATGGCTTTCCATCGCTGGGCCTTCGACTCGGTCGGCGGGTTTGATCCGGAATACCGCAAGGCGGGGGACGACGTGGATTTTTGCTGGCGGCTGCAGCAATCCGGTCAGGTCATCGCCTTCAGTCCCGCGGCCATCGTCTGGCACTACCGGCGGTTCACGCTGAAGGCGTTTCGCAGGCAGCAGGAGGGCTACGGCGAGGCTGAGTCGATGCTGCGCTTCAAACATCTGATTTTTTTCGGCCCGACCGGCACGGCCAAATGGAAGGGCCAGATCTACGGGGCACCACGTTTCACCTGGCTGGTCAATCGCCCGCTCATCTACCACGGCGTCTTCGGCGAGGGCCTCTTCCAAAGCATTTACCCGACCCCGCGATCGGAGGTAGCCAACTACCTGGCCAGCCTGGAGTGGGTTTTGCTCACCGTCTTCATTTTTATTCTTTCCGTCGGCTTCCCCGCCCTGCGCGTCGTGCCCTACCTGATGTTCGGCGGCACCCTGCTGGTCGCGCTTTCTTACATGCTACACGCGCGGCTCGAGCCGCAGTTTGACTCGGTGCGGGCGCGGTTGCTCGTCGTTTTTCTGGCCTTCACCCAACCGCTGGTCCGCGGATGGACCCGGTATTTCACCTGGCTGAAATACAAACGCACCCCGGAGAACGTCATCCGTGCGCCCGAGCAGGAGTTGGGGAGGCCGCACGCTGCCGGGAGCAAGACAAATTTCGAGTTTTGGAACGAGGAGGGCCACGGGCGGGAGAAACTTTTGGCCGAGGCGACGAAGATGCTGGAAGACGAGGGCTGGAGCTACTCGCTCGACACCGGCTGGAACGACTGGGATGTGCAGATTTACGGGAGCTTCTGGTGGCTGCTGCGGCTGCGCTCGGTCACGGAATACCACGGCGGACCGAAATGCCTGACCCGCGCCACCCTGCGACTGCGCATGGGCGGGGCCACCATCATGACGAATTTCCTTTTGCTCTGCGCGCTGGCCTACCAGCAATTCCTTGGCAGCGGCGTGCCTTGGCTGGCCGCCGCGGCCTACGTGGTGTTCCTCGGTTTCCTCGCCTTCCGCGGAAGGCGCCTCAAACTGCGTGCGGCCGACCTGCTCTCCGTCGCGGCCAGACGAGCCGGGCTCGGCCGGGTCCTTCCCCACAATCCCGCTTGAGCGAACGGCTCTCCGACTACGATTTTGATCTGCCGCGCAACCTCATCGCGGCCCGCCCTCTGCCAGACCGTGCGGCCTCGCGCATGATGGTGGTGGACCGTGCGGCCGGTTCGATCAGTCACCACATGTTCCGCGAGCTCCCAGGCTTCCTCGCGCCCGGCGATCTTCTCGTGCTCAACGACTCCCGGGTTGTGCCGGCGCGGTTGCTGACCGATGACGGCCGGATTGAGTTACTTCTTTACGAGCACCTCGGGCCCAAACGCTGGCGCTGCTTCGCCCGGCCGGGCAAACGGACGCGGGCCGGACATTTCTTCCCCATCGTGCAAACCACGGCCACGATCGAATCGATCGATGAAGCGGATGGCAGCCGCGTGGTCTCCTTCGCGGACGAACCGGATCTGGAGCACTGGGGGCACATGCCCATTCCGCCGTATCTCGGACGGGAGGACGATGCGGAAGACCGGGTGCGCTACCAGACGGTTTATGCGCGGAAAAACGGATCCGTTGCCGCGCCGACCGCCGGGCTGCATTTCACGCCGGAGATTCTCGGCGCCGTGCCGCATGCCTTCGTGACGCTGCATGTCGGCCCGGGCACTTTCCTGCCGGTGCGCCAGGACGACCTGGGAAATCACCGGATGCACGGCGAGGACTACCTTGTCGGAGCAGAGGCGGCGCAGGCGATCAATGAGGCCCGACGCGTTGTGGCCATCGGCACAACCAGCCTGCGCGTGCTCGAATCCCTCCCGCCCGGTCCCCTCGCTCCCGGCGTGGGTCGCACGGACATTTTTATCCGTCCGGGATTCGCTTTTCAGCACTCGGACGCGCTCCTGACCAATTTTCACCTGCCCAAAAGCACGCTGTTCGTCCTCGTCTGCGCGTTCGCCGACTCCGAGCTGATGCACGAGGCCTACGCCGAGGCCATCCGGGAGGAATACCGCTTTTTCAGTTACGGTGATTGCATGCTGATTCTCTGAGCCTGGAAAGGATTTGAAAGTTTTCGGCTGCTTGCCGAATGGTGCGGGTGATTGAGCGGGTTGGACCGCTCGCCGCGTGGGGCGTTCGGGGGGGGGGGGGGGG
>JBMOJP010000165.1:0-2670 GCA_049315725.1 Chthoniobacterales bacterium | reverse complement strand
TGCGAATGCAATTTTCATGAGAACAGTAAACGAAATCAGCATCAAAAGATGCCAGCACCGGCAAGCCCCGAGGCATTAAGAATATGAATTCAGAAGAGCACCAAACAAAGCCGAAGCAAGCTTCGGGATATCAGACCCAAAGGGAATGAAAACTTGGAAACCGCAACAGGCCCGATGGATCTGGCTGGCTGGGGACGACAAACCGGACAACGCTTATGTGATTTTCCGGCGCCGCTTCGACATCGGGCGGATGCCCGCGCAGGCCCTGGCGCATGTCACCGCCGATTGTCGGTACCGGCTCAGCGTCAATGGGGCTATCGTCGGACAAGGCCCGGTCACCACTGACCCGAAGTACAAGCAGGTGGACGTGTACGACATCGCCGCGCATCTGCGCCCTGGCGAGAACGTGATCGCAGTCCTGGTGCTCCAACGGCATGCGCCGACCTCGCGGCTGTGGCCGGCGCGTGGCGGCTTCCTGCTGGAGTTCGCCAGCGAGGAACTCCGGTTCGGCACGGACGCCGTCTGGAAGGCTCGCTGGGCGGACGAGTACAAACGCGACACGCCCTACATGACCCACCAGTACGGACATCAGGAATGGTGCGACGGCCGCAAGGCACCCGACGGCTGGGACCGCCCCGGATTCGACGACCGGGCATGGCAGGACGCTATCGTGGTCGAGGATGCCGCGGAGCATTGGCCGGCGGCGCTGGAACTGCGGGCCGTGCCGCTCATACAGCGTGAAATCGTGCATCCGAAGGCGCTGGTCTGTTACTTCGGCCTGTCCACCTGGTGCCATTCGGTGGATGCGGACCCGGTGGAGCCCGCCTGGAATATCATGCTCGCCTACCCCCTGAGCAGCGTCGCCGGATGGAACACGGACAACATCGTGCACCCGGAGAACGGGCCGGCGGTGTTCTGCGAGAAGCAGGGCGACGGGCTGGGGTTCGTGGTGGACCTGGGGACCGAATGCTACGGCCACCCGTTCATTGACCTCGAGTGCCCCGCCGGCACCATTGTCGACATCGGCCACGGCGAAGTCCTGAGCCGCAACCGCTTGCAGACGGTGCTCATGCCCAAGAGCGCCGCCGAACAGCTCTATGCCGACCGCTACATCGCCCGCGAGGGCCGTCAGCACTTCGAGATATTCGACACCAAAGGCTGCCGGTACCTCGAGATTCACTGCAACCGCGTAGCCGACTTCCACACTGGAGCCAGGGTTGTGGTGCACGAGGTCGGCATCGTCAACCGCCGCTCCCCCATGACGGCCATCAGTGATTTCCGCTGTTCGGACGAGCGGCTGAACCGGATCTGGGCGATTTGCCGCCACACCGCCGAGGTGAAATGTCAAGACTGGCACATCTGCGATGCCCAGCGCGAGCAGAACAACTGGCCGGAGATCTTCCAGGACATGCTCTACTGGCAGTGCTTCGGCCGGGTCGAAATGGTACGGCAGATGATCCACCAGTTCTGCCGCGCCCAGCTCGCCGACGGATTCTTTCTGAGTACGCTGCCCATCATCGGCAAGAAACCGATGGCCGCTTTCACCCGCGACGATCTATACGTATTCTCAACGATGATCTTCCCGCTGCTCGTGTATCTGGATTGGCTCTACGGCGGCGAGGACGAGCGGCAGGTCTATTGGCTGGACTGCTGCGCCAAGGCTTATGACGAGATCCTGAAGTACGCGGGATCCCATGGCACCCTGGCCAACCTGCCGGGCACGCAGTGGGTCGAGTGGACCGGGCTGGACGCGCGCGACCCGGGCCGGGGCGTGAAGGACGCCTGGGAAATGCCGGTCTGGAACGCCATGGCGGTGCTGGTGCTCGGGAAAATGGCCGAAATGGCCGATGGCCTGGCGCAGCCCCAGCGCGCTGCGGACTGGCGCCGCCAGGCGGCCGCAATCCGCACCGCAGCGGATGCGCGCTACTGGTCCGAAGCGCGTCAAGCATACCCGGACGGCATCTACGATGGCGCGGTCAGCCCCAGCGTCAGCCAGGCCACCAATGCCGTTGCCACTCTGGCCGGCCTTGGCGGTGAGGCCCGCCTGCGCGCGGCCATGACCACCGCGCTTGATCCGAAACGCTGCGACGTGGCCAGTGGCATGAACATGATGGCCCTGTTCCATGAGGCGCTCGAAAGCCTCGGCATGGACGGTGACGTCCTCGACCACATTCGCCGCAAGTGGGGCTATATGCTCGATCACGGCGCGACCACGACCTGGGAGTCCGAGGAAGCCCTCGAGCGCCACCAGGGCCTGTGCTTTGGTTTCGGCGGCCATCCGCTGAACTATCTGGCGCGCACGGCGCTGGGCGTCGTTCCCCTCGATCCCGGCTACCGGCGCTTCTCGGTGCGTCTGGTCCCGCACGACCTGAAGCAGGCGTCCGGACAGATTGTCACGCCGTACGGGTTGATCGGCGTGGAATGGCAGCGCGCCGCGACCGCCATGACGCTCAAGCTGACCGTGCCGTCCGGTTGCGAGGCCGTCGTCGGCGCGCCGCGGCTGGAGGACGGGGCAACTTATGAGCACATCCAGATTGACGGCACACCGGCAGCTTTATCGCCGCGGTCGGTTGCGGTCTGCACGTTCCTGCGCGAAACCTTGCCCGCCGCCTGCGTGCGGGGCGGCACACACCAGGTGGTCTTCCAATGACGAACCGGATGACGGGCGGC
>JBMOJP010000071.1:0-11968 GCA_049315725.1 Chthoniobacterales bacterium | reverse complement strand
AAAACGGTCAGCTTTACACAGGCGCCCAATGCAGCAGCAAATCTTCCCCAATATGTCAGCTTTGCCACCACCTACACCAATGCCCGGTTCGTCGACCTGAAAATCAACTCGAGTTTTGAGGGCGCCCTTACCACGAATTCTATCGTTGGCTTCGATGAAATCCGCCTCACTGCGGTTCCTGAGCCGTCGACCTGGGCCTATCTGGCCGCAGGCATTGCGACAGTGATGGCCCTCCACCGTCGTCGCAAGGCCTGAGGAGCACAGCCTATTTGCGGGGGATCAATCCCACGGCTTTGCTTCTATCGGAGACTGTTATTCGGGGTTGCGACTGAGAGCGTGCGCAACATGCGACTATCGGAGTGGCAGAGGCGGCGAGCGAGGGTGTTGTTTGTCGAGCGTCCGCGGCAGTGCATGCGTCCACTTGCCGGAACACTCGGCGATCTCAGTCAGGCACTGGAACTCGGCTACTACGGGGCCAGCGACAAGACCGGAAGGGGGCGTCTTTCGCGGCATCACCAACGCCTGTCGCCTGGAATGCCATTGAGCGAATTCTGCCTCGGCACCTCAGCTGCGTAGCGGCGAAGATCTAGCCAGCGTTGAACGACTTGCGCTCTTGCTGAGGCTTGCGGCCAAAGCTCAAGACCATTTGCCATGACGGCAAAAAGTGCAAGGTAATTGGGAAAAGTTGCAATTGTGCTTTCCGTATCTCTGCGCGAGAGTGACTACCGCACGGCCGTTCTTGGGCTGCGTCCCCTCGGTTCAACTGCAACACCCCCCTCAGTGTGAAAACAAACCCCTTCTACGAATCCCTTGCTGTCGCCGGTCTGGCCATGGTTGCGCTTTACTCCACCCCGGCCAGGGCTGGCGTGATCGTCCAACCCGTCAGCATCACCCCTTCAACCACTTTCTGGCAGACAAGTGCCAGTTCCGGCGGCACTTTCGACGGGGCCTTCACGATGAACGGAACCGGGCTGAGCAACGCAAGCTTGGTAGCCAACGGACAGCCCGATATTGGCAACGCTGGCACGACCCTCTCGAGTATGCCGACCCATTCGGATGCGTATGGAACGGCCGGACGTTACGATTTGAACGGCTCGTCCACCTTTCCTCCTTTCTTGACGTTCGACCTCGGTGCCGGATATGATGCCACTGGAGTTTACCTGTGGAACTACACGGAGAACTTTTTCGGGAGCTATTTCAATAATCGCGGGATCAACTCTGCGACTTTTGATTTCTACAGCAGTGGTTTTGCATACCTAGGCTCGCAAACGGTCAGCTTTACACAGGCGCCCGATGCAGCAGAAAATCTTCCCCAATATGCCAGCTTTGCCACCACCTACACCAATGCCAGGTTCGTCAACCTGAAAATCAACTCGAACTTTGAGGGCGCCCTAACCACGAATTCCATCATCGGCTTCGATGAAATCCGCTTCACCGCGCAACAAACGCCTTACCAAGCGTGGGTCCAGTCCTACGGCTTGACGGGCGCAAACACGAACACGACCGCCGACCCCGATCTCGACGGCTTCAACAACACGCTCGAATTCGGCTTCGGCACGCCACCCAATGCGCCAAACGCCTCCTTGCTCACCACCGCGACCTCGGGAGCCAACCTCGTCGTGACATATCTGGCCCGCACCGCAACCAACGAGGCGACCTATACCTTCCAGTCGAGCACGAACCTTACGGCATCTTGGCTCACGCCGGATTTAAGCATTGTGCCCACGAACGGTCCGACATCGCCCACGCCTCCCACGAATTACACGCGCCAGCAATTCACGGTTCCGACCAGCGGCAACGAGTTCTTTCGCATCCAGACCTCCGTGGTGAATCCCTGAGCCAATGCCGACTTCCTACCTGCACGCGATCGGCCAAGTCCCGCTTTTCACCGCTGCGCAGGAGGAGGGCGACTTGTCGCGGCAGGTCCGCGAGGCCCGAAAGAGGCGCCGAACGGGATGATCACCGCCAACTGGCAGCTGGTCGCGACCATCGCGCCCGAATTCGACACACGCTTTGGCCACACCGCCGTCGTAAGGCTTAGGAAGCAGATTCTCTTCGAGGGGTGAACGCTGCGGCGAAATGGTCTCTTCCTCGCGAACGAATGAAGTTCGTGACAGCAGGGCGCTGCCGCCCACGCGCGGGGGCGCGTGCAAACCCCGGCCGTTATCGGGATTCTCGAAACCAAGCGGCAGGGGACACGCCGGACACCGGCCATGTCGCGCTGCTCCGGGCTGGGGACCTCGACTACGCTGGCGGATACCGCTTGGGAGGATGGGGCTGGTTTCTGCGGTTCGCCCAGTTCGCGGCCAAGCCTGAAACCGTCGTCCCGGTCGTGCTCGCCGCCACAAAACATCTCTTCAATCATCCCCCGGCGCCGTTTGCCGCAGAAGACCGCACAAAGCTTCTCCGGCACGCCGTGATCCAATGAACGCCATGCCCCACCTGCAGATTCGGAATAGCCGCCTCTCCAACATCAGCTAACAAGTTGAATAAGGAGCACCTCGACATGCTGGCCGTAAGGCTTCGCCCGCACTGGCCGAACGCAGTTGAGACCCTGCTCCTGATCTCCACAACGGAGCCTTTGCTGATTTACTAATGAAAACCAAACTTCATCTGTCGCCGTCCGGGGACGACCGTGGCGATGGGTCGCTGGAGCGTCCATTTGCCACACCGCACCGCGCCCAGAAAGAAGCGCGAAAGGCCAGTGGAACGGTGCAGGTCATCGTCCACGATGGCATCTACGAGTTGAATCGGCCTTTGGTTTTCACGCCACCCGACAACGGTCAGCGGTGGTCGGCGGCTCCGGGAGCGGCTCCGGTGCTGAGCGGCGGGCGGCGGCTCACCGGTTGGAAAGTGGGGACGAAAAACGGGGTGCCAGCATGGACGCTGAAGCTTCCCGAGGTGTGTGACCGCTCGTGGTATTTCACCCAGCTCTGGGTAAACGGGCAGCGACGAGAGCGCCCGCGTTTGCCGCGGACCGGCTTCTTTCGTTTCACTGAACTCGATGGCCTGCTGGACAGCTGGGATAACTGGCTCAAGGGACCGGATCGCGCCGAATATCCGGAAGGCTCGCTGCGCCGGTTTCGTAATCTCGACGACGTCGGGCTCGTCACCTACCAGCTCTGGTTTGACACCCACCACCGCATCAAAAAATTGGACGAGAAGCGCCGGGTGGTGCATTTCCATGCGAAATCCCTCGGCAGTCTGCGCGACGAGGGCGGGCAGTTCGCGAGATTTTTTCTTAAGAACGTCGGCGAAGCCCTGGCCGAGCCCGGCGAATGGTACCTCGACCGCAAAGCTGGAAGCCTGACCTATCTTCCGCTCGCGGGGGAAACCCCGGAATCGGTGACGGTCGTCGCGCCAAAACTCAATGAGATCATCCGTTTCCAGGGCTCGAAAACCGAAGCCGTCGCGGGGGTAGTTATCGAGAATATTGGATTGGAACACAACGAGTGGCAGCGGCCCAAAGAGAACCCGGGCACGATCCAGGCCGCTTTTGACGTGCCGGGAGCCATCGTGTTCGAGCGGGCGGAGCACTGCGTGCTCTACGGCTGCCAGGTTGCGCACATTGCCGGCTATGGGGTCGAGATGCTGGCCGGGAGCCATGGGAACGTCGTCGCGGCTTCGACCATTCGAGATCTAGGAGCGGGAGCCATCAAGGTCGGTCACGAGGATCTGGTGGTCCATGGCGAGGAAGTCGGAAAGGATTTTGCAACGGAGAAGCGCTGGCTCCGCCCCATGGCCGCAACGGTCGCCGACTGCCACCTTTACGATGGCGGCCACATTTATCCGAGTGCCGTCGGTGTCTGGATCGGCAATTCCGGCCAAAACCGAATCCAGCACAACGAAATCCACCATTTCGCCTACACGGGGATTTCTTTTGGTTGGAACTGGTTTTGGAAGTTGAACCGCACGTGGGACAACCGGATCGAGTGGAACCACATTCACCACATCAATCACAACCGCGTGCTTTCGGATAACGGCGGCATCTATTCCCTCGGCGTCCAGCCGGGCTCCACGGTGATCGGAAACCACATCCACGACATTGCCTGCTACCATTATGGCGGTTGGGGCATCTATCCCGACCAGGGAAGCAGCAACATTCTTTATAAAGACAATCTCGTGAACCGCGTGCTGAGCAGCGGCTTCGCGGTGAACTGCGCGCGCTTCCTTGCTGTTCAGAACAACATCTTTGCCGACATGCAGAAAGATATCCTCACGCCGGGACGGCGCGACAGCGGGCGGGGGCAGAGCTTTGAACGCAACCTCGTCTGGTTCGATCGCGACAATCTCAAGGCGGATGTGGACTGGCACCCGCTCCTCAGTGCCACGCGGGATAATCTGGTGTGGAACGCCGGGGTCGGCGGAGTTCGCTGGCACAAGGGCTCTCTCGAAAAAGAACAGGCGGCCGGCCGCTGGCTCGATTCGATCGAAGCCGACCCGCTGTTTGCCGATCCGCTCGGTGGTGACTTCACCCTGCGTGCGGACTCTCCGGCGTTTGCGCTGGGTTTCCGCCCGTTCGACTGGCGCAAAGCCGGGGTGCGCCCGCGGTTGCGGCTACCCGCTACGTGGGAGGCTTACCGGGTCCCTGCCGCTCCCGAAAAAGCGCTGGCGGTAGCCCATCTCAGCGCGGGAAAGTTGAAGAAAATCCGGAATTCGTTCGAAGTGCCCGTGGAAGTAGCGCTTTGGAATCCTTCGGCCAAACGGGTGCGGGGGACTTGGACTTTGCGCACCGACGAGGCCCCTGCCATCCAAGTGAGCCCCGGTCCACGCGTCGTGGCGGACCTTGCTCCTGGTGCGAGGGCGGTGCGCCGCCTGACCGTTCGCATCCCGTCCACGCAGGGCAACGTCTGGCTGATCGCCAAGGGCGATGAAAAGACCAGCTTCTCCGGCGGTCTCGAGGTCGCCATCCCGCAAATGGTCTCGATTCCGCGGCTGCCGGCTTCAACGGGGTCCGACTTCAAGGAAGGACTGGTGCTCGATATCAACGCGACGGGAGTTCCAATTCTGACCGGTCGTGCCGCCATCATCGGCGACGCCCTCGCGCTGGACATCACCGTCCGCGAGAAAATCATCCGCGTGGATCGTCTCACGCCGTGGACGGGCTCATCCGTCGAAGTTTTTGTCGGCGGAGAGCCAGATCCGGATTTCAAGGGGCACCCCCGGCCGAACCAATTTGTCATCGTCCCCCCCGGCCCGCAGGGACCCGCTGAAATCCTGTCCTACATCAGGTCATACCGCGGGGGCCCGCTTCCGAGTCAGGAATGGGATGTGGTCCCGGTCGACGGCGGCTGGCGCGCGCGAGTTCGGCTGCCGTTCTCGGCCATGGGTATCCACCCCGACGCCAAGAGTTTCCGCTTCGACCTGATCTGCAACGTGGACTCACCGGTCGCCGGCCAGAACCGCCTCAACATCGCAAAATGGGGAACCGTGGCCAACAACCTCAATGACCTACTCGGACTGGCGCAGGTGGACATCGTTTGAGTCGGCCTTTGAATTTTCACTCATGAAGTCTAAACACAAGTTTGATCGTCCGTGGGAAATCTGGCTCGTCCACCACACGCACGTGGATATCGGCTACACGGAGCCGCAGGATGTGGTGATCCGCAAGCACGCGGAGTTCGTGGCGCAGGCCCTCGACTATTGCACGGCAACCGATGCCCTGCCTCCGGGCGAACGCTTTTGCTGGACGTGTGAGGTGTCGTGGACAATCAAGGCCTTCCTCGCCCGGTATCCCGAGCGGGCAACGGAGTTTTTCCGGCGCGTGCGCGAAGGTCGCATCGAGGTGACAGCCCTCTACCTCCAGCTCACCGATCTTTACACCCAGGAGCTGCTCGAGCAAACGACCGACTACGCCTTCGAACTCGCGCGGAAGCACGACTTCGAAATCGTCACGGCGATGAATGACGACGTGAACGGCTGGTCCTGGGGACTGCCGGATTTGTTGGCCCGGCGGGGCGTCCGGTATTTCGACACGGCGATCAACCAATGCCGTTCGCTCCTCGTCGGCCCCCGGCAGAAAGTGCTGAACTGGACCGGGCCCGAGGGCGGGAGAGTGCTCCTTTCCCTTGGCAATCTTTACGTGACGGGGAACATGCTCGATTTCAGTCATCCGGAGTCCCCGGAGCGGGTGGCGAATTATCTCCGCGAAGTCGGGGAATCCGGCTGTCCGCATCACGTGATCGAGATGCGCATTCAAGGCGATAATCACGACAATGCGCCCCCCGGGCTTTGGCTGTGCGACGCCGTGCGACGTTGGAACGCGGAGCCCGAGCGGCCGAGGCTGCGACTGATCACAGCACGCGAATGGTTCCAGGAAGTCGTGGCCCACTGGCCGGAGCCCATCATGGAGCACCAGGCGGGCTGGCCGGACTGGTGGGCCGATGGCAACGGCAGCGCAGCCTGCGAGTCCGCGCTCGTGCGCACCGCGCAAGCGGATCTCAAACGGCTTGCCGCGCTTGAGGTCGCAACCGGGCGCGCCGCATCAGTGGAGCGCATGGACCGCGCCCGCGAGGCCGCCGCGTTTTTCGCCGAACACACATGGGGGGCCTGGTGCAGTGCGGATGCGCCCGAGAGCCTCACCAGCAAAGCCCAGTGGAATACCAAGGCAGGGTATGCTTACACTGCTGCGGTCGAGGCCGGCAGCCTTGTCCAGGATCACCTTCTTGCGGAGGCCGACAAGTATTCGAACGAAGGTCAAGGAATCCTCGTCTTCAACCCCAGTGACCACCCGCGCACCGATGCCGTCGAAGTGATCGTGCCGGACCAGGACATCGGCTTCGGCGAGTTTTACCAAGTGATGGAGCCGGTTCGTTCGGACGAGGGACCGGCGTTTCATTTGGTGGACGAAGTCACCGGGAAGGTGGTTTCCGTGCAGCGGTCGCCCGCGATTTCCGATTCAGCCCGGCGTCCGGGACAACTGGTCAAATTTCTGGCGGCCGAACTGCCCGCGCACAGCTTCCGGCGTTTCCGCGTTGCTGCGGGCGAGATTCCGGGGACGGCGGGCAGCGGATTCTCTGACGGTGTTCTCAAGGGGGTGCAGGTGGAAGTCGTGCCCGCCACTGATGGTTCGGGAATCGCCGCGATCCGCGACGTCAAAACCGGGGCGGATTGGGGGCTCTCCCACGCGGATTTTACGCTCGGGGAGGTTGTTTACGAAACCATTCCTGGTCCGTTCGGGCGCGAGAAGCTTTGCGGGTGGCCCGGGATCCTGCGGGATTGTCCTTTTGAACGCACGCGGGTTCGTTTCCGTCAGCCGGAGTCGCTGAGCCTTCCCTACGGCGCGGGGTTGCGTTTCGAGGCGGAGAACCTGCCTGGCAGTTTGCGGGCGCTCACCCTCGACGTGCATGTCTTTGACGATCTGCCGCGGGTCGATCTGGTTTATCGATTGGAAAAGTATCCCAACCCCGAGGCGGAGGCACTCTACGTCGCGTTTCCACTCGCACCCGGGTCGGGTGAACAGCCGACCACCCGCATCGATCTTCCCGGCGCTGTGATGAAGCCCGGTCTCGAGCAGGCGCCCGACACGGCGACCGACTGGCACAGCATTCAGCATTACTTTGCCGTGAGCGACGCAGGAGGGACCACTGTCGTGGCCTCACCAGACATCCCGCTGGTGCAGGTCAACGGAATCAACACCGGAAAATGGCAGGAGACCCTCGCACCGCACAACGGCCTCGTGATGTCGTGGGTGATGAATAACTACTGGTTCACCAACTTCCCCGCCGCGCAGGGAGGGACTTTCGAATGGCGCTACAGTTTGCAGCGGCAAAGCGGGGATTTCGACCGCGCCCTGGCCGACCAGTTCGCCCAAGAAATCCGCCTGCCGTTTGTGGCCGGGTTGAGACGTCCGCCGAAATAAAGCCCCATTCGCTGCGAGAGGTTCGATCTCCCGAGGGACAGCAATCCTCGACCATCTCGATCAGCCTCTGGTTTATGTGAGGTCGATCCATCGGTCGGGAGGAACAACCACAGCCGTGCCATTGATTCGCACGCTGCCGGAAACTCCCGGTGCTCTGAGACGTATCTGGGCCGGGGCCATGTGCCCGGTAGATTCGCGGGAGAAGTGAATCTCCATGGAACCATCGGCCCGCGGGTCCACGCGCAGCGAGACTTCGCCAAAACGCGTCGGCGTTTGCTCGACAATCACGGATTGCCCCGGCAACGACCATTCAGGCGGGAGACCGGGAAGAAGCTCGAGGACGTCTCCGCGTTCAAAGACAAGCAGATGGCGAACCATTCTAATGAACTCGGCGGAAGCCCAGTTGTGCGGCATGTCGCCGAGGCAGCGTTCGGCGGGATGCCCGCGCAGGCTTTGCTCTTCCCGCCAGACCCGCAGCGGAGAGGCGTGATTGGCGAAGGCATAAAGGTAATCCACCGTTTTGTCCCAACGCCCGGCGTAGGCCCAGGTATGAGCGGCGAAAGAGGCGAAATAGGTCCAAAGCGCATCCGCCCCGAGCCACCCGGCTTCCTTGGGGATTCCCTCGTCATCGTCCAGATGGTCGAGGAGGGCCAGAGTGTTCTGCACCAGGGGATCGGCGGCATCAAACAGTTCCCCGGGATAGATCGACTGGCACAGCGCATACGCAGCCTGCAGGGGCTGGATCCGGGCCCACCGCGAGGGTTCCCCCGCGTAATCGGATACCGAGGAGTGGTCCGAAGATCCACCGGGAATGGCCATGGGCAGGTAGGTGAAGCCATCAGCCGTGACTTTGAAATTTTTCGCCGCGTGCTTTTTGAAGGCTTCCCACAAACTCCCGTATTCCCGCTCGAACGTCGCCGCGTCTTCGTCCTTTTTTAGGGAACGGGCGGCCCGGGCTGCGAACTTCAAACCCACGAGCGTCCAAAGCACGCCGGTGTATTCGGGGCGAACCCCGCCCATGCCTCCATCGGGAAAGCTATCCGGCCACAGCCCGTGGGCCACGTGGTCGCGGGGCAATGCCGCCGCTTCCTCGCGCACGGATCGGATGAAATCCAGCGCCCGGAGTATGGTCGGCCAGAGTTCCCCCAGGCGGGCCCAATCGGCGGAGAGTTCGCACTGCCGCACGAACGTGGCGAGAGCAACCCCGGTTTCCTTGGAATGCTCCGGCATCACCGCGATGGACCCGTCGGGGTGGGCTTGTTTGAGCAGGGTCTCGATGGCCAAAGCTCCAGCATCCTCATAGCCCAGATACCGCGCCGCCTCGACGATGAAAAATCCGTCAACCACCCACAGGCCCCGATAGACCGTCGCACCCACCTGGAAATGGGTGGCGCCTTCCTTGATTTCGCGGGCCTGGAGAATGTTTCGTGCGCAGGAATCCAGCATGTCCTGCACCTGCGGATCGGGGACGCGAAAGGTGATTGCAGCCCGGTGGGTTTCCCAAAACTCCCGCTCCGCCGCGAGGGCGCTTTTTGCCCATTCCAGCGTGAAGGTTCCGATTTCCTCATGATCCCGCGGCACAAGGATCGCTCCCTCGATTTCCTCGCCCGCCGCCAACTCCCGCGGGGTCACCGGAGTGACAAAACTAGCGAACTGGTTTCCCCCGGGAGGTGAGCAGTCGGGACCGGCGAACGCGATCTCGTCCGGCACCGCAACCACGGCCAGTCGCGGGTCGCGAAGTTCGCAGGGACGCGTGGGATCATTCCAACGGCTGCGGTTGGCCGGTTGTCCGTCTTCAGAAACCGAAACCAAGCCATGGCCGTCGCGGGGAAAATCCTGCGGATAGACCATCCGGAACCGCTCCTCCACATTGACGCTAAGGGCCGCCGGCATACTCGCCATTCCCGGCTTGATCCGAAGGTTCCAAAGCACAACATCCGTTCTCAGGCCCTCGTGAACATGCCCGAAGGCCGTGAGCGTCAAAACGCAGAACGCATAGTCGAGGCGGGTGATGACGATGTTGTTGGACGCCTTGTCGGAACGCTGCGTGACCGAAGCGGGCTTCTGCGCGTTGTAAGCGCCGAGGGAGAGAACTTTCTTGAAATACCCGCTTCCGCCGACATCGCCCACGGGCCCCTGCCAATCTAACAATAGCGCCCCGTCCTCGCGGACCAGGCTCTTAAAAGAGTCGTCTGGCCGGCCAATGTTGGCCCAGCGGCTGGTCGGTGCAAAACGGAAGTCTATGGTTCGGTTTCTCATGAGTGCGGATTCCAATCATCCCAAGCTCCCCCGCCACGAGTCCACAAGCAACTGAGCAGGGCGCGGGAAGCGGGTTTTCGAGATTACGGCTCTTGGATTGCCGGCGGCGAGCACTGCCCCGTCGCCATTGCCCGGGCTGACCGTGTTGTCGGAGGCCCGCAAGGGCGCAGGACAAACAGCGCTTTTGCCATGAGCCAGCTCAATGAAACCATCGCTGTCAATCTCTCGAAGGCTCATGCATTTCCACTCTCCAACCGCTGAATGGCACGGAATTTCCGGGGGGCATGGCCGGTCGCTGCGTGGAAGACATTGTTGAAGTAGTTCGGCGTGGTGAATCCGCACGCCTTCGCGATCTCCTTAGCCTTGAGATCGGTCGTGCGGAGAAGCGTTTTCGCCTTCTCGATCCGGGCCCGGTTGATTTCGGCGATGATCGAGCGACCGAGATGGTTTCGGAACCGGATTTCCATCGCCTTTTGCGGAACACCGGCGTGGGCGCAAATCTCCTGGATCGGCAGTGTGTGGTCGAGATTCATCCAGATAAAGCGCAGCGCCTTCGCGACCGGAAAATCCGACACCGCGATGATCTCCGTGCTTTGCCGGGTCACCACCCCGGCATTCGGAATCACCTTGGGAGGGTCCGGCGGCTTCCTGCCTTCGAGAAGATCATCCAGCAGGAGTGCGGATTCACGGGCAAGTTGTTCATGCCCCACCTCGATGCTGGAAAGGGGCACGGGGGCGTTCTCGCAGATCAGCTCCTCGTTCCCCGCCGCCAGAATGGCCACCTCCTCGGGAATATGGCATCCCTCCTGGATCACACAATGCATCGTATGCGTCGCGCTCCAGTCCGAGGGGGCAAAGATCGCAACCGGCTTCGCGCAGACCCTCAGTGCCTCCCGGAGCGGACGCCACGGGTCGCCGGCGGAACGGCGGCCTCCAATCAGGATACTCCGCACTTCCTGCGCCCTTGACGCAACCGTTTGCTTGAACGCATCAATCCGAACGTCGGAGTTCGGCAGATTCGAAATTCCCACGGTCAGGAAATTTTCAAAGCCGAGGGAGAGGAGATGTTCGGCGGCAAGGCGCCCGCAGCCGGCGTCATCCAGCAGGACCGTGGGATGAGTTCCGCTGATCTTGTCACCCTGGTTGGTGCTCATGAACACAAGCGGAACCCGCAACCGCTTGCGGAGTTCCGCCCAACCCGAATACGGTCTGAACAAGCAGAGCAGACCATGGATCTTGGCGGGATTGGCGGGCCAAGCAGCCTGCCGGGGGTTTTGAAAAAACAGCGTCCAGTTCTTTTCCTTCGCCACTTGCGCAATGCCCCGCAAGATCCTCGGGTCCGAACCCTCCAAAACAGCCGCGATGTTCCGCGTTTTCGGACCTTTGGGTGACCGGAGTTTCATGCGGGCCGGGGGATTTTTTGCACGACAAAAAGTGTAATAAACTATCCAAAAGTTGCAATTGATATTTTCCGTCGCCAGCGCGAACCTCTCGCCGCAGTAAACAACGGTGTTTGCTGCAACCGTCGGATAATCCCCAACAAAAATATCCTCGCCATGAGAAAAACCCCATTCCGCAAACTCCGAACCGCTGCGTCTTTGGCCGTGGTGGCTTTATCCACCACATTAGCGCGTGCGGACATACTTCTCCAACCCGTCAGCATCACCCCTTCAACCACTTTCTGGCAGACAAGTGCCAGTTCCGGCGGCACTTTCGACGGGGCCTTCACGATGAACGGAACCGGGCTGAGCAACGCAAGCTTGGTAGCCAACGGACAGCCCGATATTGGCAACGCTGGCACGACCCTCTCGAGTATGCCGACCCATTCGGATGCGTATGGAACGGCCG
>JBMOJP010000164.1:0-2697 GCA_049315725.1 Chthoniobacterales bacterium | reverse complement strand
TGCCAGCAGGTGCTCTACCTGGTTCGCAAGGTCACCTTCTGGATCAACAACTTCGCCTCGCAGGCCGCGCAGCTCCTCAACCAACACTCCCAGTCCCAGCAACTGCCTCGGTGAAAACATATCCGCCCATCTAGGCATCCCGTAAGTGATCGGACGCTCCTCGCTCGACACCGCCGGATACATCTCTGTCGGGATGATGCTTTTCCGCTCCCAGTCTGGGCGGATTTTGGCAAGCTCCTTTGCTGCGGCAGCGAGGGCGTCGAGGTCCTCTTGGGTGGGCGGCTGGAATTCGAGGCCGTTGGCTGTCTTCACCGCGACGGCGTAGAGAGCGCTACCCATTTTTCCGTTCTGGGCCATGGCCTTGATGTAGTCGCCGGGAATTTTGATGCCGGTGAAAAGCGAAATGCCATCGCCTCCGCTGTAGGTCGGTCGCGGCGCTTCCTTGAGCTGGCCCGCATGCCGCCCTACTTCGCGGATGCGCACCTTCCACGCCCCGGCCTTGGCATCCACAACCGGCTCCGCTACCACCCGCCTCTCACTGCCTTTCGGTTTGAGCAAATGCCAGTCCGGCACCAGCGGCGTCGGATGCTGCGTGTCCGGACACGGCACAGTGCGGGCGAAGATGTAGCAATGCGCGGGCAGAAAACCCGAACGCTCGAAAAATCGCCCCATGCGCTTGTTGAAGCGCCCTCTGAGCACTCTACCCCATTTGCGTGCTTTCTCAGCCAGCTCCGTCCCGAAGCGGAACGGGTAATCCACCGTGGCTTCCAGCACCGTGCAGGCGACAGGATTCAGCTCGTTCGCGTAGGTCTTGAATCCGAGCCGCGCCGATTCGAGCGGGATAGACCCGCCGCCGGACATCGGATCAATCACCGCGATGTCCTCGCCAAAGATGCGGCGGGCGGCCGCGTGGGCCGCGTCGAGTTCGCCCTCGTCCAATACGGCCTTGAACGCCCGCGGACCATGCGGGTTGGCGATCCTCTTACCTCCACCATCACTAGCTCGCTCCAGCTTACGCTGCGCACTCAGAATCTCTTGGGACGAGCCCCAGAACCCGATCAGCCCCTCAAACGTCTCCCTCGGAAAATCTGCTGGCAACAGCGATCCGAGGACGGCAGCCCGCGAAGCCACCAAAGGGCGTCGCGCCCACCAGACGTGGAGGCGCTTGTCGGGCGGTTGCTGCCCGGTGCTGCGCTCCCGAATGCACTCGACCCCGATAGCGGCAGCCGGGAGCCAATCTTCGATGAGAAGTCGGGGAAGTTTCATGGGAACGATGAATTATGAAGGATGGACCTCTTGCAGGACAACCGAGTTGAAAACCGCGCTGCGAACGGACTCAGCTGCGGCTTCTTGAGCGCGGAGTTCCTGATCGGCTCGTTTACGGGCGATGGCTGCACGCTGGTAGATTTCGTTTAGCGATGTTAGGTGCGAGTTTTTCGAGAACGCCCTGAGAAGGATTGTGATGAGTTCCTTGAGGTAGAACTCAAGGTTGGCGGTCAGGAGTGGCAGCCGGTGGCGAACCTCCGAGCCATGGACGATGCAGCACCGGACCCGGTAGAGTCGGCTCAAGTGCCACTGCAGATGACGATGGTGCGCTGCGACGGCGTCTGCCGTTTTTTGTGGGTCTTGGAGCATTTCTGCAAGTCGACGGATTCGCCGAGCAGCCACCGGGTTGCGCGGAAATGCTCCGGCGAGGGTCTCGGAGCCTTGTTGCGACTGAAGGATTGTCACGCCCTTCGGGTGATCGAGTTCTTCGAGTGTGGCTGCACCCGAAATTTGTGTGAGTTCGCTCGGCCACGCGATTTTTCTGCCTTTCAGTGTGCGCACGAGGTCAGAAACGAATTTGTAGAGATACCTCTGAATCAACGCATCGCTCGCATGGGTTGAAACCGTGGGGCCGATGTTGCCGTCGGCTCCCACATAGGCAAGAAACTCCAAGCCCATCCACCAGCTCAGGAACTTGTCGTTGTAGGTATCGGCATCGCTCCCAATCCGGAAGTGGCGCAGCCCGGCGCGGAGACGTTCACGGGATTCCGGCTGTATGCTCCCGCTGGCAAGGATTTCTTCGAGTTGTCTGGTGAAGTGACGGAAGTCAGCCACGTGCAGATGGTGATGCGGGTTGGGAACCAAGTGCCGGACCTCGGGGAGTTTCGTGCGCCCGTCCCCCTTCCGCTTGACGAGGCACCGGGTATCCACGTTGAGCGGTTCGGGCTCGAAATTGAAGCGGAGTTGGTCCAGACAACGTTCGAAGCGCTCTCGGGCAGCAATCGCCGCCGCTGTGAAGTCCACGGCTTCCACCTCGGTTTCGGCAAAGGTTGTGAGGGGGCTCTCCGCCGCGAATCGTTGCTGGGGTGGGCTGCCATCGGGAGTAAACCCGGGGACGCTCCGGAAATGGAAGCCATTGAAGTCGCCGAACTCCGAGAGCTTGGAACTCCCGCTCAACCTCAAAATCACCGCGTAGGCTTGGTTGCCCCATTCTAAGCTGCGGATCATGAAATTCAGATTGCTAGCGAATGTGTCGTGTGGCGGGCGTTTCCTCCGGAGAAAGAGATCAGGCCATGAAAAAAGGGTCTCGAGCGGCCAACCCTGATCGATCAAGTCGCTCAGCACGGCACCAGTCAACGCCTCGATCTGGGCCAAGTCAGCGCCGGAGATCGTTTGAGGCAATGTAGCCAAGAGTCGCTTGAAGTAGGAGCT
>JBMOJP010000070.1:0-12114 GCA_049315725.1 Chthoniobacterales bacterium | reverse complement strand
TTTTGCCAACAGCGCCCTGATCACCTTCCTGCTCGCCGTCCTGCGTTGAGGCCGCGCGGGGCCAACCGTCACAGGATTCCGAGACCCTTGAGGACGGAGAGCATGATGGCGGCGGCCATGACGGAACCGATTTGTCCGCCGGTGTTGGCGGCCATGGCGTGCATGAGCAGGAAACTGTGTTTGTTCCACCGCTGGCCCTCGACCTGCACAAGTCGCGCGGCCATGGGGTAAGCGGAGATACCGGCGGCGCCGAGGAGCGGATTCACCTTCCCGCCTGAGAGCCAGCACCAGATTTTTCCGAGGGTGATTCCGCCGACGGTGTCCATGACGATGGCAACCAACCCGAGGGAAAAAACCATCAGGGTCTCCCTGGTCAAAAACTGCGGCCCGGCCATCGTGCCGCCGATGGCCAGTCCGAGAAAGAGGGTGGATACGTTGGTGATTTCGTTCTCGGCCGCGGTGGCCAGGCGGGGCACCACACCGCTGACCTTGATGAAATTGCCCAGCATGATCATGCCCATCAACGGCAGGCCTTGGGGCGCGATGATTCCGGTGATGATGACGACGACGATGGGAAAAGCGATCAAGGCCGTCTTGGAGACCTTCCCCTTGGGACTGGGCATCTTGATCTCCCGCTCCTTGCGCGTGGTGAGCAATCGCATGATGGGTGGCTGAATGATCGGCACCAGCGCCATGTAGGAGTAAGCGGCGACGGCGAGGGCACCGACCATGGCCGTGGGAATTTGTCCCTTTTCGGCAAAGAGATTGGAAACGTAGATGACCGTCGGCCCATCGCAGGCACCAATGGCGGCGACTGAGACGGCTTCCGCCTTGGAAAATCCGAGAGCGAGAGCGAGCAGAAGGGTGAGAAAAATGCCGACCTGGCCGGCCGCCCCGAAGAGCAGCAACCGGGGACTGGCCAGCAGAGGCGAGAAATCAGTCATCGAGCCAATGCCGACAAAGATGAGCAGCGGGAAAAGTTCGTTACCAATGCCAAAGTCGTAGAGCGTTTTGAGCACGCCGCCCGGGGACATCACCTCGCTGAGGGGCAGATTGACCAGCAGGCATCCGAAAGCGATGGGCAGGAGGAGAAGGGGTTCGACCCCTTTGCGGATGGCCAGCCACAACATGACCAGAGCCACGCCGATCATGACCAGACTGCTCCCGCCGCTTTCGAGCAGGTAACGCATCCCCTCGGTCAGGGCACCGAACCCGTTGAGCACGCCCTGCATCATGGTTTGGCCTCCGGATCAACCTTGTCGGCGGGTGGTTTCTCGACCGGGAAAATGGCCGTGAGCACGTGAAGAACCAGCACCAAGCCCAGCAGGGTCAGGAGGGTTCCGCCCAGGCCAACGACGAGCATGGTCAGACCAAATTGGGCCGCTTCGCTCATGGGTTGTTTTCCTTCACCGCATCGGGACTAAGCCGCTGGTGCCAGATGGAGAGCACAATCGAGACGGCCAGAACGGTCCCAATGAAAAGGAGAGAGACAAAATTGTGCTCCTTGAACCAGTGCTCCGCGGGCGGCCAGGCCCCGGCGATCATTTTGGCCCCGATAAAGAAGAGGATGAAGCTCACGCCGTGCTGGAGAAACTTGAACATGCCCATGACTCCCCGCAGCGCGAAGAAAAGCGAGTTGAGACCGAGCACGGCAAAGACATTTGAGGTCAGCACGACAAAAGGTTCATTGCTGATGCCCATGATGGCGGGGATGGAGTCGAGGGCGAAGAGCACATCGGTGCTGCCGATGACGAGAAAGACGAGAAACAGCGGCGTGATGAACCACCGGCCGTCGGCTTTGATGACCAAGCGCCGGCTGTCCGGCCCGATCTCGTGCACGGGCAGAAATCTCGCGGCGAGTTTGTAGAGAATGTTGTGCTCCGGGTTGACCTGTTCGTCCTTGTCGGCCATGAGCATTTTCCAGGCCGTCCAGATCAAGAGGGCCCCGAAGAGGTAAAGCAGCCAGTGGAATTGCTGGACGAGGGCGAGGCCGAAAAGAATGAAAAGGATGCGGAGGACGATGGATAGGTAAATGCCCAGCTTGATCAGCTTCGGCTGGGCCACCGGCGACACGCCCATGAGCGAGAAGATGAGAATGAAGACGAAAAGGTTGTCAACCGAGAGCGAGTATTCCGTGAGGTAGCCGGCGATGAAGAGGGTGGAAAACTCGCCACCGCGCGGATGAAGCAGGTAGATTGCGCCGCTGAAGGCGAGGGCGAGGGCGACCCAGATGCCTGTCCAGCGCAGCGCGCTGGTCACGCCGGCGGGGGAATGCCCGTGCGTGATGACGAAAAGGTCCAGCGTGCAGACCACAACGACCGTGACCGCAAAGAGCAGCCAGAGCAAAACAACGGGGTCCACAGCGCAGCTTGGCAGGAAGCCGCTCCTCGTTCAATGGCTCCAGACCAAAAAGCCGGTGGCGGATCAGACGCTGTGGCCGACCCAGTGGAGCGCTTCAGCACCTCCCCAGGCGAGAGCAGCGAAGAAGAGCAGGGTCAGGATGAAGAGCAGGCCGGAGGCGATGAGGCAGTAGCCGTCCCGCTCGGAGAAGGCCGCCGCCGCGAGCACCACGGTGAGGGCCGGGAACATGTTGCTGAGCGGGATGGGGAGAGGCAGCAGCAGGAGGAGGCCGCAAACGCAGATCGCCACGCCGGTAAGAAATTGGGTCAGGCGGTATTCGAAGAGCCAAACCAGCCGCGGATGCAGCAGTTTTTCCATCGCGCCGAGGAGTTTGGCGCTGCCGCGCATCACGGCCGGCAGGAATTTCGCGGTGAGTTTGGTCGCCAGCAACCGCCGTGGCAGCCAGGGCCGCTGGCGCATGGAGAAGCGCAAGCCGAGCAGGGCAATGACCACACCAAATGGCGTGGACAGTCCGGGGAGCAGCACCGGCTGACAAAAGGGCAGGGAGAGAAGCACGAGGAGCATGGTGTAAACACGGCCTTCGAGTTGATCCACCAGATCGCCCAAGGTGATATCGGCGTCATGCACGGACTCCGAGAGTTCAAGCAGTTCGACCGAGAGCCGCTTCGGGGGGACGAGATGGACGACTTTTTGCCGGGGGTTCATGGACGGGCGGCCGTCTGCTTAACCGCGGATGACCAGGCTGATCTCGTCCGGCAGGTTCCGCACGACCTGCTGGACGACGCTGCCGTGGAGCAGGTGGGCCAGGGCGGAGTGGCCGGAGGCACCGAGAAACATTTCGTCCACCCCAAGGGTTGCCGCCACATCGACGATCGCGGCGCCGGCGCTGTCCGAGACTGCGTAGATGGGAACCACCGTCACCCCGGATTCCTCACCGACGGTTCGCGCCACTTTCATGATCAAGGCAGCTTCGGGGTCGTCCTGCCATCGAGCCTTTGTTCCTTCTGAGGTGGCTCCAAAGGCAACGGCGACTTCGCGCACGTAGAGAACATAAAGGGTGGCGCCCCGCATTTTGGCCGTTTCGATGGCGAATGTGAGGACGGGGGTCACGCCGCGCAGGCAGAGGAGGATTTTTCCCCCTTCCTGCGGATTGGGCTTGAGTCGCTCCAAATCCATGGACTCCATCATGGCGGCCAGTTTCTGCGGCACGGTGACCGTGGTGATACCCTTGTGTTTCTGGCTCCACGCGCGCAGGCCCAAGCCGATGAGGAGGATGCAGGTCACAAAGAAAAGGGCCTCAGGCTTGGTGTGGGCCAGCGTCAGCCAGACCGCGCAGAGCAGGATGAAGGTCGCGCCCATCGTGATGCGGGCGATCCAGCCGATGGGCAGGGCACGGTTGAAGGCGCAGGATCCCAGGTTGACCGCAATGGCACCGACGACGCCGATGGCATAAAGGCTGGCCAGCGCTTCCAGCCCGGGCGAGACGATGAGGATGAGGACCGGCAGGCCCACTGCGATCGCCAACGGGATGCCAGGCACGCCGTGGCAGTTCAGCTTCGAGAAACTGCGCGGCATCTCGTTGTCGGTCGACATCATGAAGGTGACGCCGATCATGGCCGCCACTGCGGTGTTGACTGCGCTGAAGAGCAGCAGGGCAAAGGAGATGCCGACAAACCAGCCGAAGGCCTGTCCGGCGATCGGCCCGAAGGCACTGTTGGCATAGTGTTCCGCGGCAAATCGCAGGACATCGTCCTTGCGGGCGATGAGATCATTTTGCAGCGCGTGGGGCAGGGACAAGACGGCCCAGGCCAGCAGCGCGGTGCCCACGCTGACCTCGAGGGCCACGGGAATGATGGCCTTCATCGCGTTGCGCCCGACCTTCGGCTCTTCCGGGGTCGACCCCTTGTCGAGTTTGAGCACGCCGGTCAGATTGGCGATGGCCTCGACACCGCTGAGGGCGAGGATCACGCCGGTGAAAGCCACCCAGTTGGGGTAAAACGCCGCATGGGGGAACTCGAGTTCGTGGAAGGTAAAATGAGGGGCCGCCAGGACAATGATGCCGAGGACCGAGGCGGCCACGGGCACAGCCAGCAGGATGGCGAAGGTCCCGCTGTGGCGCGGGCCGTAAAAGTTGAGCACGCCGAAAACCAGAATCACCGCAATGGAACAAATGGGAATCCAGCTTAACGGAACGCCGAGGTAGCTCAGGGCTGCCCAAGTGCTGAGGGCCGCCGTCACAGTGAAATCGGCGATGAGCAGGAGTGCTCCCACCACCGCCAGCATGCGCCCGTGCGGTCGTGCCGCCGAATAAACACCCCCGCCGCAGGGAAAGCAGCGGCAGATGATGATGTAATTCAGCCCGACGATGAGGCTCAGCGCGCAAACGGCCAGAATGATGGGCAGCGATCCGAATCCACCCACGGCAAAGGCCAGTCCGATGACGTAGGCCTTGCTCGTTCCCCAGTCGCCGTAAAGCAACCCAGCCGCCCGTCCCCAACCGAGTGTTCTTGGACGATGAATTTCCACCTGACTTTGGCTATTCTAACGCGAGAATACAGGCTGGCGAGGGTGAACGAAGGGAGTGGTCAAACGACCGGCTGCTGCACATCGCCGAGCACTTCACGCTTGATGCTCTTGCCGGTGCGCTTGGCCCACCAAAGAACGATGGGCGCAGCCACGTAAATGGATGAATAGGTGCCGACGAGAATGCCGATAAGAATGGCGAGGGCGAAGTCGCTCAGAACCGGCCCGCCGAGGAAAAACAGCGCGGCCGTGGCCATGAGGGTGGTCCCGCCGGTCAGGATGGTGCGGCTGAGTGTCTCATTGATGCACTCGTTCATGATCGAAGCGACCGTGCCGCGGCGCCCGCTTTGCAGGCCTTCCCGCACGCGGTCGAAGACCACGATGGTGTCGTTGATGGAGTAGCCCGCGATGGTCAGCACGGCGCCGACCATGACGAGGGAAAACTCACGTCCAAGCAAGGAGAACACGCCTACGGTGATGATGACATCGTGGAGCAGGGCGACGATGGCCCCGAGGGCGAAGGAAAATTCGAACCGCACGGTCACGTAGATGAGGATGCCGACGAGGCCGAGGGCGAGGGCGAAGAGAGAGCGTCCGGCCAGTTCACGGCCCACGCGGGGGCCGACCGTGTCGCTTTGCTGGACTGTCCACCCGGCATCGGGCAGGTCCTTCTGCAGGGCGGCCACCACGGCGTCGGCCGTGTTGACCCGGCTTTGCACGGTGATCAGTTCGCGGCCTTCGTCCATCGTGCTCTGGATGGTGCTGTCGCCGAGGCCCGCCGCCTCGACGGTGCGGCGCACATCGGCGAGGGGAACCACTTTGGACGCGGCGAGGACGACGAGATCGCCTCCGGTGAAGTCCACGCCGAAGTTTTTCTGCCCCCGCCAGGCGAAGTAGCCCATCGAGCCGAGGATGATGACGAGGGAGAAGATCAGGGCGGCCCGGCGTTTGCCGATGAAGTCGATTTTGTGCGCGGGGATCCAGTTGAGCATGCGCAGTTTCTTCAGTCCTAAATTTTCCAGCATGAAGCTGAAGCAGGTGCGGGTGAAAAGGAGGGCGGAGAACATCGAGGCGACGATGCCGAGGGTCAAGGCGATGGCAAACCCCTTGACCGGCCCGGTGGCCTGCCAGAACAGGATGGCCGAGGTGATGAGGGTGGTGAGGTTGGCATCGAAGATGGCGGAAAACGCCTTGTCGTAGGCCGAGGCCAGCGCGGCGGAGAGCGTTTTGCCCGCGGCCATTTCCTCGCGCAGCCGCTCGAAGATGAGGACGTTGGCGTCGATGGCCATGCCGATGGTGAGAATGATGCCGGCAATGCCGGGCAGGGTGAGAACGAAGTTGAACATGCACATCGCGCCGAAGAGCATGATGATGTTCACGGCCAGTGCGAGGCAGGCGATGAAGCCGGCCAGGCGGTAGTAGAAGAGGACGAAAACCAGCGTGAGGGCGAGCCCGAGGAGGCCGGCGCCGACGCCACTCTTGATCGAATCCGCGCCGAGTGAAGCCGAGACGCTGCGCGTTTCCTCGATTTCGACCGGGGTGCGCAGCGGGTTTTCCAGCACGCTGGCCAGATTGCGCGCCTGCTGGTCGGTGAAGCGGCCGGAGATGGTGGCCTGGCCTCCGTAGATCGGCTGGCGGATGCTCGGAGCGCTTTGCACGTCGCCGTCGAGCATGATGGCGAGGCGCTGGCCCACATTGGCCGCGGTGAGGTCGCCGAACATTTTGCCGCCCTCGCTATCGAGGGTCATGCTCACGCCATAGCCCGAGGTGTCGTAGTAGGCGTGGGCGGTGGTCACGCGGTCACCCGTGAGGTCGGGGCGCTGCTTGACCAGGAGGCGCAGGGTTCGTTCCTTGCCTTCAATCGTGTCCTTGTATTCCTTGAGGACGTAGCCGGGCGGCAGCACGCCCTGGCCAGCGTCAACCTCGGCCAGAATCGAATCGCTTTGCGGGTGCACGAGGGCGAACTCGAGCTTGGCCACGCGTTGAAGCTGTTCCTTGGTCTGGGCGAGTTGCTGGGTGTCGAGGCCCGGGATCTGCACCAGGATGCGGTCGCGTCCCTGCGCGGCGATGACCGGCTCGCTCACGCCAAACTGGTCGACGCGTTTGCGGATGACTTCGATGGCCTGATCGAGGGTCGCCGGGGTGACATCCTCCCCGTCTTGGCCGACGAGGCGGAGCAGGAAGGACGTGCCGCCCTGCAGGTCAAGGCCAAGTCGGATTTTCTGCGCTGGTGGGATGATGGCTTCGAGACAGAAAGCGACGAGGAAGACCGTGAGGGCCAGCCCGACGAAACGCTTGCGCCGTGGCAGTTCGGTGAGGAAATACCAGAGAAACAGGACCAGCAGGAGAAGGCCAACAAGGAAGGTCAGGGTCGGGCTCATGAGTCGGGATGCGGTCGTGCTGGGTTGGAGGCGACGGTCAGGCGTTGTCCGGGGATTTCAGGACCGAGCCTATCGCGGCCTTGTCCATCTCGATTTTGACGTTGTCGGCCACCTTGATCAGGAGGGTGGTTTCTTTCACGTTGGCCACGATGCCGTGGATGCCGGCACTGGTTACCACCTTGTCCCCGGTCTTGACGCTGGAGATGAGGAGCTGGTGCTCCTTCTGTTTTTTCTGCTGGGGGCGGATGAGTAGGAAATAGAAGAGGACCGCAATGATGATGAGCGGAAGGAATTGAAAAATCACCGGCGGTTGCGGTGCGCCGGCAGGCGCGGCTTGGGCGAGAAGGGTCAGGAATTCCATAGAACCGGGCAGGCTAGGCCAGCGGGCGCGCTGTTCCAAGGAATTTGCGACGGGCTTCTTTGGGCTTTGCGCTCGTCTCGGCCTGCGGCTAAAGCTGGGGGCCATGGCGGAATTGCAGATTCCCGGTTGGGATTTGGTCCGGCGCGGCAAGGTCCGTGAGGTCTATGCCTCGGGGGATCGCGTGCTGCTCGTGGCTTCCGACCGACTCTCCGCCTTTGACTGTATCCTGCCCGATCCGATTCCCGGGAAGGGCGGGGTGCTGACGGCCCTCTCGGCCTTCTGGTTCCAGCGGCTAGACTTCGTCCCGAACCATTTTATCACCGCGGATTTCGCCCTCTTTCCGGCGGAGATGAAGCCGTGGGCCGCGGATTTGGCTGGGCGGTCCACCCTCGTTCGCCGGACCAATCCGCTGCCGGTCGAGTGCGTGGTGCGTGGCTATTTGGCCGGGGCCGCCTGGGAGGAATACCGGGGGCACGGCACGGTCGGCGGTCACAAGGTGCCCCGGGGACTGCGCGAGGCGGCCAAGCTGCCCTCGCCACTTTTCACCCCCACGACCAAGGCGTCATCCGGCCATGATGAACCCATCACCTGGGATCAATGCCGGCGGCTGGTCGGGGATGAGTTGGCGCATCAGCTGCGCGAGGCCAGCTTCGAGATTTACGAGCACGGCCGGGCCAAGGCGGAACGTGCAGGGGTCATTATCGCCGACACGAAGCTCGAATTCGGCCGATGCGACGACGAGTTGCTGCTCATTGACGAATGCCTGACGCCCGATTCGTCGCGCTTCTGGCCGGCCGACCAATGGGAGCCGGGCACGCATCCGCCAAGTTTCGACAAGCAGTTCGTGCGGGATTTTCTCCTCGAGTCCGGATGGAATCGTCAGCCTCCAGCGCCGCATTTACCGCCGGAAATCATCGAGCGGACCGCCGCGAAATACCGCGAGGCCTACGAGCGGCTGGCCCTCTCGCGGCGCCCGGCGTGAACACGCGGATTGACCAATTCATCCTCCACCTCGCCACCGAGCGGGGGCTGTCGGACAACTACCAGCTGAGCACGCGGGCCTCGCTGGAGTTGTTTGCCCGATGGCTGGCCGAGGGGCCGCGGGCGGCGGATTGGGCGGAGGTGACGCCCGAACAGATCGGTGAGTTTCTCGGCTGGCGCAAACGGGGCGGCACCGCGGCGGCTACGATCAAGCTGCATGCGGTGGCCTTGCGCATCTTCTTTCGCCACCTCGTCGAGCGCCACGGCGCCAACACCGATCCGACCGAGTTCCTCGGGGTGCCGAAGATCGAGCGCTATTTGCCCGAAACGCTCTCCGCTCCGGAGGTGAAGAAATTGATCGAAGCCGCCGCTGGAGACACGTCCCTCGAACAGCGCGATCGGGCCATCGTCGAGTTGCTCTACGCCAGCGGGCTGCGGGTCTCGGAGCTTTGCGGGGCCAGGCTGGAGAACCTCGATTTGGAAAAGGGCTTCATCCGCGTGGTCGGCAAGGGCAACAAGCAGCGCCTCGTCCCGGTCGGGTCGGGGGCGCGGGAGGCGCTCGAACGCTACCTGCGCACCGGGCGGCCGGAGTTGGTGAGCCGGCGGACCGGCGGCGAGATTTTCCTCTCCGTGCGCGGACGCAGGTTGACCAACCAGCGCATCTGGCAGTTGCTCGTCGCGCTCGGCCAGCGGGCGGGCTTGTCGCGGGACATTCATCCGCACATGCTGCGGCACTCCTTTGCCACTCACTTGCTCGAAGGCGGGGCGGATCTGCGCATCATCCAGGAAATGCTCGGACACGCCGACATCGCAACCACGCAGATTTACACCCACGTGGATTCGCGGCAACTGCACAAGGCTCATCGTCAGTTTCACCCCCGGGCCCGCCGCGACCCGGCCGGTTAGTCGAGCGTGACCTTCTGGCGGAAGCGCTCGGAAGGCGCATCCTCGTGCCTTTGCAGCAACTCGAAATCGATCATGGCGTAAACACACTCCCCACGATGCCGCAGGAGCTGGCCGTCGGGGGTCATTCGCACGATGAGATGCCGCGGCTTGTTGTCGAGCACGCGGTAGCCAAGGCGGGCCAGCGTGCGGTTGGAATGGCGGGACAGGGCCACCAGCTCCTGTTGGCTGAGCAGGCCTCGATTGAAGGCTTCTTCCGCGTCGAGGCCATGCACCCAGGCGAATATTTCGAGGTAGTCCCGCTGGATATCGAGGGTTACCTGGTGCAGTCCGTTCTCGAACTGCTCCTGCCCGACAGTTCGCAAATGGCCGCGGAAGATGTCGGTGTGGCGTCCCGTCTGCCAGAGCGGATACTTTTCCGGCGGCGAATAAATGGCCAGGGGAATTTTGGTCCGCAGGCGGCGGTAGCCCTGGTTGAGGACGGTGTGGCGCAGTTCATGGATGAGGCCGAACTCGGCGAACGGTCCGAGAAACCGCGCCTTGGCCACCGCCTCGCGCGGGAGCGAATCGAGAAACTCGTCGGGGATGAAGAGCGGCACGTCCTGGGCGAGGCGAGAGTATTTGACCACGAAGTCGCGCGGTGGCTGGCCCGGCGGAGTGCTGCGCGCGCGGTAAACCGTGCCGGTGCTTCCCCCTTGGCGCACGCCGTGGACGGAGAGATTTTCCGCATCCCACCAGCGTTCCGGCTGCAGATAATCCTGCCAGTGCCACGCCTGCTGGGTGAGGTAAAGCTCGCCGCCGTTGGGCAACATCTGGACCGCGTAGTCCACGCCGAAGAGTCGGGCCCGCTGCTCGTGGGGCAGAATCTGATAGGGCGGGTGTTCGGTCATGATGAGCGGCGCCGGGCGGGCGCGCATCCTATTGTCCGCGCGGACTAAATCCCGGCGGCACCTCCGTAAAGCCGTAAGGTCCGGGCGGCTGTCCGACGAAATAAAGCCGGTTGCTCGCGACCTCGCCGCTGGCCGTGTCGAAAATCATGACCGGCCGTCCGCCTCCGGTCGGCTGGGCCGAAACCGTGTCCACGAGGATGTAGCGCGGGATGTCCTGCGCGCCGCGCTGCCGTGCCTGGCTGACTAGCATTTGCCCGCGCTGCTCGGCGAAAAGTCTCTGGTCGCGCCCGACCTGCTGGTTGGTCGCGAGAACAGCGAGGGCTCCCGCCCCGGCCGCGGCGCCGAGCGAAATCGGCACGGCTGAGCTGGCCGGGACGCCTGTGGTGCCGAGTGCGATGCCCGTGGCGGCCCCGGCGAGGCCCGCCGCCAAGAGCCCGGCTTCGGTTGAGCTGAGGTTTTCGCACCCCGCGGTGCCGAGCGTGGTGGCCACCGCCAGAGCGGTCATTGCTTTCGCCGTGCAGTTCATCGGGATTTCTCTAAGCCAAGCGGGCAAATGTGCAAGTCCCGACACCCAATCTTTGCAGGACGGGACAAAGCGGGTAGGTTGGGTGGCCATGGAAATGACCAATGAACAGCGTGGGTTGGTGGCCGCATGGGTGGCGGAGGGGGCCAGTCTGGCCGAAGTGCAGCGACGTTTGAAGGATGAGTGCGGGCTGGCCCTGACCTACATCGATGTGCGCTTTCTCGTGGATGACCTCAAGTTGCAACTCAAGGAGCAGCCGCGGCAGGCCGAGGCTGCAGACCGTTTGGCTGCGGCCAAGGTCGAAGGAGAAGACGAGCGCGCCGGGGCCGAGGCGGGGTCTTCGCCGCCAGGGGGCGTGCGCGTGACCATGGATGCAATCACTAAGCCGCAGGCCATGGCCAGCGGCAAGGTCACCTTTTCCGATGGCCAAACGGCCGAGTGGTTGCTCGATCAGACCGGTCGCCTCGGACTCAATGCCGCCACCCCGGGATATCGCCCGGGCGAACAGGACATCCTCGCGTTCCAGAAGGAACTCCAGCGCCTCGCCCAGGGCTTCTAGCGTCCGGTCGCGGCTACTCCATCACGCTGTTGAACCACGCCTGATAGCGGTCGTCGCGCGCATCGCGCCGCATGGAGCGGCGTTCCTGCCGGTTATCCCACGATTCGTTCCGGTGACGCAGGTCCCGCTGCAAGGTATACATCGGGTCTTGGTAAGGGTCATGGCTTTGGCAGCCCGAAAAGATAGGCGCGGCCATGGCGGCCAAGAGGATGGGAACGAGGGGCTTCATGGGGAGAAATGATTAGATGATCAGCCCGCCCGATTGAAGTCCAGAGAAGCCAACCGCGTGGCGGCCTCCTGCGCACGTTCACGGCTGTTGAAGGCCGAGATGCGGAAGTAACCCTCTCCCGCCGCGCCAAAGCCGCTGCCCGGCGTGGTCACGATGTTGGCCTCGCGCAGGAGAAAATCGAACATGGTCCAACTGGCCACGCCCTCTGGTCCGCGCACCCAGATGTAGGGCGCGTCGATCCCGCCGAAAACTTTCAGTCCGGCGCCAGCCACCGCCCTGCGCAGGATGCGCGCGTTCTCCATGTAGAAATCAACCAGCGCATCAACTTGTTTGCGTCCCTGCGGCGAGTAGATCGCCTCGGCCGCGCGTTGCACCGGGTAGGAGACGCCGTTGAATTTCGTCG
>JBMOJP010000163.1:0-2704 GCA_049315725.1 Chthoniobacterales bacterium | reverse complement strand
TGCCGCGGCTCTCCAACGTGTAGCCCGCCGGGTTCGCGCTGTCCGCGTTATACACCCCCACGTAGTAAGTGCCCGGCTCCAGCGGCCGCCCCATCCCTGCCACGAAGCGGCGAGACGTCATCTCCGTTCCATCCGCATTGTAGTAACGCTGCGTCCAGTCAAGCGACTGGATCCAAGAGTTGCCGCTCGCCCACGATGCATTTTGGGATGGAGGATTGCCCCACCACCATGTGCCGCCAGTAGACAGAGAATCTGGCAACACATCGCGCCGGATGACCATCTCCGGATCGCCTCCCGTCACGCTTCGCACCCGCACATCCCAGCCCAACACCCCAGCCGGAACATCCACCCGGAAAAATTTCCACGACTGCACCTGCTGCCCGCTCACCGCCGACGTGCCACCGTTGAATGTCACCGTGGTGGGAGCAATGGCGGTCGTGGTCAACGTGAAGGTGCCGAGGGGGTTGGCCGGCGAATAGACCCCGACATACCAGATGTCCGCCTGTTGTCCCGGCCGTTGGAGCAGGCCCGAGGTGCTGGCCGCATCGACATAACCGGGATTGCCCGAGGGTGTTCCATCAAAGGCGTTGCGATAGTTCCATCGTCCCGGGACAGCATTGCGGCGGATGGCAATTTCGGTGCCCGGCACCTGGCCCGCGAGCGCGAGCTGCCAGCCGAGCGATCCGACTTGCGAAGCGATGTTGGACACCGAGTAGTAGCGCCAGCCGGCGCGGGTGGGCTGGTCATTGATCTTCGTGTCCGCGTAGGTGATCGGCGTGATGGTCGGCGGCCCGTTGCGGAGGGTGAAGGTGTAGGAGCCACTCCCATAGACGGTGATGAACCACGTTCCGTTGGTCAAAAACTGCGGCACGAGCGTCACACTATCAGTGGCCAGTCCCGAGACCTCGGAGAAGGCGTCGTTGAACCATTGCGAGGGCACATCGTCACGGCGCACGGCAACGTTGGGATTCCCGGCCCCTGCCGTGGTGCTGATATCCCAAGCGATCTGATCGATCGGCACGGTGACTCGATAGACACGGAACGGCGCGTCGGTCACACTCACATTGGTCTGCGTGGAATTGAAGGCCACATCCGTAACCGTCTGGATGCGCGAGTCGAGATTCACGGTCGTGCCGGGCGTGCCCGAGACGCTGAAAAAGAAGGCCGAGTTGCTGACGAGATAACTCGGCACGAGGAGCATTGCGCCGTTTTGCTGGTGATCGAAAGTGCCTGCTGAAGAGAACGGGACACCGCCCTGCTTGACCGCGAGAGGGCGCGTGTCGCCATTGAGCCAGAGGCTCCAGGCCGGTGTGCCGTTCGGGGCTTGTCCCGTGAAGAAGCGCATGCCCTCCGGCCCGATGTCCACCGCGCCGCTACCCGATGGCAGCACGGGCTCGCCGATGTTGTAGGCACCGTTGGCATTGGTGTCGGTGTATTGCAGCGTGCCCATGTTCTGGATGAACACGTCTCCCGTGTAAAAGCGCCAGGTCGCGGTCGCGGTGATATCGACGAGGAAATACCAGGTATCGCCCTCCGTGAACTCATCGGGCTGCAGGACCCAGCCGTCCGAGCCCGTCTGGGCGGACGACCGTTCGGCCGATTCCGGCAAGGGTAGGGTGTTGCGGGAAGCGTAGAGATTCGCCTCGCCGGCCGTCACTCGCAAGGCGGTGCGCCAGCCTCCTGCCACCGCCGCCTGCGCATTGATCTTAAAGTAGCGCCGCCCGACCGGTGACGAGGTGCCGGTCTGCACCAGCGTGCCGAGATGGGCCGTGCCAGGGTCCCAAGACAGCGTGGTGATGTCGCTTTCCTGGATTGTGGCCACGCCAGTGGCATCGGAAATCGAGGCATTCGCACTGGGGTTACTGAGCACAACATTGAAAGTTTCGGCCAGCTCCCCGTCGGTATCGTTGATGATCGGCACGGAGACGGTGCGAGTCAGCGTATTGGCCGGAAAAGTGGCCACGCCACTCGACGACGTGAAATCACCGGGCGCGATCGCTGTGCCATCCTCTGTGTTCCAATCGACGGTCACCGGCGTGGCGGAGGCGGCGGAAAGCGTCAGGGTGAAAACCGCGGTTCCAGCAGACTCCGCCACGGACACATCATTGATGGAGACTTCAGGAGCGGCGTAGCAAGGCGCGGCACTGAGGATGCCCAGCAACGGCAGGATCAGGACTGACGGGAATCTCATGGGATTCTTGAGTTTTTGCCTGCTGCGCTGAGAAAAGGCTGAGGCCCGGAACTGGCATGGGGGGAGATCGAGCATGGCCCGGAGATTCCCCCGGCGGAACCCATCGAGGTTTCCCGGCCAAATGCTGCAAATTTTTCATCTGATCCGGGCACGGCGGCCGCATTTATAGCGGCAGTCAAAGATTTTGTCCCTCCAAAAAATCAAGGGGGGTGCATGACGGGAAAGTTACATGGTTTCAAGCAGCCGCTTTGAGACGGGCGTCCCTGTCGCGGTCGAAGTGGCTGCCGAGGAGTGCCCCGGGGTCCAAGAGCTTTGGCCGCGCCGGGCACAAGCCATGTGTTTATCCGAGTAGGGCGCGGCACCTGGCTGACATCGTTGCAGTCTGCGGGCAGGAGACCCGCGCTTTTGGCCCCCCCTCAAAGCAGGGGTGAGGTCAGACCGGCGGTCCGGTGGGGATGGGGACCGAAGGCTCCGCGCCGGTCATTCCGACCAAACTCTCGAGATAAGCCGGCT
>JBMOJP010000008.1:0-43553 GCA_049315725.1 Chthoniobacterales bacterium | reverse complement strand
GAGGCCAGCCCGACCGCCACGCCGAGAAGTTGGAGGATTTCCATATGAGGACAGCACCATAGGCGAGCCGCGGTTCAGGGCCAAACGACAAAAAACCCCTCCAGCCGGAGCCGGAGGGGTTTTGTGATTAACGCAAACTAACCCTAGAAAGTGACGGTCGCGCTGATGCCGCCCCAGAAGGTGTTGACGGCGGTGTAGCCCGTGCCCTTGCCGAGCGTGGTGGCGAAGCTATTCCATTGGTAGGAGTAGGCGATGTAGGGCGAAACGGTGAGCCAGCTGGTGAACGCCACGGGCAGAGCCACGCCAGTTTGCCAGTTGTTACCGCCATTCGTGCGAACCAAGCCCTTGTCCTTGTTGTTGAACCCGAAGTTGATGTTGAACTGGGTGTAAGGAGCGAGCGAAACCGCACCGTCGAAGCCGATCGGAAGGGAACCGCTGAGGCCAAGGCTCCAGTAGGAGGATCCGCCGTTGGCGATACCACCGGTTGTGCCGAGCTCAGGACCGACGTTGTAGTAGTAAGTCGTGTTCGGGGTCAGGGTGAACTTGCCAATCTCGATCGCGTAGGACGCGCCGAAAAAGATTTCGTTTTGCGATCTCTTGCCGAGACTCGGGTAGTAGTAGTAGATCCAGCCAGCCGTCAACGAGAGATCGTCGAAGGTGTGGGTGTAGGAAGCGGTCAAATCAACCTCGCCATAACGAGCCTGCGCGTTGGCCCCGTTCCACCAGGACCCGACACCATACCAGATGTTGGCGTTGAACGAGCCATTCTCCCAAGGCGTGATGCCCAAGCCACCGCTGGCCCAGTAAAGGCCGTTGCCATTGCCGAGGACGTTGACGCCGCGGAACATGTAGAGACTGTCCCAACCGGTGGACGCGAAGACAGACCACCATTTGTCGGCGGTTTCCTCGACGACGACCGCTTTGGTGTTCTTGCCATCCACGGCGACCACAGCCGCCGCTTCAGGTTTCGTCGGGGCAACCGAGTCGATTACACCCGAGCGGGATTCATCTAGCGCGCGCGCTCCTGAAGAGCTGCCGGATTCGGTTTGCGCTCCGGCAATCTGGATGGCCAGAAGGGAGCCCGTCATTAGAGCAATGAGTTTTTTGATCATGGTGTTTGTTGGTTTGGTTTGTTTTGCAGCGAGGCTGTTTGGCCAGACACGCACTTGGAACGAGCTGGAAGAAGCAATAACCGTGCCAGCTGGCAAGAAAAAAACCAATCGTTCTGAATCAAGTGGTTACGCCACATTCTGCCGACCCTCACCGGGCCTGCCCCTGGGCAAAAAACGCCAAATTGGCGATTTTCAGCCGGCCGAATCCGCCGTCTCGCGCACGAGCAGGCTGAGGTCGTTCGGGTGGATCAGGCACCAGGCCTGCTCGCCCTCGTGGAAATCCATGCCGGTTTCGCCGGCGTTGGCCAGAAGAGCGCGGAGTTCCAGGCCCCCTCGGTCACAACGGTCATGTCATCCACCGCCCCCCTGAAAACCTCGCTGCTGACCCGGCCGGGGAAGATGTTCTGCCCTTCCGGCGGGCAGGTGCGGTGAAGGCAAATTTTTTCTGGCCGCACGGGAACAAGCATTTTCCCCCGCTCGGCTCGGACCTGGCGTCTTTGATCCAGAGGTCGCATCCACCTTCCAGCCGGCAGGAAAGGAGACCGTCGCGCCGCTCCAGCACCTCCACTTCCGCGATGTTGGTCTCGCCAGTGAAGCTGGCGACGAACTCGATTTGTTTGGCCTCGGTGTAGGCCTCGTCGCCGTAGGAACCGCGTTCGCATCCGATGCCGGACTGCTTGTAGCGGCCCCAGGAAACCTCGTTGAAGGTGGGGTGGTAGTAATTGATCCAGGTGATCCCGGCGCGGAGTCGGCAAATGACGCGCTGGGCCTCCTCCTCGGTCTCGCAAATTTCAACCACGAGGACGGGGCCGACAATCTCCGTCTTGAGGATGTGATTGAGGAGGTTTTTCGTCAGGGCAAGTTAAGCCATTTCAGCGCGGCTTCCACAATGCCGCATTCAACGCAGCCCAGAGGTGCATGAGCCAGCCGAGCAGGCCAAGGGTGATAAACCAAACCACACCGGCGCCGAGAAAGAAAAAAATACCCGCGAACAACCGCCCTTGGAGCAACTGGCCGAGGCCGGGGATGAAAAGGCTGCAGAGCGCGGAGATCACGTTGCCTGCGGAACCCTGTCCTGCCGCTGTCATGCCAACACTAAACGCGCCGTGGCCGGACTTGTCTACCCCGCAAACGGCCGCTCGCGGGCAAAAAAGTCGATGACGTCGGGATAGAGCACATGCTCAGCCTCCTGAATGCGCGCGTGGAGAGTCTCCGCCGTATCGTCCGGCATGACGTCAACCTCGGCTTGGGCAATGATTTCCCCGGTATCGATCTCCTCCTCGACATAATGCACGGTCGCCCCCGCCACGGCGTCACCGGCGGCCAGGGTCTGTTCCCAGGCGCGCAGGCCCGGATGACGCGGCAGGAGCGACGGGTGGATGTTGAGGATACGGCGGGGAAAGGCGGCGAGAATCTCCCGCCCGATGATGCGCATGAACCCGGCAAGCAGGACGAGGTCCACATGCTCGTGGTGGAGCGCGTTGACGATGTTGTGCTCGCTGGCCAGGTCGAGGCGGGCCCGGGATTCCCCGGGGTAGACATATTTGGTGTGCACGCGGTGGGAACGCCCGAGGTCGAGGATGCCGGCGTTGCGCACATCGGAAAGCACCACCACGACCTCGGCGGCGATCGGCCGGTCATGGATCGCGCGAAAAATGGCCTCAAGGTTCGAGCCCTTGCCCGAGCCGAGGATGCCGAGACGGAGTTTGTCGCCGGTGCTCATGGGGTGCGCATTTTTTCCAGCACCGCGGAAGTCGAGCGGCCCGGGACCAGCGGCAGAATGCGCACTTCCGATCCGGCCTCCGCCAAGACCGCACGCTCCTCCGGGTCAAGGCTGTCCGGCGTGTAATCGCCGCCCTTGGCATAAAGATGCGGACGGACGGCGCGAAGAAAAGTGGTCGCCCGCTTGCCCTCAAAGATCGAGACAAAGTCCACACACCCCAATGCAGCCAGGACCTCGGCCCGATCATCCTGCGAATTGACCGGGCGCTCGGGCCCCTTGAGTTCGCGGACCGAGTGGTCGCCGTTAAGCCCGACGGCCAGGGCGTCCCCGAGCGCGCGCGCCTGCTGCAGGTAGCGCACATGGCCGGCGTGCAGCAGGTCGAAGCAGCCATTGGTCACGACAAGGCGTCGTCCCTGGCGGTCCATCTCGTCCCGCACCCGGGCTAATTCTTCGGCGCTAACCACCCGACCTCTGTGCATAGCGGCAAAATCGCATCCTCCCGGCCATTGCGCAATACCGCACACCGGCACGCTGGAAAATCCGGCGCAGGAAAGCGCGGCGTGGAAGCGGCGGGCCGCACCACGCCTGACAAGCGCGCTGGTGGTTGGTAGCCTTGGCCCCCATGTCTTGGCGGATCTTCACGCACCATACGCTGAAAACCCTACTGCAGGCCGCGCAGGTGTTGATTTTTGTCGGGCTGCCGATCGCCCTGGGCTATCTCCATTTTGTCGGGCTGCCGCGGGCCTTTTATCCGGCCCTGACCGAGGCCGCGGGCCGGGCCGGGCTGGATCTCACGTTCTCCCGCATGAGGCTAAGCCCGTTGCAGGGACTGGTTCTCGATGACGTGCGACTCAACGCGGAAAACCTTCCGGATGACCATGAAATCGGGGTCGATCGCGCGGCGGTCGGTCTGGATTGGAGCAAGCTGCTCCGCGGAAAGGTCGACCTGACGTCGCTGGATTTGCGGGGGGCGCAGCTTTCCCTTCCGTTGCCGGTGGGCGACGGCAGCATGCGAACCCTGCGATTGACCAAGGCGCGAGCCCGGCTCGTGCTGTCCGACGGCGTCCTCAGCGTTCCGGTGGCGCGCTTCAACGTTCAGGGCATCGACATCACCGCGACGGGCCGCATGCTCCTTGAGCCAGCGGAGGGGGCGCCTCCCGCCGCCCTCGGTGCGCCGGACCTGGGGAAATTTGTCGACCTGCTGGAGTCGTTCGGCTTCGGGAAAAACCCGCCGCAGCTGGAAATCGAGTTCTCCGCCCGCGCCGGGGACCTGGCCGCCTTGCAATTGCCGCGCATCCGTTTCGAGGCTCCGGAGGTTACGCGCGCTGGGGCGCAATTGCGCTCGGTGCGGCTCGACGCCACCTTTGACCACCGCACCCTCTACATCCAGAGCGCATCGGCCCGCGACCAGCGGGGCAGCCTGCTGGCCCTGACCGGGAGTTGGAATGCCGCCACGGGGTCGGCCGAAGCCAGCCTCGATTCGAGCCTCGATTTCGGCCCGTGGCTGGCCCAGTTCCAGCCCAACGGCCCGTGGAAGGACTTGCTGTTCACCGCCCCGCCGCGGATTCAAGCCACGCTGAGTCTTCCGCCGGGCGAGACGCGGCGGGCCAAAGTCCTCGGCACGATTGAAACGGGCGGGGGTGAGTTCCGCCACATCCCCTTCCGCGGAATCTCCGCGGGCTTCGCCTGGCAAAACGGTGACTTCTATGCCCGCGACCTGCTGGTCGAACTGCCCGCAGGTCAAATTGAGGCCGACCTGATGATCCGCCCGGACAACGTTCGCCTGCGGGTCGAGGGGCATGCCGATCCCCTGCTGTTTGTCTCCCTGCTCGACGAAAAGGAGCGCGAATCCCTGGCCAAGTTGGAGGCGGTGTTTATTGATGTGCCGGAGATTTTTTTCGAGGCTTCCGGCCCCCGGCTTGATCCCGCCGTGCTCAAGGCCACAGGCAAACTCAAACTTGGCCGCGCCTCGATCCACGATTCCACCCTGGACAGTGCGACGGCTGACCTGGCCTTCCAGGACCGGGCGCTGACGCTGAGCAACATCCGGGCTGTCCGCCCCGAGGGCACAGCCACCGGCGCCTTCACCTACGACTTCGCCCGCTCTCAAGTGCGACTTGACGGCATCCGCAGCACGATGAACCCGTTCAACGTCCTGCAATGGGCCGACCCGAAAGTGGCCCGCGAGACGATTCCCTACCGCTTCAAGGCCCCGCCCGAGGTGACTACCGGCGGGATCATCGAACTCAAGGACCCGACCCTCACCCGCCTCTGGGCGAACTTCACCGCGCCGCAGGGCCTCGACTACGACTTGCTCGAACGCACCCTCAACTTCGGCCCGACGACCGGCTCGCTCGAATTCACCGGGCGCAAGATCGGGGTGCGGATCAGCTCGGCGGAGCTTTTCGGCGGCAAAGTCAAACTCGACGCCACGATCAACACCGGACAACCCGGCGCGCGGCAGGAAATGACCCTCGATCTTGACGCGGTGAACTTTGAAAAACTGACCAAACTCTACTTCGATTACGACAATTCGCAGGGAGTGGTCAGCGGCCGCTACGAGTTCAGCTTCGTCGGCGGTCAACCGCGCGAGATGCGCGGCAAAGGCAGCCTGCTCGTGCAGGAAGGCAATGTCTTCGCCATCCCCGTGCTCGGTCCGCTCTCCGCCGTCCTCGACACCATCGTGCCCGGCACCGGCTACCAGACCGCGCGGGAGGCGACCTGCGACTACAAAGTGGAGAGAGGCGTGATCTCGACGGAAAATCTCGAGGTCGTGGGCCGCGGGTTCAGCATGATCGGCCAGGGAAAACTTTTCTACCTCGAGGATCGCATGGACTTCGGTGTGCGGATCAACGCCCAGGGCGTGCCCGGGCTGCTCCTTTACCCGGTGAGCAAACTCTTCGAATACGTCTCCGACGGGAAACTCTCCGAGCCGCAATGGCGGCCGCGCATCCTGCCGAAGGGCGGGAAAAACCCGCCGAAAAACGGAGCGCCCGCGCCTAGCGCAGGAGCAGGACCGAACGGGCCCGCTTGATCGCGCGGGTGATCCGGCGGTGCAGGTGGGCCGGCACGCCGGTGAGACGACGCGGCAGGATCTTGCCGCTCTCGGTCACGAAGCGCTTGAGCAGCTCCGGGTTCTTGTAGTCGATGGCCTCGAGCGGGAGATCGATGCGGCGGCGCGGCATGGACCGGTTGGCCCGGCGCATGGCGGCGCGGCGTTGGGGTGTCTTCGGTTGCATGATGATTTATTTGGTTTCCCGGTGCAGGGTGTGCCGGCGCAAATTCGGGTTGTATTTTTTCTTCTCCAGCCGACCGGGCGTGCGCAGGCTTTTCTTGTTGCGCGTGGTCATGTAGCGCGAGATCGGTTTGCCCTCGGCCGCGGCCTCGGTGCATTCAAGGGTGATTATTTCCTGAGGCATAATAGCTATTCTTTGGGGTCGGCCGGCGCGTCCTCATCCGAGTCCTCGCCGCCGTCCTCGTCGGTGCTTTCAAACAGCCGCGCGACCGGCTGGCGGACGCGGCTAAAACGGTTTTTGCGCTCCATTTCGCTCTGACACTCGACGGTGTAGCGCGCGAAGGGACGGGCCTCGAGACGGGCCTTGGGAATTTTCTTCTCGCTCATCTCGCAGACCCCGTAGGTGCCACGGGTGATGCGCTGGAGCGCCTCGTTGATCTCGAACAAAGCGTCCTGTTCCTGCGAGAGCAGGTTGAGGGCGAAATCGCGGTCGTAGGAATCGCTGCCGGCGTCGGCCTGATGCAATCCGTGGGCCGAAACCTCGTGGGCGTCATTGCCATTGCGCAGGTTGTCGCGGGCCACGCCGGTCATTGAGTCGAGCAGCGTGTCTTTGAGCGCGAGAAGGCGCAGTTGCTGCTTCTTGATCCAAGGGTCGAGGCGACGCCCTTTCTCCACCGGTTGGCCGAAAGCGAGCATGTCGCGCATGCTGACCTGCGGTTGCTTGGTCGCCCGGCGTTTAGGCTTGGCCGGCGGCACCACACGCTTCGAAGCAGCGGGTTTCTTGGATGCGGTCTTTTTCGCCGCGGTCTTCCTCGTCGCGGTCTTCTTCACCGCTGGCTTGGCCTTCCCCACGGAAGCTTTGGGTTTAAGGGCCGGGGCCTTTTTGGGCGGCGCTTTTTTGGCGGGTTTGCGCTTGGCGGAGGATTTTTTCTTGGATACGGCCATGGGAAATCTGTTTTGGAAGGGGGTGGGAAACTAACGGCAGGGGCCCTGGCTGGCAAGGCTTTTCAGCGACTTTGTTGGGTGGCATTCAGAGCAGGACAGAAGATTGGAGCGGGAGGGTGTTTTTGCGGGGTGGCAAGCGTCACTTTGAAGTGCTCCCCTTGACGAAGCCAGGCTGGTGGGTTTTGTCTGTGGTGAACGGGTCGCCAGGTGATGGTTTTTGTTTGTTAGCCCGCATATTTCAACGGTCGCTCATTTTGGCGATTGGTCTGTGGATGTTTTTGCGGCGCGATGATGCTGGCGTGCTTTTTGCCTCGGAGGGGTGATTTGGGCAGACGGCCCCAAGCCCCGTTGTTTTTTGGTGCCGGGGACAGGACAGTTCCGGGTCAGGCCGAGTTCAGGCGGCCGATCATGGTGGCGAAGAGTTGCCGGTGGGGATGCGCGCTGGAAAAGAGCAGGCGGAACTGGTTGGCCCACGAAAAGTGGCAACTGGTGCGGTCGGCCGCAGAGAGCTGACCAGAGGATGTTCGCCGCAGAAAACGTCAAGGGGCAAAAAGCACCATTCGCCATCGTAAATGTGAAAAGCACGGCCCTCCCGCTGCCCGTGGACCCGGTCATCGGTCGCGGCGAAGTCCAGGATCAACTCGCTCGGAACTTGTTTGAAACTTTGGATGAACAACTCCACCAGAGCCTGCGACATGGCCAACACCGTGGCGCGGTCCGCGCGGTTCTCCAAGGGGCACAACGCCGGGCTGCTGGCCAGTTACGGCGAGAGCAATTAACGTGATACGAGGCCTGCACGCTCTGAGCCTTGGCGCAGCCTGAGCACAATCAACCGCAGCCCAGCCAGCAGCGCGACCGCACCGAAGACCGGATCAAGGAGATAGTCCCAGAGGTTGTCGGACTCCTGGAACCCGAGGGCGTAGCCGGCCAAAGTGAGCAGCAGGAGGTAGCCGAAGCGGTTACCCCGCCAGAGGAGGAACGCCGCAGTCAAAGTGACGGCACCGAAGAGGACGAAGGACTGTCCCCAGAAAAGCCAGGGCCAGCCGAGGGCGTAGGAGTCGAAGTTTGGCGGGCCGAGCCCCAGCGCGCTGGGGTAGAGTGCCCAGCTGGCCACCGAGCCGAAGATCCAAGCGGTCTTCCATTCGCCGCGCTGGAAGATCGGGCGTCCCGTCGTGCGTTCCGCGATGGCTACGAAGAGCAATCCGGCCATGATGACGCTGAAGTTCGCGCTCAGGCCGGCCGACCAGGCGGAGAGGGGAGGGCCGAACCACGGAACCAGCAGGGCTCCGACGGCAAGAACCGCGGCCAGGACGAAGCCGGACCAACCGCGCAAGCCGGAGACCCGCTGGAAAAGCCAGAGGAGCAGCAGGAAAGGAGCGAGGGTGCTCCAAATGATGACGGTAGTGCTCATGGCGCGGTGTCCAAGGGTTCACACGTTTGCCTTGGCCAGGGAGCACAGGCGTCCCGTCTGGGACCTTTTGACTTCACGGCCGGGACGCCGGCAGGACGCCCGTTCCCCCTGATCTTCAGAGGTCCATTTGCAACGGGCCATTGGGATCAGAACGGCATCCCCGGCAGGCCGCCCATGCCGCCGGTGACCTTGCCCATTGTGTCGGCCTGCAGCTTGCGCGCCGCCTCCTGGGCCTCGCGCACGCCGGAGAGAACGAGGTCCTCGAGCATCTCGACGTCCTGCGGATCAACCACCTCGGGGGCGATTTTGATCTCCGTGATGTCACCGGCTCCCGTCACGGTCACGTTGACTTTGCCGCCGCCGGCGGAGATGCCGATGGTTTGATCGGCCAGGTCGTTCTGAGCCTGGGCCAGGCGCTCCTGCATCTTTTGCGCCTCTTTCATCATTTTTTGGATGTTCATGATTTTTTTGCTGCTGCGGATTCGAGCGTGGCACCAAAGAGTTCAATCGCCGCCTCGATGCCCGGATCATTCTCAAAGTCATTCGCCGTCGGGGCGTCTGCTGCCGATCGGGGCGCCACAGCGGTCACCGGGGCGGTGGCTTCAGCCGTGAAGACCACCCTGCGACCGGTCATATCGTGCCAAAGTTTTTCGATCAGCGTTCCCTGCTCAAGAGCCGAGGGGGTTCGCGTCTGCCGGGCCTGGTTTGCTGGGAAGATGACGCGAAGTTTGCCCTCTGCTTCAAAGATTTCGCCCGCTTCCTCCAGCCAGACGCTGCTGATCGTGTGAACTTGCGAAACCCGGGCGACGATTTCATCCCAGACCGCACGGGGATCTCCGCCGGGGGATACGGCCGGGGCCGGAGGTGAATCGGGACGCTCGGCCACGGTGGCTGCCGGAGCCTTGGGTGGGGCGGAGACTTTCGGCGCAACGGGCGGGCGGGCGGGTGGCGCCACCAGCGGCTGCCCGGCACGCAAGCCCGCAAGAACGCCGAGCACTTCGTCGAGATCCGCCGTGTGGAGCAGCTGGATGGATTTGATCACGGCGAGTTCGAGGGGCAGTTTCTTGTCCGGCGAATATCGAAGGCCGGCCTCGGCCGCAGAAAAAACCTCGAGCAGTTCCGTCAGCTTGCGCGGAGTCAACTGCCCGGCCAGCGGCACGAGCAACTCCCCGCGCCGCCCGGGCAGGGCACGGCCGGTCACCTCGCTGACCAGCAAATCCCGCGCCAGCGCCACCAAGTCAGCCAGCAAGCGCCCGAGATCCTTCCCGGCAGCGGCCTGGGCCGAGATCAATTCCAAGGCACCTGCCGCGTCGCCGGCCAAGACCTGTCCGGCTAGGGCGGCCACATCAGCGGACGACGCAAACCCGAAGACCGCCAGCACGTCCTCCTCTCGCACCTCCTCGCCGCAAAACGAAACCACTTGGTCCAGCATGGACTCGGCGTCGCGCATGCCGCCCTCAGCCGCGCGGGCGATGACCTCGGCGGCACCGGGATCGAGTTTGACCTTTTCCTCCTTGGCGATGGCCAGCAGGTGCTGGGCTGCAACCTCATCGCGAATCGGCTGGAGATCGAAACGCTGGCAGCGGCTGATGATCGTGGCCGGCAGCTTGTGTGCCTCGGTCGTGGCGAAGAAAAATTTCACGTGCGCCGGAGGTTCTTCCAGCGTCTTGAGCAACGCGTTGAAAGCCGCATTGCTCAGCATGTGCACCTCGTCGATGAGGTAGATGCGGAACTTTCCGCGCGTCGGCAGAAAACGCACGTTCTCGCGCAGGTCGCGGACCTGCTCGACGCTGTTGTTGCTCGCCCCGTCGATTTCCAGCACATCCAAGTTGATTCCCGCAGCGATTTCCCGGCACGGATCGCACTGCCCGCAGGGTTTCTCGGTCGGGCCCTCCACGCAGTTCAGCGCCTTGGCGAAAATACGCGCGGTGGAGGTTTTACCCACGCCACGCGGGCCGACAAAAAGGTAGGCGTGGGCCAGCCGGTCGTTCTTGATCGCGTTGCGCAGAGTCCGCACGACGGCATCCTGGCCGAGCACCTGCTCGAAAGTCTGCGGACGATATTTGCGGGCGAAAACCTGGTAGCTCACAGCGGGAAAACTAACCGACCCGGCCCCCGGATGCGGAGAACTTAATGCCGAAAATGACGTTTTCCGGTGAAAATCATGGCCAGCTTCCGTTCGTCCGCCGCCGCCACCACCTCGGGGTCACGCACCGATCCGCCCGGTTGGATGGCTGCCGTCGCACCGGCTTGGGCCGCGGCGATGAGACCGTCGGGAAAAGGAAAGAACGCATCACTCGCCACCGCGCTGCCCGTGAGGGACAAGGCGGCCTCGCCCGCTTTCCACACCGCAATGCGCACCGAATCAACCCGCGACATCTGGCCGGCACCGAGGCCGAGCGTCCGATCCGGCCCGGCGAAGACAATCGCGTTCGACTTGAGGTGCTTGACCACCTTCCAGCCAAAGGCCATGGCGCGCAGTTCCTCCGGCGTCGGCAGGCGCTGCGTCACCGCGGGGGTGGACGCCGGGTCTTCCGTGGAAGTGTCATGGTCCTGGACGAGCAGCCCGCCAACGACTGAACGCACGTCGCGCGGCGCCGGGGTCGGCAACCCGCGCAGACGCATGAGGCGAAGGTTCTTTTTTTTCTGCAAAATGCCCAGGGCCTCGGAATCAAAATCTGGTGCGATGATGACCTCACTGAAGATCTCCGCGATCGCGTGGGCCAGTGGCGCGGTCAGGCCGCGGTTGCAAATGATGATGCCGCCAAAGGGCGCCTGCCGATCCGTGGTGAAAGCCTTGTCCCAGGCCGCGACAAGATCGTCATCACTCCCCACCCCGCAAGGGTTGGTGTGCTTGAGAATGGCCACGGTCGGCTCGGAAAACTCCGTGATCAGGTCGACCGCCGCCGTGATATCGAGGATATTATTGTAGGAGAGTTCCTTGCCATGCAACTGCTCGAGGTGCTCGCTGAATCGGCCGTAAAGTTCGGCCTGCTGGTGCGGGTTCTCGCCGTAACGCAGCCGCGCCGCTAGAGACTGTGAGCAGGTGAAGGAGGCAGCCGTGCTCTCGCCGGCCTGAAGGTATTCGGCAATGGCCCGGTCGTAGCGCGCCGTCAGGTCGAAAACCCGGACGGCCAGTCGCTCACGCAATTGCAACGTGGTCGCACCGTCCGACCCGGACATCTCCACCTGCACCACAGCGTAATCCGAGGGGTCGCACACGACCGTGACCGCGGCGTAATTCTTCGCCGCGCTGCGCAGCATGGAAGGTCCGCCGATGTCGATGTTTTCGATCGCTTCTTCGCGCGTGACGCCCTCGCGGGCAACCGTTTGGCCGAAGGGGTAAAGATTGACGACGACAAGATCGATCGGGGTGATGCCGTGTGCCGCCGCCTGCTCGCCGTGCGCAGGGTTGTCGCGGCGGAAGAGCAGGCCACCGTGAATCATCGGGTGCAATGTTTTGACCCGCCCGTCGAGCATCTCGGGAAAACCGGTGTGATCCGACACGTCTTTCACCGTCAGGCCTGCGGCACGCAAAACCGCGGCCGTGCCGCCGGTCGAAAGCAATTCCACTCCGGACTCGGCGAGAAAGCGGGCGAATTCGACCAGGCCGGTCTTGTCCGAGACAGAGAGCAGGGCGCGACGAATCTTCATCATCACGCGGCGGCCGCTTCCGCCGTGGTCGCGGAGCCATGGTGAAATTGCATCTCGTAAAGATGACGATAAACGTCCGAGCTCTGCAACAATTCCTGATGCGTTCCCGTATCGAGGATACGGCCCCCGCCCATGACGACGATCATGTCGGCCGTGAGAACGGTGGAGAGACGATGCGCGATGGCGATGACCGTCTTGCCGCTGGAAAGTTTTTGCAGGGCCGATTGGATCATGCTCTCGCTTTCCGAATCGAGCGCGGAGGTCGCCTCATCGAGGAGGAGGACTGGGGCGTTCTTGAGCAAGGCCCGGGCGATGGAAAGCCGTTGCTGTTGGCCGCCGGAGAGCAGGCAGCCCTTGTCCCCGACGACCGTGTCGTAGCCCTGAGGCTGCGCGAGGATGAAGTCATGCGCGTAGGCCTGACGGGCCGCATCCTCGACCTGCTCCCTCGTCGACTCCGGACGTCCGAACTGGATGTTGTTGAAGATGGTGTCGTGGAACAAAAAGGTATCCTGCGTGACGATCCCGACATGCTCGCGCAGGGAATCGAGTTGGAGATTCCGCAAGTCCTGCCCGTCGAGACGAATGACGCCGGACTGCGGATCATAAAAACGCAAGGTCAGCCAAAGCATGGTGCTTTTGCCCGCCCCGCTCGGCCCGACCAACGCGACGCGCTGTCCGGCGGCGATGCGCAGGGTGACGTCATGAAGCGCCACGGCATGCTCACCGTAGGAAAATCCAACCCGCTCGAACTCGAGGGCCCCGCGGCAATCCCGAACCGGGGCCGCGTCCGGCAGCTCTTCGATGGCCCGCGGCTCGCGCATGAGTTCGAAAATACTCGTGGTGGCCGCGAGGCATTTTTGCAGCAGCAGATGGATGCGGCTGAGAGCCTTGACCGGCTCGTAGAGCAGGAAAATGCCGGCCATGAGGGCGAGAAATTTGGCCGCGCTCAACTGCGCGTAGTAAACGTAGAAAAGCGCCATCCCGACCCCCACCGCCGCGACGATCTCGACCAGTGGGGTGGTGATTTCCGTGTGCTTGTGCACGCGCATCGAGTTGCGGAACTGCTCCATGACCGCGCGGTCGAAGAGTTTCATCATCAGCCTTTCCCGCGCGAACGATTTGATCACCCGGATACCGGAAAAGGACTCCTGCAGGATCACGTTCATTTCGCCGGCCAATTCCTGCTCGGCCCGCCCGGCCTTGCGGACCTTGCGTCCGTATACCGCCACCGGCACGATACAAACGGGGAAAAGCACAAGGGCAACGAGACTGAATTTCCAGTCGATCCACATCACGGCCACCACGCCCGAAATGAGAGCGATGGGCTGCTTGAATATGTTCACGCTGAGCTGCGAGAGCGTGCTCTGCGCCACGGAGGTGTCATTCAAAACCCGCGACATCAACTGCCCGGTGCGTGCCTTGTCGAAAAACTCCATGCTCTGGCCGGCAATGCTGGCGAACAATTTGCAGCGAATGTCATTGAGCACGCGCAGGCTGACCCAAGTCATCTCGTAGGCATTGAGGTAGGAGAAGACACCGCGCAAGACCATGACGAGAGGCACGAGCAGGCAGACCCACAGGACGGATTCGACCCCGGGGCCAGCGCCAGACATGGCGGCCTCGGCCATCTTGGCCTTGTCCGTTCCGCCAGGAAAAACGTGCGAGCCGACCAGTTGGACGATTAACGGAATGGAGCCATTGACCAGAGCGAAGAGCACGCCCATGGACACACCGAAAAAGAACCGGCCACGGTAGGGCTTGATGTAGGACAGCAGCTCGGCGTAAGGCCCCCACTGGCCGAAGGAAGGAGATGGCGAAGGGGGTTCGGACATGAGGCAGGCGGCGCGGCGGCGCGCGAAGAACCTCGAACCTAACAGGAAACCCCCACACGGCAAACCCTGTCGTCGATCCCCCAGGGCCAGCGGCGTATTGACCGGGCAGGGGCGTCGCCGCCATGCTGTTGGGACCCCCACCCGACATGACCGAGCAACCCATCCCCGGCTTCCATCTGGTCCGCCATCCGCTGGCCGACTTGAAGGTTTCCGCCCTGCGCGACGAAACCACCCCGCCGCCGGATTTCCGCCGCCTTCTGCAGGAGCTGGCGCAGCTCGTCGCCTACGAGGCGCTGCGAGATTTCGAGGTCGCTCCGGCCGAGATTCGCACGCCGCTTGGGATGGCTCCGGGTGCTCGCGCCGCACGTCCCCTGGTCCTCGTGCCCATTCTGCGCGCCGGCCTGGCCATGGCCGATGGCATTCTGCGCATCCTGCCCGCCGCGGCGGTCGGCCACATCGGGATGTTCCGCAACGAAGAAACCCTCGAGCCGGTCAGCTATTACTTTCGCCTCCCCCCCGGTGCGGCCGGCGCCCATGTTCTTCTGCTCGATCCGATGCTAGCCACCGGCAACAGCCTCGCAGCCGCCGCCGACCGCCTGAAAAGCGAGGGCATCCCGAAGTTGACCTGCGCCTGCATCATCGCGGCCCGCCCGGGCGTGGCACGCCTGCGGGCGGCGCACCCGGACATGCCCATTTACGGAGCGGCCCTGGATGAGCGATTGAATGACCATGGCTACATCACCCCGGGACTCGGTGATGCGGGGGACCGCATCTTCGGCACCTGACCGCGCCTACAACCGCGGGGCGCTGCGGAGCTTGTCCTCCCAACGGGTGATCAGGTGAATGATCATGTTCGCGCCGAACTTGTAGGTGTCGAGCAAGCTGGCGATCGGCGGGTTGGGATTGGTGTTGTGAATGTAGAGACCGCTGTTGCTGTAGAGTTCCCAGTTGAGCGCGATGCGCTCGCCACGTTCGTTGCGGCCGTTGTTGATCTGCCAATCCCGCGGGCCCTTCTGCTCGATGCCGAACTCCCACATGTCGCCGTAGTTGTTCGCCGTGTAAATGATGGAAATCTCGCCGAAGTAGCGCATGACGTAGACCGGTTCGTCATAGTAATTGATCCCCGAAGGCTGCGCTTTGATCTCCGGGAAATAGGGCGCGCGCTTGAACATCGGGTCATTCACATCCAGCGGCTCGAAGTCCTTGTCCTTGTCGGGCATGACGCGCTTCATCTCGCGACGGAAGGCGATGTCGAAGGACGATCCACGTCCAGGCACCGAGCTGTCGCCCCAGATGGCGCCCCCCAGCCGGACGTATTTCTGCAGATTAGCCACCTCCTGGTCGGTCAGCTTGAAATCCCGCGAGCCGGTGAAAAAGATGAACGGCGGCTTGACCGCAAAGAGCTTGTCGCTGTTCAGCTCAATCGGCTGGACCTGCTTGTAGTTCGTCTTGACCTTGTCCCTCGACTCTTTGCTGATGAACTCGAGCAGGTTGGGCAGCGCCCCCTGCGGGATCTTGTCAATCATGCGGAAGACCGAATCCCAGTTGCCCCCGGCATATTTGGCGATGAAGGCGGTGAATTCAAACTCACGCTGCCGCGTGCCCGTGCCGCTGCCGGAACCTTGGCCCCAACCGCCGGTAAACTCGCGCATCTGCCCGGCGATGGCCGCACTCATGCCGGCCGCTCCGACCGAGGCTGCAGGCGCCGCGGCCGCCACGGCTGTCGTGGTCGGCTTGACCATGGCCGACGGCGTGATGATCGCATCCATGGCAAAATTCAACGGGTTTTGTCCCGTCGTCGTGATGGCCGCGACCGTGGTGTTCTGCGCCGTAGGGGTGGCCACGGTGTAGGTGGTTTCCTGCGGCTGCACCTGCGAAGCACTGGGCGGCGCGGCCACTTCATCACCGGTGTTGATAAATCCACCCTCCCCGCCCTCGAAGTCCGGCGGCTCCTGCATGGCCTCGAACAAGACCGTGCCGCCAAAAATGGCAATGAGCAGCGCATGCAACACGAAGGAAATCGTGAAGAAGCGCGAGTTGTTGAACTTCTCGATCAGCCGTTCAACGAGAGTTTGCGATTCAGGGGATTCCATGGGAGATGATTCAAATATCCCCACCTCGGGGTTGAAATCAACGTCGGACTGGATGCTTGGCGCAATTGGCGCGCTTTGCCACTCTACGCCCCGCGCATGAAAAACACCCCAGCCGACCCCACCACCGCCCAACGCTTCGCGGCCTGGGCCGGGGCGTGGCTGATCCGCGCCCTCTTCGCCACCCTGCGCCTCCGTGTTTCCGACCCCGGGAACTACCGCCAGTCTCCCCCGCCCGGACCCCACATCTACACCTTCTGGCACAACCGCATTCTTCCCGCCAGCGCCACCTTTCGCCTGATCTATTCACGCGGCCGCCGCGGCCTGCTCGTCCTGACCAGCCCGAGCCGCGACGGGATGTGGCTCGAGTTACTGGCCGGCCATCTCGGGATGGGATCGGTCCGCGGGTCGAGTTCACGGCGCGGGGCCGTTGCCCTGCTCGAACTGATGGACAAAATCGAGGCCGGCTACGACATCGCCATCACGCCGGACGGTCCGCGCGGCCCGCGCTATGTTCTCGGCCCCGGCCCGGTTTACCTCGCGGCCAAAGCAGGCATCCCCATCATTCCTGCCCACTTCAAATTCCACGGCTGCCTGCGGCTGAAGACCTGGGACCGCTTCACCATCCCCCTCCCCTTCAGCCGGGTCGAGGTCACGATGGGCGTGCCGATCCCGCCGTCGCCCACGCTCGAGGAGCACGACCTGGAAAAAAACCGCGCCGAAATCGAAGCTGTGATGCGCGCGCAGGCGGACTAAAATTTTTCCATGCCCGAGCTGATCGACGGAAAAAAAATCGCCGCCCGATGCCTGGAGGAGACCAAGGCCGAAATCGCCGCCCTCCGTGCTGCCGGCATCGTGCCCGGACTGGCCGTGGTGTTGGTCGGGCAGGATCCCGCCTCGATGGCCTACGTCCGCGCCAAGGACCGCGCCTGCCGCGACCTCGGCATGCATTCCCGCAAAATCGAACTGTCCGCCGACACGACCCAGGACGAAGTGCTCGGCGTCGTGGCCGAACTCAACGCCGACCCCGCCATCCACGGCATCCTCGTCCAGTCACCTCCTCCGCCCCAGATCGATGAGCGGGCCATCGTCCGCGCCATCGACCCGCGCAAGGATGTGGACGGATTCACTCCGCTCAATGTTGCCGCGCTGGCCATGGATGATCCGTCCGCCCTCGTCCCCTGCACCCCGCTGGGCTGCCTCGAACTGCTCCGCGCCGCCGACATCCCCGTCAGCGGAGCGAACATCGTCATCGTCGGACGCAGCCTCATCGTGGGCAAACCGATGGCCCTGCTGCTGCTGCGCAAAGGCGCGGATGCCACCGTGACCATCGCCCACTCCCGCACCCGCGACCTTGCGGCGGTGACGCGGAAGGCGGACATCATCATCGCCGCCATCGGCCGCCCGAATTTTCTCGGGGCCGACCACGTCCGCGAGGGCGCGGTGGTCATTGATGTGGGGATCAATCGCGTGGAAGACGCGTCCGACCCGCGCGGCTACCGACTCGTGGGAGACGTTGATTTCGAAGCCGTCGCCCGGAAGTGCCGCGCCATCACCCCGGTGCCGGGCGGCGTCGGCCCGATGACCATCGCCATGCTCATGCGCAACACCGTGCGGGCCTGCGACCGACCAATCGTCAGAGACTGAGTCAGCGCGACGGTGCCGGCACGACTCGCGGCGCTTCCGGACGCGGCGAGAATTCATGTTGCGGATCGCTCAGGGACCTGCCAGAAGAAGAATTCAACTATGCCTACCAAAAACAAACCTACCAAGTCACCCGCCAAGAAAACCGTCAAGAAGGCCGCCAAAAAAGTCGCCAAGAAGCCCGCGAAAAAGGTCAAGCGCAAGGCCAACCCTGCGCTGATGAAGCCCATCCAGCCTGACGCCGTGCTCGCCGCCGTGATCGGCTCGAAGCCGGTGCCCCGCGGCCAGATGACCAAGAAGCTCTGGGACTACATCAAGAAGAACGGTCTTCAGGACGCGAAGAAGCGCACGATGATCAATGCCGACGACAAGCTCAAAGCCGTCTTTGGCGGCAAGAAGCAGGTCAGCATGTTCGAGATGACCAAGCTCGTTAACCAGCACGTCAGCTAACGCAAATCCAACTCTCCGCGCCCGGCGGCTCCTTCTTGGAGCCGCCGGGTTTTTTTCCTCGGCCGGGCGGCTGATGTTTGGATTGTCCGCTTTATCCAGCCTCGTCCCGGCTGCGCTTTTTAGGCTGGCCGGCACGGCTCTCTCGGTCTTCATCGGCACCTCGGCCGCCTGGCTGCTTTACCGCTACCGGTTTCCGGCCCAGCGCACACTGGGGCCGCCTATCCTCATTCCCATGGTCATACCCGAGCTGCTGATGGGCGTGAGTCTGCTGGTTCTCTTTGTCTCACTGGACCTCCCGCTGGGCTCCACGACGCTCATTATCGCGCACACGACCATCTGTTTTCCGTTTATTCTCGTCGGCGTGCAGGCCCGCCTCCAAGGGATTGATCCGGCGCTGGAGGAGGCCGCCCTCGATCTTGGGGCCCACTCCGCTGCAGGCCTTCTAGCTGGTTATCGTGGCCGGCGGGCTCATGGCCTTCACCCCTTCCTTCGATGAATACATCTTTACCGTCTTCACCAGCGGGGCCGATTCGCAGACTCTCCCCCCTCAAGGTTTATGGCATAATGCGGGTCGGATTGAACCCGCGACTCAATGCCCCGAGCCGGAACGATGCAAAACCCACGCGCCCCAAGGTTGTTCTTGCGCAGGTTTTCCAGGGAGCACAGGCGTGTCCCGCCTGTGTTGTCGAGTCGTGACGGGCGTCCCGCCGACGGGACGCCCGTGCTCCTTGGCCACGCGCCAAGCCTCTCATCAGATAGTGAATGACCATGGAAACGCTCTGTCCTCTTCGGCGGCAGCCAGATCTTCAACCGCAAAAAATCCTCATGAAAACGCACCACAAACATATACTGATGGCCGCAGCCTGCGCCGGAGCAATGCTCCTCGGCGGTTGCGCCAAAACCGAATACACCCTCAAACTCTTTTGCTGGCCCGAATACGTCCCGCAAACGGTCATCGACAAGTTCACGGCAGAAACCGGCATTAAGGTGGCGGTCGAGAACTACGCCTCGAACGCGGAAATGCTGGCCAAACTGCTGGCTGGCGGCGCCTACGATCTCATCCAGCCGAGCGAATACTCCAGCGAGGCCCTGATGAAGCAGGGCCTCCTGCAGGAACTCGACCAGGAAAAGATCCCCAACCTCAAGAACCTCGCCCCCGAGTTCCGCAACATGGCCTTTGATCCGGGCAACAAATACTGCGTGCCGTGGATGGCGGGATTTGTCGGCATTGTTTACAACGCCGAAGTCGTGCCTGGTCCGGTCGTGGGCTACGCCGATGTTTTCACCGACGCGCACAAGGGCCGTATCGTGGTGCTCGATGACGCCCGGGAAATTGTCAGTTGGGGCCTGGCCGCCAACAACCTCCCGATCAACGACGTGAGCGACAACAACCTCACCGCCATCACGCCGACGCTGAGCGACTGGTTGTCGAAAGTGAAAGTTTACAAGTCGGACAGCCCGAAGACAGCGATGAGCAACGGCGACACCGACCTCGGCGTGGTCTGGAGCGGGGAAGGCGCACTGCTTTTCGCCGAAAACCCGATGTTCCAGTGGGTCATGCCCAAGGAAGGCGTGCACATGTTTGTCGACAACCTAGCGGTGCCCAAAACCGCGAAGAACAAGGACGCGGCCGAGCAGTTCATGAACTTCATCCTCCGCCCGGACATCAGCAAAATGATCTCCGACGCGTTCCCCTACTACAACCCCAACGCCGAGGGGCGCAAGCTGCTCAGCCCGGAACAGCTGAACAACCCGGCTAGCTATCCGCCCGGGTTTGACGTGACCAAGGCCACGCTGTTCACCGACATCGGCGAACAGGCCTCGAAAGTCGACGACCTCATCAGAACGATCAAAGTCCAGTAGCTGTTATGGCCGCCGCCCCGTCGCACCAGCGACGGACCGGCTTCGGGCCGTGGCTGTGCGTGGCTCCCATACTCGCCTGGCTTGTCATCTTCGTCGTCGTTCCGACGCTGATGCTCGTGGTCGTCAGCTTCTGCCAGCGCGAGGCCCTCGGCCGGGTCATTTTCTCCTTCAACCTCGAGAATTACATCCGCGCCTTCGACTGGAAGTGGCCGCGCATCCTCGGGGTCTCGGTCTGGTATGCCTTCCTCACCACCGTGATCTGCATGGTCCTCGGCTAACCCGTGGCCTACTTCATCGGCCGCTTAAACGAACGCTGGCGCGGGCTGCTCATCATGCTGGTCATGATTCCGTTCTGGACCAGTTAGACCAACGTCCGTTTGCAAATAGACTTTGGGCGGCCAGGAAAACTCGTGGCATTGGCATCCTTGCCAATGAAGAAACCGATCTCATCGGCTGGAAGCCGATGCCACTTTTTCCTACTCCTATGGAGCAGTCCAAAAGCAAGGGGACGTTGGTATTATCTCATCCGCACTTACGCATGGATTTCCATTCTCTCTCAGGATGGTTTGCTCAACGGCCTGTTGATGAGCCTGCACCTGACCAGTGCGCCGATCAGCTTCATGTATACCCCTTTCGCCATCGTTTTCGGCCTCGTCTACAACTTCCTGCCTTTCATGATTCTCCCGATCTACACGCGTGTGGAGAAACTCGACGGCTCGCTCATCGAGGCGGCCTACGATCTTGGGGCGCGGCCGGCGCGCGTCTTCGCCCAAGTCGTGCTGCCGCTGACCAAGCCCGGGATCGCCGCCGGCATCCTGCTCGTTTTCGTCCCGGCCATCGCCATGTTTGCCATCACCACCCTGATGGGCGGCGGGGCCGATCCCACCATCGGTGAGGTCATCCAGAACCAGTTCACCAAGGCCCGCAATCAACCCTTCGGGGCGGCGCCGGGTGTTCTGCTCCTCGCTTTGTTTTTCTTCAGCCTCTGGCTCAGCAGCCGCCTGCGCCGCGAAGAGGAGAGCTAGGCCCGCGGCCCGCTGAGGCCAGCGGGCCCTACCGGGGGCCGAAGACAAACTTCGTCGTCCGTCGGCGCGGCGCGCCGGGCTGGACCACGATGGACTCAAAAGGGCCTTCCCCGATCGCATCGGGGTAACCCTGACACTCCAAACAAAGCCCGGCATACTGGACGTAGGGCGCGCCACTTTTGCCCGTGAGCGAGGCGTCGAGCTTCACCCCGGTGTAGAGCTGCAGGCACTCCTCGTCGGAAAAGATTTCCATTCTCCGCCCGCTTGGAGGATCGACCAAGCGGGCGACCCGTCGGGATTCGACCACCGGACCGGCACGGAGGAGGTAATTTTCCCCGTGCTGCTGGTGCAACCCCGGCACGACTTCGCGCAGGCAGCGTGGGGTGCGGAGGTCATTCGCCCCGCCGGCCACCGGCTCGCGACGACCGCTCAGGGTCGAGTGTTCATCCGCGGGCACATAACTCTCCGCAAAAATCTCCAGCCAATGCTCCTCGATCGTCCCCCGGCCCTCGCCGGCAAGATTGAAGTAGGAGTGATTGGTCAGGCTGACGGGCGTGGGCGCGCTGGCGACGGCCTCTGTTTCGATGATGAGTTCATTCTCCGCGCTCAGCCGGTAGGTCACAGCGAAGTCCACAGCCCCTGGGTAGCCCTCCTCGCCGTCCGGGCTGTGGTAGCGCAGCGTCACGCCATCGCCGACGACCTCGGCCCGCCAGTTCCGCTTGTCCAGCCCGATGGCCCCGCCATGCAGGTGGTTGGGGCTGTCGTTCCGAGCCAATTGGTAGGCCTGGCCTCCGAGAGTAAATTTTCCGTCCGAGATGCGCCCGGCCACGCGTCCGACGATGCAGCCGAAATAGGGATGACCGCGCAAATAAGGATCAAGTTGATCAAACCCAAGCACCACATCCGCCCGAATCCCCGCGGCATCGGGCACCTGCAAGGATTGGATGATCCCGCCGTAGGTCAAAAGGCCGACGGATAAACCGCGGGGCGAGGACAATTCATAACGCACCACCGCACGGCCATCCGCGAGACGGCCGAAGACGCTTTCTTTGATCATGGGAAAAACTCAGGCCGGCCCACCGGCCGCGGTGATGAGACATGGTGGGACGCGCCCCCAGGCGGCACTCACTTGGGATTGCATGGTGCGGACAAAGGCGTCCTCCTGCCCGGCAGCGACCATGGCAATGATCGCTCCGCCGAAACCTCCCCCGCTGAGCCGGGCGCCGAAGCAGCCGGGAATGTGCTGCGCGGTGGAGGCCAGAAAATCGAGTTCCTCGCAGGAATTCTCGAAGAGCCGTCGCGAGCTGTCGTGGGAAGCGCTCATCGCGGCACCGACCGTGACCAAATCGCCACGGCGCAAGGCGTCCACGGCCGTCAGGACCCGCGCGTTCTCGGCGGTGATGTGGCGGGCCCGCTTGAGCGGATCACCCTCCAGGAGGCCGGACTGGACCGCCTCCTCAACCATGGCTTCGGTGGCATCCCGCAATTTGATCACTCCGAGGAGACGCGCCGCCTCCTCGCACTCGGCGCGACGCGCGTTGTAAGCGCCATCGGCCAGCGCGTGGTGCACTCCGCTCTGCACGATGACAAAACGCGCACCAGCCGGAACGGGAACACGCTCGACCTCCAGCGAACGGCAATCGAGAAAAACCGCCCGCCCCTCTCGGGCGAAGAGCGAGGTGACCTGGTCCAGCAGCCCGCAACGCACGCCGGCGAATTTGTGTTCGGCCTCCTGACCGATCCGGGCCAGCTCCAGATCATCGAAATCCGTGCCCCAAGCCTGCTGAAAAATCCGCGCGGTCGAGCACTCAAGCGCCGCACTGCTGCTCAAGCCGGCACCGATCGGCACGGTGCTGCGAATCTCCAAGTCGAGCCCGCAGGGATTCGCGCTCCGGGAGAGGAACCCGGCCGCCACGCCGAAGACGTAGTTGGCCCAGGATTCGGATTCGACGGCGGCCAGAGCACCCAATTCCATGGAACACCCCCGGCCGAGGTCGGCCGCGCGGAGGGACAGGATTTGCTCACGGCGACGGCGGGCCTGCACCGTGGTGGAGACATCAAGGCCCAGTCCGAGAACGAAGCCGTCGTTGTAGTCCGTGTGATTGCCGAGCCATTCGGCGCGTCCAGGCGCGGTGGCGGACCAGGTCCACGGGCCGACGGCGACGGGGGAATTAGGCGAGTTCACAGTCTGGCGGGAAAAACCTCCAAGAGAATTAACAGAACGGATCAAACGATGCACGGCTTCACTCCCGGCGGCGACTCGAAGGGCAACAAGCTTCTCGCCTCGTCGGACGAAATCGCCTAAGTCTATCGGAATGCGTCTCGTGCGTTTCGGCTTGCTCCTCGGTCTCTTCGCAGCATCGCTCCAGGCCCAACAACCCCCCGCGCCCAAACCCGCGCAACCGGCGGCCCCTGCCGGTCCGAAGGACGCGATCCGCAACGGCGGATTCGAGCGCACCCTGCAGTCGCCCAACCTTTGGACGGGCGTGGACCGCGACGGCTTTCTCGCGGGTTTCCGGGGCTTTCTTCCCGTGCTCAACGAGGGCGGCAACATCGCCGACACCCCCATGCCGCTCTCCGTTGCGGCGGGCGATCTCAACGGCGACGGACTGGTCGATCTCCTCTCGGCTGACCCGCTCGGCTACGTTCGCATGTATTTCAACAGCGGGAGCAAGGAACAGCCGAAGTTCACCGTGGGCGAGCTGACCCTGCCGTTCCTCGCCGTGCCCGAGGGCGATCCGCCGTGGCTACCGCCCCAACTCAGCGGCCCCGAGGCCTCCGGATGGGCCCTGCGCTGGGCCAAACGCCGCCAGGGCGTGCGGGTCGGGCTGGCCGACACGACAAAGACCGGCAAGCTCGACCTCGTCGCCGGCAACTATTTCGGTGAGATTTTTTTCCTCCCCAACCGCGGCTCCGTCAGCATCCCGCAGTTCGCCCAGCCCCAACCCGTGAGCAAGGGCATGGTCCCGACGATGAAAGACCCGACCCACCGCTGGGGCAATGTGTTTGCCCCGCTCCTGCACGACTGGGACGGCGACAGCAAGCCCGACCTCCTCGTCGGCGAAGGCTCCTATTCAGCCAACAACGTCCACCTCTTCCTCAACCAGGGCTCGGCGGCCGCTCCCGTCTTCGACGAGCAAAAGCGCCAGCCTCTCGCCCTCGGCGAGGGGCGTGAGCAGCTCAGCCCCGCCTTGGCCGACGCGAACGGCGACGGGCTGCTGGACCTGTTGGTCGCCGACCGCCGCGGCCGGATCACCGTTTACCTGCGGACGAAGGATTGGAAATTTGGCGACACGATCAAGCCGACTGGATTTCTCGGCAAGGCCGGCGAAATGACCCAGAACGCAGAGCAGGCGCTGACCCTCGGCTCGGGCATCCACTCGCTTGCCACGGGCGATTTGAACGGCGACGGCCTTTTCGACCTTGTGGCCGGACGCAGCAACGGCCGCCTGGCCTGGGCGGTCAACAAGGGAACGAAGGAAGCACCCAAGTTTGAGGCCGCGGTCGATCTGACCGGCGACAAACCCGTGCCCGCCTCGTGGATGCTGCCTTCGCAATGGGACGTCGAGACGGGCTCGTCGCGCGGCAACTTCTACGCCTTCGCCAACGCGGTGGCTGCGGCGGACGACGCCGCTGCTGCGCCAGCCGAAGGCACCCGCGCACTCAAGTTCGGCTACGCGCCGACGGCGAACAAATTGCTCCCCCGCCCCACGCTCACCACCGCCGCCTCCCGCACATTCGACCGCAAGGCAACCCAGGCGGACAAGGACCGCGTCTTCCGCGATGCGGCCGAAATCCGTGCCGTCGGAGCACCGAACAATTACTTCGTCCTCCGCCAAAACGTGCAATTCGAGATCGGCAAAACCTACACGCTTTCGTTTCAGGTCAAGGGCTCCGGCATCAGCAACGGCAGCGTCATTCTTGGCTGGCGCGGCTTCAAGCAAATCGGCCAAGACCGCATCGTGCGCGGCGAGCGGGGGGCCGTGACCAAGCAACTCAACGCCATTGGGGACGGCGACCAAGACGCCTTCGACTTCCGCCCCAGCGCCAACTGGTCCAAGGTCACACGTCAGTTCAAGGTGGAGTTCAAAAAGGAAAAGGATCTCAACAAAGAAAAAACCACGTCCGAGGCCGTCTTGGAAATCTCCTTCGAGCTCACCGCCCCCGACGGCGTGCTCTATCTCGACGACGTCAAACTGCTTCCCGGCGGGTAGGTCTGCTCACAGCAACCACACCGGAATCCCGTCAGTTCGCAGTTCTTGATCTTCCGGGGACATCGAGGTTGTCTTGCGCGGATGCGGCCGCCCCGTCCGTCGGGATCTGCCGCTTGACCCGCCCTGCCGGGCCAGCCACGCCTGAATCTGCAGCGTGTATTCGCCCGACGGCGCCTGTTTGCCCGTCAACCACGCCGAGACATGAGGTTGAGCAATGCCCAAATCCTCGGCCAACCGACTGACCCGTCCATGCTCGGCGCGACAAAAGGCCGCCAACTCGGACAAAAAACCAGACATCAATGGAACTCGGGAACTTGCTTCTGACTTCATGCCATCCATCTCAACCAAAGCCGCGCGTGTCGGCAAGACAATATAATGACTTCAATATGATTGGATCCGCTTCAGATTTTCTGTAGCCGGAAGCGTGGCATCGGCATCCTGCCGGTGAACCCCTCCGATCATCGGCTTAAAGCCGATGCCACCTCGGAACACCTCCCACCTAGAAGCGCTACAACTTTGTTTAACCCGCTCTATATCTTGCCGAGGAACGGCACCTGGCCGAAATCCCGACCTAGGATCGGAACGGAGGGCGTCTTGAGCCACTGATCGAGCAGGGCGGCATAGACGCTGCGAAAATCGGTGCTGTGCTTGAGGTCGCCGCGATTCAAATCGGCCAGGCTCGGATACTTGCCGTGCAGCCCGCCCTGCAGGGCCCCGCCAAACAGGAACAGCGGTGCGGCCGCACCATGGTCGGTGCCACCGCTCGCATTCTCGGCCACCCGGCGACCGAACTCACTGAAGGTCAGGAGTGTCACGCGGTCAAAATTTCCCTGATCCTTCAGGTCGCGGCAGAACGCCCCGACCGCCTCGTCGAACACGGCCAGTTGCCGCTCGTGCGAGTTGGCCTGATTCGCATGCGTATCGAATCCCCCGAGGGAAACGTAGTAGACACGCGAGGGCAGCCCGCCGCCAATCAAACGCCCGACCAATTGCAACCGGCGTCCGAGGTCGCTGGCCGGATACGTCGCGCCATGGCGGGACTGATGTAAAATCTGCTGCACTTGGGAGGAGGATGCGACCGCATCAAGCGCGGTGCGCTGGAGAAAATCGGCCACAGCCGGTTCGTGTCCGGCTTCGCCGAAGAGCATGTCGATTGAGCCGCCCGCAGGTGCAACCGCGTCGTCCTCCGGTTCCATCGGTGCGGGGTCCATGCCGCTTTGGAACTGGTAATCCTGCGGCGCACCAATGGCGATGGCGCCGCCGGACTTGGAACGCAGGGCCTGCGGGACCTGATCGCCGATGGCCAGAGCCGCTCCGGTTTCCGCCCCGGGGTCCTCGCCCGCGCAGGCCGCGTCGCAATACCGCCCGAGCCACCCGTAGGCTTCATTTTTGTCCGCGTCGCTGGCCGAATGCCATATCTCGGTCGCACGGAAGTGCGAGCGGTTCGGATTCGGATAGCCCACTCCCTGCACGATGGCTGCATGGCCCTCGCCTTGGAGCGCCGCGAGATTCTTCAACGCAGGATGCAGGCCGCAGTAGTCATTGATCCGGTGAATTTTGTTCGCGGGCAGGGCCAGCTTGGGCCGCGCCTTGAAATAAGCGTCGTCGGCGTAGGGCACGAGCGTGTTCAGACCGTCATTGCCGCCGGCCAATTGCATGACCACGAGAATCGTGCCGTCCCGCCCGGTGGCCGGTGAGAAACTCGAGGAGGCTGCTCCCTCGAGCGCGGCGAACGTGCGGTTGACGAAGGACGGCACGGTCGGGGCAATCGCGCCCCCGAGGAGAACCGTGCGCAAGAAGCGGCGGCGGGTGAAGAAGTGATGCGTCATGGGATCAGGTCAGTTGGTATTCCGGGGAGCCGAGAAGGACAACCGATGCGTCGCGCACCGTTTCGTCCGCACAGGGAAAATCCGCGTCAGCCAGCACGGCGGCCAAATGCTTGCCGGTGGCCGCCCCGGGCGGCGCGGCGAGAAAGACCCGCACGAGGCGCTCCTGCAGGGCTTCCTCATCAATCCGTGTCTCCTCCGGCGCAACCGTCGCCCAAGCCACGGCGTCCATCGTGGTGGCGGTTTCCACGGGCAGCGGGGGCGCAGCCACGGCGAAAAGTTTGGCCGTGTTGCTCCGGCGGATGAGCGTGGCGCTGTTGATCCACGAGGTGCCGCCGTCCCAGCCTTTGACGCTGGGCGGGGCAAAGAGGCTCTGGCCCAACTCCGCGGAAAGCGGGAGAGCCAGCCCCGGGGGCAGCAACTGCCGGCCCGTTTCACGCGACGCTTGGACCAGCCATTGCACCGGGCTCTTGATCTGCGCGGCGCGGGACCGGGCGGAGTAGAATTCCGGATGGGTGAAGATTTCCTGCAGCAGCTTGCCCGTCTCGAGTTTGTTGGCCCGGTAGTGCCCGGCCAACGATTGGACCAGGGCCGGTTCGGGCCCGCGGTAGCCGTAAAATTCCCAAAGCTTTGCGGCCAAAAACTCCGCGCACCGCGGTTGCTCGCAGATGATCTCCACCGCCTCGTCCGCGCCGAAGGGACCCGACTTGCCCAGCAGGCGCTTGATCCCGTCATCATGCCGCGGCCGCCGGAAGATTGGCTCCCCGTCCTCCGGCCGCACCGTCCAACCGCTGAAGGCGCGCGCCGCCTCGCGAATGTCTTCCTCCGAGTAATGTCCCTCCCCCAGGGTGAACAGCTCCATGACCTCACGGGCGAAATTTTCATTCGGCGACTTCCCCTGATTCTGCCGCCCGTCGAGCCATTCCAGCATCGCCGGATCGCTGACCATCGCCCGGCAGAGCGCGGGGAACCGGCCGACTCCGAGATCCCGGAGGGTCTGATTTTGCCGCAGCATCAGATGGTTGAACTTCACCTTGGCCTGACTCGTGGCAAAGTGCCCGTGCCAGAAAAGGGTCAGCTTTTCGCGCACCGCGTGCGAGGAGGACCGCATCCGGTTGAGCCACCAGAACCGGACGGCTTCAAAAGTCTGCCTCTGCCCGCGGTTGAAATCGTTGGCGGCCTGACGTGCCTCTTCCCCTCCGTCCCGCTGTGCGCGCCGCAAACGCCGACGGGTGACAAATTCCGCCGGATCCGTCACCGGAGGCGGCGGGCCGGGCGGTGGCGCAGCCAGCAATTGCGTAACGGCACCCTCCAACCCCAGCGCGGCCAACCCCTCCGCCTCCTCGGGCGTCCCCCCGAAACCGGCCCGCCGCAGCAGGTGCGCGGCCGCAGACGCATCCCAGTCGATTTTTACCGCAGCTGCCATATGCCCCCATTAAACCCCGCTGGGTCCCGAGGGTTGCGCGGCAAGGTCCAGCATCCAGCAAGTCGCCTCGAACAACAATCCAGTGACGTGTAGACCAATTGCTCCTCTCGACTTCCACCGAACCAGACACCATTATCCGTCTGCTGGCATTTTTCGAGGCAATCACGGCGAGGATCATGGACCACAGCGGAAAGTGCTCATATCCCTTCATCAAGCTTGCCCCAGAATTCAGCGACTTTAGCGACCCCGGCCTGAAGTTCTCGTCCGCGGAAACCTCGAGTGGATCGTGATTTACGAGCGACTGCTCGACGAAGCATCGAAAAGCAAAAGACTCCCAAGACCTTCCAAGCAAACCTCACCGCCACTCCAGTCCGTGAGGCCATCCACGCGATCCGCCATCTTCTCCCCCTTTCCTGACCAAATAAACAAATTAGTCTGAACACAACACACATCATGTCCATCAACCTCACTCAACGCCCACCACGCAGCCCGCGCACCCGCCTCGGCGGTTATGTCCTCCTGCCCAGAATACTCGACAAATGCCGCGCCGAAATCGCCGGCCTCAATGGCGAATACCGCTATAACTGTCCGCTCGATCAGCGCTTCCTCAGTTTCACCGGGATTGATCCCATCGTCCTCAAGGCCGAAGTGGCCAAGGGGCTCGGTGATGGCGAGATCCTTGCCTGGGTTGAAGCGAATGCCCCGATCAAACACAGCGACTACGAGATTGCGCAGTGGAGCGCTTTCCGCGAGGCCGCCGTGCCCTCGGACAACGACACCCGCACTTACGTCAATGGCATGCTCGCCCAAGCCGGCGGGGCCGAAAGAGAGGACATCGGCACCTGGTTCGAAATCCTCGACCTCGACGACCACACTTCCTTCGGCGGCAAAGCCTGATGGCCCGAAATCCAGTCACGGGCCAATTCGGTCAGTGTGGAATGGCGCTAACTTAAGCCCAGAGGGACGCCCAGCCTATGGGGAGCGACGCGCGCTTTTCTTTCGCGGGCGCAGCCCGCTTTGGACTGCGGTGATCTTTTGCACCGCTTTTTCCTCAAACGGCCAAACAATCCAAAACACGCCTTATGTTAGCGCCCCTCGGGTCAGTCACCCAAAGTGATACCCTGCCGCTGCAGAGTCGTGGCCGTGGCCTGCTGGTAACGGGCCACGGCGATATTGTAGTCGGCCTTGGCCCGGATTTCGGCGATCGCGGCAGTGGCCAGATCGCGTTGAAATTGCAGCACCTCAAAAGTCGTGGCCGCACCGGCACGCAGTCTGGTCTCGCCCGCCACCAAGGTCTCGCGGGCCAGCAGGCGGGCGGCGGCGGTGGCTTCGATGCGCTTGGCCGCGGTCTCAACCTGGCCGGCGGCGTTGTCCACCTCGACCATGATGCTTTGCTCCAGACGCTTCAATTCGACGAGCTGCCGCGTCACTTCCAATTTGGCCGCCTCAAGGTTTCCCTGACCGGTGCGATTGGGCACCGGAAGGCTGAAGACGCCGCCGATCGACCAGGCCAGGGCGTTGGTTTGCAACGTGCGCGAAACGCTGTCGGCAAACTGCCGGTCGATGCCATTGCTGCCCAGACTCGCGACCAAGTCCAATTGCGGGAGGGCCTGATTGCGGGTGAACACGACGTTGATTTTCTTTTTCTCCAACTCAAGCATGGCCGAGCGGAAGTCCGGACGGTTCTGCACCGCGGCAGCCAGGTCGGCCTGGCGGTTTTTCGCGATGCCTGGCGCACGGGCCGGCGGGGCGATGTCAAGGCGCACGGCTAGCACATCCTCGACCCGGTTGGTCACGAGTTCCTTGAGGAAATTTTCGTCATCCGCCTGCTTGCGTTCGGCCACGAGCACGCGCTCCTCGCGCGAGGCCACGTCGCTGTCCGCCTGGAGAACGTCGAGCGGAGACATGACGCCGATCTCAGACCGTCGTCGGTTGTCGGCCGCGAGTTGCCGCGCCAACTCCCGCGATCGCCGCTCCACCTCGGCATTGCCGGAGGAAAACCACAGCTCGTTGTAGACCTCGGCTGTGCGGGTCACCGTATCAATGACCTCGCGCCGGTAAGCCCAGCCGGAGATCGCGGTGTCGGCCCGGGCCAGCCGCACGGACGCCATGTTCACATCCGTGCCGAAGTTGCGCAGCAGCGGCTGGGTGACACTCAGCCCGATGAACGAGGCGAAACGGTCCCCGTAACCGCTGGTCGAGGCCTGCCGGTTCTCCACGTTGGCCCCCAAGTCGTAGGTCAGGCCCCACGGGGTGAGCCCGGTGAGACCCACATCCGCATAATCACGCAGACTGCGCGTGCCGTAGGATTGCAGGGTGCCTGCCGTGGTCTGGGTCAGATCCGCCAGCCCCGCGAGATTCTCCTCGTTATCCTCCCGGATGACCGAGGCATTGAGAACCGGGTCAAATTTGCCTTCACTACTCCGCAGCTTGGCCCGGCTGATCAGCGGATCGTAGGAGGCGCCCTCGATGGCGAAGTTTTTTTGCAGAGCCAGTTGCACTGCCTGCGGATACGTCAGCGCCACGAAATATTCCTGCTTCTGCGCGAAAGCACACGCGACCAGCGCGAGGAACGGGCAACATGACCGGAGCAGGGGCTTCACGAGACTATTCGTAGCGGAGGGCGGAAATCGGATCGAGCCGCGACGCGCGCCAGGCCGGGTAGAGCCCGCTGAGGACGCCGACGGTGGTGGCGAAGCCGACGCTGATGACCACCGCCGACCACTCGACCACCGGTGGGCTGTCGAGCGGGGCGACGAGTTCGAGCAATTTAAGGAGCAAAAACCCGGCCCCCAAGCCGAGCAAACCGCCGACCACGCCGATAACCGTGCTCTCGGCCAGGATCTGGAGAAAAACGTCGCGACGCCGCGCGCCCACGGCGAGCCGCACCCCGAGTTCGCGCACCCGCTGGGCGATGCTGGCCAGCATGATGTTGGCAATGCCGATCCCCCCGACCAAGAGGCTGATACCCGCAATCAAGCCACCGCTCAATTTCGTCGCCCGCAGGCTTGTTTCCATCCGCTCGAACCAGTCCTCGCGCGTCTCAAAGTCGTAGTCATCAATCCCCCGGTGGGTCTGCTTCAGAATGCCCCCAGCCTCGGCCAGTGCCTCGTTGAAGTGACCGATGTCGCGGACGCGAAAATTGAGGCCGTCGATTTTGGCCATGGCCAGCGGTGGCGCGTTGGTCTGCCCCGAGCGGAACTCGTGGTAGAATGTGCTGAGGGGCACAATGATGGACTCGTTCTTCCAGCGGAAGGGGTCGCGCCGCCCCATGCCGCCGCCTCCGCCGGACGGAACGGGCCGCCCGGTGCGACGCGCCTCGGACGCGCGGCGCTTGTCCTCCTCGCGCTCGTAGCGCTGGAGCACTCCCGCCACGTTGAACGGGCGACCATTGATCGTGATGACCCTCCCCGTGAAATCAGCGTCCGAGCCGTGCTCGGTCGGCCACAGCCCGGCAACAATTTCGTCGCCCAGCACGACCACCCGCGTGCCGCGCTCGACGTCGAGTGCGGTGATGAATCGTCCCTGACCGACCACATGCTGCTGCACGGCGAGGTTATCCGGCCAGGCGCCGACGATGCGGCCATTCATCGTTTCGCCATCGGCGGCCGACAATGTTCCGCCGACCTGCATCTCGGGCGAAACGTGGGAGATAAGATCAGAGGCTGAGCGCAGCGCCTCGGCGTCGGCCAGGGTGCGACCGGGGGAGAGGGCCTTCATGTCCGCGAACTCAAGCGACACCTCCTTGTCGACCACGCCCACGCGCTCGAGCCCTCCCATCTGCTGCATGGTCGTGCGCCAGCTTGTGGCGATGCCGGCCGTCAGCGCGAACATGGCCAGCAGACTGGCCACACCGAGGATGACCCCCAGCATGGTGAGAAAACTGCGGAATTTGTGCTCGCGGATTTCCCGCAAACCGATGAGCAATCCGGCGAACCAGCTCATGATGCGGTGTCCTTGATGATGTGGCCATCGCTCAGTTCGATGCAACGGGCCGCCCGCGCCGCCACCGCGGGGTCGTGGGTCACCAACACGACGGTGCGGCCAAGGGCATGCAGCCCGGCGAGCAATTTGAGCACCTCGGCCCCGTTGACCGAATCGAGGTTCCCCGTCGGTTCGTCGGCCAGGAGCAAAGCCGGATCATTGACCAACGCGCGCGCCACGGCGACGCGCTGGCATTGTCCGCCGCTGAGTTGGGACGGACGGTGGGTCAGGCGGTCGGTCAGATTGACCTTGGCCGCAGCCTCGCGCGCCCGCTCGCGCCGCTCCGCCGCCGACACCCCGGCGTAGACCAGCGGCAGTTCGATGTTGTGCTGCACATCGAGACGCGGGAGGAGGTTGAAGGCCTGAAAAACAAAGCCAATGCTCCGGTTGCGCAGACGGGCCAGGCGGTCGGAACCGGCCCGACTCACATCCTCGCCCGCCACGGCCACATGGCCGGACGTCGCCGTGTCGAGGCAACCGACGAGGTGCATGAGCGTGGACTTGCCACTGCCGCTCGATCCAGTGATGGCCACAAACTCGCCCGGTTCGATGCGCAGGCTCACGCCATCCAGCGCGGCCACCGGGTCCGGGCCCGTGCCGTAGACTTTGCGCACGTCGCGCATTTCCACCACGGTCATCGTCGGGTCAGGGTTGCTCCGGTGGCGGTTCGGTCAGGAGCACCCGCTCGCCCTCCTGCAACCCGGACTTGATTTCGGCGTGGAATAAATCAGTCACCCCCACTTCGACCGGACGTTTCTCCGCCGGGCCGTCCGTCTTCTCCACGTAAACCACCTTGCTCCCGCCGGAAATAAAGACGGAAGACACCGGCACGGAGGTCACATTGGTCGCGGCCGCCAAAGGCAGACGCAGTCCCACCGTCATGCCCGGCCGGAACTCCCCCGCAGAAGCTTCCAGCACCGCTTGGATGGAAAATCCTTTCACGTTGTTTTTTGTCGTGGCCAGCGGGGCGATGAAGTTCAAGCGGGCCGTCGACCGCGTCTCGGCCTCCGTGCCGGAAAGAACTTCCACCGTGCTGCCATTGGCGATTTTGCCGATGTCGAGCTGGTTGACATGGGCATCGATCAGCAAAGTGGACAAGTCAGCCAGGGTGGCCAGCGCGGTGCCTGCGTTCACACTCATGGCCGCCACCACGACCTGTCCGGCGATGACAGGAACAGACAGGATGGTGCCGTCGGCCGGGGCCAGCACGCGGGTCCGCTCGATGCGATCCTCGACGGTTTCCAGCCGGCGTTGCGCGCGTTGGAAAGCGTTCTCGGCCAGCCGTGAATCGGCATCGAGGTTGTCGTAAACTTCCTTGCTGATGAGCTTGGCCTGGAAAAGCTCGCGCGCGCGCCCGAGGTTGCCCGCCAGCTTTTCGACCGAGACCTTGGCCCCGTCGATCTCGACCTGGGCGGAGGATTTCTCAATCTGGAGATCGCGGTCGTCGATGACGAAGAGAAGATCGCCCATTTTGACCTGCTGCCCCGTGGTGACCAGCACCTCCTTGATCTTGCCGCCGACCTCGGGTTTTATTTCGACTTGGTAGGCGGGGGCAATGTCGCCGCTCAGGCGGATCTCCTCGCGGATGTCACGACGCTCGGCCGGCTCGGATGTCTTCTTTTCGTCCTGGCCCGACTTCACTTGTGGACCACAGCCGGACAGGACCAGAACCGGCATAACGACCAGCACCAGCCGCAGAAACAAAGACTTGGCGGCGGAAAACATCACCACTCTTATAAGCTTTCCTTGAAGCGAGGCAAGCGGACCTCATTTTCCTCCACCTCAGGGCGCGGCAAAAACCGCATGGCAGCCGCCGGGCATTGGAAGGGAAAAGCCGACGACGGGACTCGAACCCGTGACCTGCTGATTACGAATCAGCTGCTCTACCAACTGAGCTACATCGGCGATGGAGCCGCAAAATATCGGCCAACCGCGCCTCTTGGCAAGCCCTCCATCTTGCCACCGGGCCGCCGCCTGCCCATACTTCCCGCCCGTTCTTATGGAAACCCTGCTCCGCCTGCTGCAACAAGACTCTAACGCCCCCCGCGAGGACCTCGCGCGGCAGCTCAACCTTTCGGTCGAGGAAGTCAACCAACGCATCGCGGGTCTCGAGCAGGAGGGCGTGATCCGCGGCTATCAGGCCATCGTGGACAAGGAGCGCTTCGACAAGAACACCGTCACCGCCATGATCGAGGTGCGCATCACTCCCGAGCGGGGCGGCGGATTTGACCGCATCGCCCAACGCATCGCCAAGTTCGACCAAGTCGTGAGCTGTTACCTGATGAGCGGCGGCTATGACCTCATGGTCGTCGTCCAAGGCGGAAGCCTGCGCGAGGTGGCCAGCTTCGTCTCGGAAAAACTCAGCACCCTCGAGCCGGTCATCTCCACGGCCACGCATTTCCGGCTCAAGAGCTACAAGGAGAATGGCGCCCAGCTCGTCGGGGAAACGCCGGACGACCGCCTGCCGGTCAGCCCATGACGCACGCCATGAACGACAAAATTGCCGCGCACGTGCGCGACATTCCGCGTTCGGGCATCCGCGACTTTTTCGAGGTCGTGCAGTCGATGCACGATGTCATCTCGCTCGGCATCGGCGAACCCGACTTTGCCACCCCGTGGCACATCCGTGAGGCGGCGCTCTTCTCCCTCGAGAAGGGCCGCACCGGCTACACCTCAAACCTGGGCCTCCCCCGCCTGCGGGAGGCCATCTCCACCTACGTGGCCAAGCAGTTCCAGGTGGAATACCACGCCCCCGCGGAAATTCTCGTCTCGGTCGGCGTTTCCGAGGCCATCGACATCGCCCTGCGCGCCCTGCTCAACCCGGGCGACGAGGTGCTCTACCACGAGCCCTGCTACGTCAGCTATGCCCCGAGCGTGACCCTCGCCCATGGCGTGCCGGTGGCCATTCCGGTCCACGAACATGATCAGTTCATGCTGCGGGCCGAGGAGCTGGAAAAACGCATCACCCCGAAATCGAAGGTCCTTCTGCTCAACTTCCCGACCAACCCGACCGGCGGAACGATGCCGCGGAAGGAACTTGAGGCCATCGCCGACGTCTGCCGCCGCCATGACCTCATCGTCCTCTCGGACGAAATCTATGCCGAGCTGACCTACGACGGCGCGGGGCACGTTTCCATCGCCTCGCTGCCGGGCATGCGCGAGCGCACGGTTTTTCTCCACGGACTGTCCAAGGGCTGGGCCATGACAGGTTTCCGCATCGGCTACGCCTGCGCCCCGGCTCCGCTCATCGAGGCGATGATGAAGATCCATCAATACGCCATCCTCTGCGCGCCGATCACGGCGCAGGATGCGGCGATCGAAGCCTTGGAACACGGCGAGGCGGCGGTCCGGCACATGCACGAGAAATACGAACTGCGCCGCAATTACATCGCCGGCGCGCTCAATGACATGGGCCTGCGCTGCCCGGTGCCGCGCGGGGCGTTTTATGTTTTTCCCGAAATCCGCTCAACCGGCCTGAGCAGCCGCGAGTTTTCCCTCCAACTGCTCGAGGAGCAGAAGGTTGCCGTCGTGCCCGGCCCCGCTTTCGGCCCCTCTGGCGAGGGCTTTGTCCGCTGCAGCTACGCCACCTCGCTGGAGCAGATCAAGATCGCGATGGAACGCATGGCCGGGTTTGTCGCCGGGCGGCGGGCCCGCGCAGCCTGAGTGGCGTTTTCCCGTCCCATCGCCGTGGCGATTCTGCTAAGGTGTCCTCGTGACGGATGACCTCACGTGGGCCAAGGCGCGCACCTACGCCGGCCGGGCCCTCCTCCTGCGCTGCCCGGTCTGCGGGCAAACCCCGATTTTTCCGCCGCTGGCCCGCACCCGCACACTGCACGACTGGTTCACCCCGCTCGATGGCTGCCCGCGCTGTGGCTACGCCTATGACCGCGAACCGGGCTACTTCCTCCTTTCGATCTGGGCCATCAACTACGGGGTTACTGCACTGCTCGGACTGCTCCTCTACGGCGCCTTCGAATGGTTTTTTGACTGGCCGGTCTGGACGCTGATCGCCGCCGTGGTCGGGCCGGTCGTGCTGTGCAATCTCCTCTTCGCCCGGCACTCGAAGGCCATCTTCATTGCCTGGGATCATTTGTTTGACCCGCATGAGCGCGACGGGGGCGATGGCGGGGGCAATGTGCCACCCCCCTCGCCGCCCACACCCCAGCGCCCGCTGCGGCGCCGGCGTGTGCCGGTGGGCGCCGGGGTCTAGCCTCGCGAGCATGCTGGCGCGGGGCCGGACTCGCGCTAAACTGGCCTCATGCCGGAGTTGCTCAAGGCGCTGCTGGTCAGCGCGTCGCTCGGCGCCCTGCTGGGGCTCGAACGCCAGTGGAGCGAGGAGCGGTCGAACCGTCCGGCAGACCGCATTGCCGGGGCCCGCACCTTCGCCGTGTGGGCCGCCCTCGGCACGCTTTGCGCTTATTTTTCCCGCGAGCAACAGCCATGGTTCTTTCTCGCGGGCTTTCTCGGCATGGTCGTTTTTCTTTCGCTCTTTGTCGGTCGACGTGCCGGGGCGGACGAAGGCCTCGGCCTCACCACCGGAGCGGTCGGTCTGGCCACCTATCTGCTGGGCGGCCTGGTTTTCTTCGGGCAGAGCAAAACCGCCGTGGTCCTGGCTGTCTCGATGCTGCTGCTCCTGGCCGCGAAAAGCCGGCTGCACCGCCTGTCGCAGAAATTTTCCCGCGACGACGTCCGGCAGGCGCTGCAGTTCGCCGCCGTCACCGGCATTGTGCTGCCGCTCGTGCCCGACCAACCACTCGGGCCCTACGGCGCATTCAACCCGTTTTCAATCTGGCTCATGGTCGTGCTGGTCTCCGGCCTTGGGTTTGTCGGCTACGTCGCCGTCCGTGTGTTGGGCGAGGATCGCGGGGTGGCGGTCACCGGGTTGCTCGGCGGCCTGGCTTCAAGCACGGCAACCACGCTGGCCATGAGCCGCCGCAGCCGGGCTGTGCCGGTGAGCAGCGGGCTCTGCGCTCTCGCCGTCGTGCTGGCCTGCACGGTCATGCTCGCGCGGGTCGCCGTGCTGGTTGGAGCGGTCAGCCTGCCGCTGCTGGCCGCCGTCGGGCCATGGCTGGCTCTCGTCGCCATGCCGGGGCTGATTTTTGCCCTCTGGAGTTGGCGACGCTTTGCCCACCGATCGACGGGCGAGGAAGAGCCTCGGCAGGTCCGCAATCCGCTGAGCCTTCGCACCGCCATCCAATTCGGTCTTCTCTATGCCCTCGTCATTCTGCTCGTGCGCTGGGCCAATGATATGTTCGGCGGGGCGGGCGTCTTCTGGGCCAGTTTCTTCTCGGGCCTGACCGACCTTGACGCCATCGCGCTTTCGCTCTCCCAACTCCAGGCTGGCGGAAACCTCGGTGCGCCGGAAGCAGCCCGCGGCGTGCTCATCGCCACGGGGGCGAACTCGCTGCTCAAGGCCGCCCTGGCCATAGGCCTCGGTAGCCCATTGATGCGGAAACCCATCGCGCTTGTCCTCGGAGCCACCGTGCTGCTCGCCGTCGCGGCCGCCTGGCTGATCTGATCAGCGGGTGGAAGCCCGCTGTTGGACCAGCGGAGAAGAAGCGGGGACCGGCGGGGGCGCCGGAGCACCCGGCTTGGTTGGTTTGGCCGGCGTGGGCTTCGGTGTTGGCGGGGGCGGAGTCTCACGCAGGGCGAGCAATTGGCTCACCGTGGCAAATCCGTAGCCCTTGGCTTTCAACCGCGCGATCGTTTCCGGCACGGCCTCGACCGTCCCCGGATGGATATCATGGGCGAGCAGGATCGCCCCCGGATGGGCTCCTTGCACCAATCGCTGGGTCACGACCGCAGCCCCGGGCCGCTTCCAATCCAGCGGATCAACCGACCAGAGAATGATGTCCAGGCCGTAGTCGTTGTTGATGACTTTGCGCACGCGCTCGTTGAGCGCGCCATAAGGCGGGCGCATGTTGGTTGGCCGCCGCCCGGTCGCACGCTCGATGGCCTCGTTGGTCTTCTCGATCTCCTGGGCCAATCGGCCTGCACTCACCCCGGGAAGAGAGGCATGACTCCATGAGTGGTTGGCAATCTCATGCCCCTCGGCCACGATCCGCCGCGCGATGTCAGGATGAGCATCGACATTCTGCCCGACGACATAAAAGGTCGCCCGCACGCCCTCGGCCCGCAGGATGTCCAACAGGCGCGGAGTCAACTCCGGGTGCGGACCGTCGTCAAAGGTCAGCGCAATGACCGGCTTTGTGGTGTAGACCGAATTGTAGGTGGCCGGCGCCCGGGACGGCTGCCCGGGAGCCGCAGCCGGCGCCGTGATGCTGATCGAAGGGGCTGCCACGGTGGAATCCGCAGGCGGCTGCGGGGCGGGTGGTGGCGGAGTGCTCATTTGCGCGCAGGCACTGACGAGCAGCACAGCGGCACTAAAGAGCGAAAGGATTGGTCTCATGGAATCGGGGCGGGTTGCGATCGGAGCGAGACTAATCGGCCATGGTTCAGGCCTTGGCAAGCGCGACACGCTCCTGGCCGCCACGCAGGAACTCGAGAAAACAACGCAGGGCCAGCGAACCGGAACGATTCCGCCGCGTGATGACCCCGACCGGGCGCCACATGTCCGCGGAGGCAATCTCCACCGGAACAAGCGAACCGGCCCGGCGCTCGTTGACCAGCGTCGTCTCCGGCAGGATCGAGACGGCGCCGTCGATCTCGACCGAGCGCTTGACCATCTCGATGTTGTCGAACTCGCGCTCCGGTCGGACGTTGACCTTGGCCAGCCGCATGGCCCGGTCCAGAGCCTTGCGCGTCGGCAGATCGGCCTCGAACGCGATGAACCTTTCATGGGCCAGCTCCGCGAGCGGAACCCGCGGACGGCGGGCCAACCGATGCGACGGACTGCAAACCAGCACCATCCGATCGCGCCACAAAACCTCGGCTTGCAGCCCGCGGCGGGCCACCGGATAAGCCACCAATCCCGCATCCGCGCGGCCCTCCAGCACGGCGGCATAAACCTCCGAAGAGCGCAGGTAATCGGTGTGGATTTTTACCTGCGGGTATTGCTGGGCGAACTGACGCGTGTAGGGGGGCAACTCGTGGAGACCGACGCTCAGCACGGCGGCCAGAGACAGGTCGCCGCTGACCACCTCCCGCATCTCGCGAAGCTGGCCGTCGAGTCCGTCCACCACGGTCAAAATCTCGCGCGCCGCGCCGAGAAACAAATGCCCCTCCGGGGTAAGAGAAAAGTTCTTCTTGCCGCGCTCGATCAATTTCACGCCAAACCGCGACTCCAGCGCCTTGATCTGCTGGCTGACCGCACTTTGCGTGATCGATCCCCGGCGGGCCGCCTCTGAAAAACTGGCGGTTTCCGCCAGATCACGGAATACTCTAAATAAGGAGATCTGCACCGATGCGGAGGATGAAACCGACTTATTGCACAACATCACCTTATAAGCAAATCTAATGAGTCCCATCGGCCAAAATCTCGCTTCCATCCAGACCCGCATCAGTGAGCTGGCGGTGCGGGCGGGACGTGCGCCGGATGCGGTCCGGCTCGTCGCCGTCTCGAAAACCCACCCGGCAGGCGCGGTCGTCGCGGCGGCCTCAGCTGGACAAAAGATTTTCGGCGAAAGCCGGGTGCAGGAGGCACGGGATAAAATCGCCGTCTGCCCGGGCGGACTTGAGTGGCATTTCATCGGCCAACTGCAAAAAAACAAAATCCGCCAGGCCCTCCCCCTTTTCACGCTCTTCCACAGCATCGACACCACCAGCTTGGCCGAGAATTTGAACCGCATCGCCGGGGAAACCGGCACCTGCGTAGCCGGGTTGATCGAGGTGAATGTTTCCGGTGAGGCGACCAAACACGGGTTCAACCCCGACCTGCTTGCGCAGGAGTGGTCCCACCTCGCCGGCCTGCCGCACTTGCGCCTCCGCGGGCTCATGACCATGGCGCCCTACAGCGACGAGGCCGAGCAGGCGAGACCCGTCTTTCGCGCCCTGCGGCAACTGCGCGATGCGCTGCAACAAGCCCACGGCGCAGCCCTGCCCGAGCTTTCCATGGGGATGAGCGGCGATTTCGAGCCGGCCATCGAAGAAGGCTCGACCCTCGTGCGTATCGGCACCGCCATCTTTGGCGGACGTCCCTCACCCCAGCCATGACACCCCAAATCACCAACCTCCAAATCATCGGCCGTGAGCTGGCCATCGTCTGGAGCGACGGACACGAGAGCTATTGCCCCTTCGAGGACCTGCGCAAAGCCTGCCCCTGTGCGGTCTGCAACGGCGAGCCGGATGTCCTCGGCCGCGGCGAAAAGCCCCACCCGAGACTGACCGAAGCGAGCTTCGTCCTCGAGTCCTACGAACTCGTCGGCGGATACGGGTTCCAGCCGAGGTGGGCCGATGGCCACAACACCGGCATTTATTCCGTCGGCTATCTGCGGCGCCTCGACCCGGCAGCGCCGGGCGCGTAATCCCAGCCGTCAGCGCACGCGGTAACGTCCGTCGCCCACGCTGAGAACCTCCACCCGCACGCGGGCCAGGCCTTTGCTGTAGAACCCGAGTTTCTTCGCCACGTTCGCCGTCAAATCAATCACGCGCCCCTCGATGAACGGGCCGCGGTCGTTGACCCGCACGACGACGCTCCTGCCATTCTCGAGATTGCTCACCCGCACCTTGCAGGGCAGCGGCAGAGTCTTGTGCGCCGCCCCCTTGCTCCACGCATAAATTTTCTCTCCCAGGGCGGTTTGGCCCGGAAAAATGAGGAACCCGTGTTTGTAATGCGAGGCCATCCCCTCCTCCACATACCCAACCGCCGCGCGCGGTTGCATCGGCTCATAGCGCACACCCCGAATCGTGTATGGCGCGGTCTTGTAGCCCTTGTATCCGCCTCCGCAGCCGGTCAGGAGCGCGGCGAGCAAGACCGTGGCAAAAACGTTCCGCATGATCACGAGCATGCCCGCACCGCGCGGAGGTGACGACCAAAAGAAACCGCCGCCCCGGAAAGGGCGGCGGCCTTGATGAAAATTGCAGGCTGCCGTTACTCCAATTTCTTTTCGACTTCCTCGCCGACTTTCTTCGCGCCCTCGGCGGCGTCCTTCGTCGCATCCATCAGACTCGTCGCCGCATGATCCGTGGCCTGGCCGGCGGCATCGAGGGATACTTTGCCCGCCTCGAATGCATCCGTGGCCGCCTCCGAGACCGCATGACCCGTGGTCGCCGCGGCCGCGCCAACCGAATCGCCCACGGCCTTGGCCGCATCCTTCGTTGCGTCCTTGGTGGCATCCCAGGCCCCGTGAGTCACCGCGGTGGTCTGCTCCACCGCGTGACTCGCGGTCTTCGCCGCGTCTTCGCTGGCCTTGGCTGCTGCGGCCTGAGTCGCTTTCGCCGCTTTCTCTGCAGCGGTTTGGGCCTCTTTGGCCGATTGGTCGCACCCCGCCAGCGCGGCAACAGCCACAGCGGCGACAATAGTAAGGAAATAAGGTTTCATCGAGGACTGATGCTGACCCGATGCCGCCTTAACGGCAACCTCATTTTCGTTCTGCAATGGCGGCGAGTCTTGACATGAGACCGCCCGCCTTGGTTCGATAGACCTTTCCATGCGCGATCCTGAGTAGCTCAGTGGTAGAGCGGTCGGCTGTTAACCGATTGGTCGTAGGTTCGAGTCCTACCTCAGGAGGTTCAGGCGCACCGGCTCGAAGCGCGGCGCGAGGAGGTTGTTGAGGCCGAAAGCCACCAGGTAGGCCAGGGAGCAGATGCCGAAAATGATGGCGTAGCCGTTGGCAAATTTGTCGAGGACGACGCCGGTGAAAATGGGAAAGGCCATGCCCCCGAGCGATCCGGCGGTGCCGGCGATTCCGGTCAGACTCGCCACAGCGCGCTTGGGAAACATGTCGGAAGCGGTGGAATACAAGTTGGCCCTCGGCGTGCCGATCGCCCCGGTATGGAACAAATCAAACCGCGAGCACACCATCGTGGGCACCCGTCCGGAGAGTCTCCGGGCGGAGGCCGACGCGGCGGTTGCGGCGCTGGGCTGGGGAGGCGAATACTTTGTGGATGCCGACCATATCAACCTCCACACGGCGGACGGCTTCCTTGAGTGCAGCGATTTCTTCACTCTCGACGTGGCGGACTACGTCGGGCAGCCCACCGGGGAGGACGCGCGGCAGGAGTTTCTGGCGAAACACGAGGCTCTTGCCGGGGTGCACCAACTCCCCGGGCTCGGAGCCGGGGTCACCATCACCCGGAGCGACCTCGAACGCACCGCCGCGAAATTCCTCGGTGCCATGCAGGAGGCGGGGCGCATTTACCGGCACATCGCCGCGAACAAGCAGAACGGCGAGTTTGCCATCGAGGTGTCGGTGGATGAGACCGACTCGCCACAGACGCCGGGCGAACTGCTGCTCGTCCTGGCCATGATCGCGGACGAGGGCATCCCGGCGCAGACGATCGCGCCGAAGTTCACCGGCCGCTTCAACAAGGGTGTGGATTACGACGGGGACATCACGGCCTTCGAGCGGGAGTTCGACGCCGACCTCGCCGTTCTGGCTTATGCCGTGGAAAAATTCGGCCTGCCCCGGACGCTGAAGATGAGCGTGCATTCCGGCAGTGACAAGTTCTCCCTCTATCCGATCATCCGCCGGCTGGTGGAGAAGCACGGCGCGGGACTGCATCTCAAGACCGCAGGCACCACATGGCTCGAGGAGGTTGCGGGTCTGGCCGAGGCCGGCTGCGAGGCGCTGGAATTGGCCGGGGAAATTTATGCCCAGGCACATTCGCGCGCCGATGAATTGATCAAACCGTATGCACCGGTGGTGGATATCGATGTGCCGGGCCTGCCCGCGGTGGAGGAAGTCCGCGGTTGGAGTTCCGACCGCTTCATCGCCGCGCTGGATCACAACCAGTCATGCCCGTTCTATGACCCGCAGTTCCGCCAGTTCATCCATGTGTCCTTCAAAGTCGCCGCGGAGATCGGGGGCGCCTATCATGCCGCGCTCGACAACCACCGTGACATCATCGGTCGGCGGGTGAAAGACAATCTCCTGAACAAGCATCTGAAGCCGCTTTTCGGCTGAAGCCGCGCTCCGGCTCCGTCCGCCATGATCCACCTTTCGGGGCTAAGGGGTCAGGCATAAAATCTTGCGGTTGCGTTCTGGTCCGAAGTAGTTTT
>JBMOJP010000069.1:0-12315 GCA_049315725.1 Chthoniobacterales bacterium | reverse complement strand
AGCTGGCCGAGCGAGCCAAAGATGAAGGGCGCAGTCTGCTGGATGGGGTCATCCGACAAGGGGCGCAAAAGATCCTGCAAGCGGCGTTGGAACTGGAGATCGAAGAGCACCTGGCGGCCTTGGGAGTGGGCGCTGATGGGCAAGAGCAGCCAAGGGGGTCAGTCATGGTTTATTGCAATTTCACAGCTCCGAACACCGTGCCCTGACAATGCCGTTATCTCCTTACCTCCTCCGCGCCTCCGCGTCTCCGCGCGAGACCCTGCTTGGAAAGACACAAGAAAAAGCCATGGGGCCAGGCAACGACGCCAGTCCGAAAGCCTTGCCCGAACGTGAGTGCTACTTTAGTGTCACTTTATGCGAACCGAACTGGTGACGACTCTCAAGCGCAAGGCGACCGAAGTTATTTCTCAGCTCGCCAGCGACCAAGAGCCCGTGCTGATCACGCAGCATGGACTCCCTGCCGCCTATCTCATCGATGTGCAAATGTATGAGGGCATGCAGAGCAGGCTGACGCTTCTGGAGGGCATCGCTCGCGGTGAGAAAGCTATCCTGGAGAAGCGTGTGCTTTCCCATCGAGACGCAAAGCACAGGATGGCGCGATGGCTCGCCTAATCTGGACGGAACCAGCCCTGCGAGATCTTGACGCGATCGCCGACTACATCGCGCTCGACAAGCCATCCGCGGCGCGCCGGTTTGTCCAGAGGGTCTTCGCGCGGATCGAACAACTTGCGACTCACCCAAAAAGCGGGACCGTCCCTCCCGAACTCAAGGGCACGCCCTACCGCCAACTCGTGGTTCCTCCCGTCCGCATCTTCTATCGCGCACAAAAGGAGGCTGTTTACATCGTTTACGTGATGCGCGGAGAAAGGCTTTTTCGGGATGACGACCTGCTCGAGAGGGATGAATAAGAGTCTTGAAGGGGCGGAGGAGCCACGAGTGTCAGTCATGGCTTATTGCAATTTCACGACTCCACACACCGTGCCCATAACCGCGGCCGAGCCGAAATGATCGGGATGCTGCTGCGGTTCGTGTCCTGATCAAGCCGTTGGCTGCCTGCCTCCTCTGCGCCTCCACCTCCCCGCGCGAGACCCACGAAACGGACCGACTCCCGCAGGCGCGGAGAGGGTAGGAATTGAATTTGCGCTTGAGTGCATGATGAGGGTTCAGCCATCACGTCAGTGAACGCAAGAAGTTATTGCATTTCTCAAAAAGCAATTCATACTTCAGCCATGGACACATTCCATCAGATGATCGGGGAGCGGATCGCTTTGGCCCGGAGGGAGATCGAGATGACCCAGGAGGAGCTGTCGGAGCGCCTTGGTTTCAAGGACCGCCAGATCCTTTCCCACATTGAGTCCGGCAAGCGGAAGGTTTCGAGCCAGGAATTGCTGCTCTTCATGCAGTTGCTGGAGAAACCGCTCGAGTTCTTCACCGACCCCACGCTGGTTGTCGGGAAGCGTGTCATGTCTTGGCGGGCCGAAGAGGCAGCGCCCGAGATTCAAGAATTCGAGTCTTGGGCGCTCGGACTCGTGGGTGCCCACCGGGAGTTGATCAAGCAGCTCAAGGACCCCGTGTGTCCGCTGCGAATGTTTCTGCCCCTGGAAAAGGACAGCACTTTCGAAGAGGCGGTGGCCGCCGCCGAGAGCCTGCTTCAATCGTGGGGGATCGACTCCCCCCCGGCTACGCAGTTGCAGCCGAAGATCGAGAGCGAGTTGAACGTCCTGGTGCTGCCGGTGGACGCCCCGTGTCATGTCTCGGGCGGTGCAGTCAATCTGCCCGAAGGGGCCACGATTTTTCTGAACCGCAATCACTCGCGCGGAAGGCGGCATTTCACGCTGGCGCACGAGCTTTTTCACGTTTTGACCTGGAACACGATGCCGCCGGAGAAATTCGATTGGGAGGGGCAGAACGGCAAGCGTTCCCGCGTCGAGAAATTGGCGGACAACTTCGCCTCGGCATTGCTAATGCCGTTGGCGGCTCTATGCCAACGACTCGAAGAGTGGCAGAAGGCTGTGAAACCCTCGGGAAAGCTGGGCCCAGCGCACGTTCCCCCGAAAAGCTGGTTCAAGGAGACCGCCAAGTTTTTCCAAGTCTCGGTCATGGCGCTCAAATACCGCCTCATCAACGCCAAACTCCTGCTGAAGGAGCTTGTGGAATCCCTCGGGCTGGACATCCAAGAAGACATCCATCCCGCCCCGGCCTTCGGACGCTCCTTTCTTGAGCGTCTGAATCGTGGCATCGACCGTGGGTTCATTTCAGCGCGGAAAGCAGCCACGCTCTTGCAAACTTCCATCGACGATCTTGCAGAGATGCTGCGCAAGAACGATCTGGAACCGAGCTTCAGCCTGTGAGCCCGAACCATGGCCGCTTCAAGCAACGATCACTACATCGACACGAATGTCGTGATCGAATGCTTCCGGGTGGGAGGCTGGAAGGCTCTGGCCTCCCGGCATCGATTGGTCACCGTCGATAAGGTAATCAAGGAATGCGCCGCGGGTGCCGGCCGCCGCAAGGGCTATGTGGTGGTCGATGCCGCCGGGGTAAAGAGCCAGACCCAAGTGCACAATGTTTCGCCCTCGGAGTTGGCAAGCCTTCAACTCCAGCTAGCGGGACGCGTGAACCTTGATCCCGGTGAAGAAAACTTGCTGGCGAAAGCGGCCACGGATCGGGGGTCGTGGTTTATCTGCTCTCCCGATGGCGCTTTGGTCAGAGCGTGCTCTTTGCTCCATTGCGTGGATCGGGTCGTCAGCCTCGAATCGTTGCTGGCTGCTGCGGGCTTTACGCCGAAAACGGCCCTCCAGCATCAATACACCGAGCGATGGCTGTCGCGCAAACGCACCCAACTCCTCTTGGAGTCGAGCGACTAGCCAAGAATTAGCCATGACCTTCGCGACACTCCACGATCTTTTGGCTGATGCCTTCTCGGAATACGAAGCTTGGCTCCTGTCTTCCGAGTGGCGCGGCAAGGAGCACGATTGCGTCAATCTGTTTGTCCACAGGTTCGTCTATTCGCGCATACACCCAGCCGGACCATTGTCAGATTTCACGCAAGTGGGCATTGAGGTCGGGGTTCCACAGCCGGCCTCCATTGGCATCAAGCAAGCCGGAAGGATCTGGTGATCTGGGACACCCCGGCCGCCACGACATGGGATGCCGAATGGAGAGCAGTTCGCTACCCACGGGCCATCGTTGAATGGAAAGCGCGGAGGAAGCGGACGGGTCAGCCCGTCTTGTTTCCCTACGACATCGAGTGGCTTCGGCAATACTCCTTGATGTTCCCAGAGTTCACGGGTTACTGCGCCACAGTTGATTTCACCTCGATAACCCGCCGAGTCGCCACGGCGCACATCTTCCAAGGCGAAATCGAGGAGGATTTTCATCGGAAGCAACCCAACGTCGAGAAAGTGTAGCCATAAGGCTCATCCCTGGCTCATTGCCATTTGCCGAGCGCGCGAGACCAGGCTTGGCAACGGCCTTTGACAGACGGCGGGTAAGCCTCCAGAAGGGTTCAGCTTTGGCCGCGGCGGGTTTTGACAATCCGCACAAAATAGCCATAATACACAACATGAGCACAACCTACCGTCCTCCCTCCACCGCCAGCGCCCGGGTGCGTGAGTTGCCGACCGTTTCGGCGACCGACTTGAAGAATTCTACGGCCGATGTGATCGAGCAGGTGGCTTCCAAGCGGGCCATGGCCATCACGCGGCACGACAAACCACGGGCCGTGCTGGTTTCGATCGAGGAGTATGAGGCACTGACCGGACAGGAGCCGGAATATTTGTCGGGGCTGATGGAGAAATACCGCGGGATGCTGGACCGGATGCAGGGACCGGAGCAGAGGGCGGCGGCGGAGCGGTTGTTCCAAGCAACGCCGGAGGAACTCGGGGCGGCGGCTGTCTGGGCGGCGCAGAAGGCCAAGGAGACCCAGCCTTGAGCAGGGTGGCCACCATCGTGGTGCTGGCCGGCGTGAACGGCGCGGGCAAAAGCAGCATCGCAGGCGGATTCACGGACCAAGCCGTCGGGGCCTACTTCAACCCCGACACCGTGGCACGGGAGATTCGTGCGTTGCATCCGGATATTTCCGACGCGCTGGCCAACGGGCAGGCTTGGGAGATCGGGCGAACGCTGCTGGAGCAGGCGATCACGGACGGGCGCGACTACCGGTTCGAGACGACGCTCGGCGGGCGAACCATCGCCGACTTGCTGGAACGCGCAGCGCGGTCCGGACACCGGGTAAACATCTGGTTCTGCGGCCTGACCAGCGCGGAGCTGCACATGCGGCGGGTGCGGGCGCGTGTCGCGCGGGGCGGACACGACATTCCGCCGGGAAAAATCCGCGAGCGCTGGACGCGCAGCCGGGAGAATCTCATCCGGCTGCTGCCGCTCATTCATCACCTCCGCGTTTACGACAACTCCGAGGAAGCGGACCCGGCCGAAGGCCGCGCGCCGCACCCGGTGCTGTGGCTGGAAATGCAAGGCGGTCGCATCACCGCCCCCGCCGACCTTTCCGGCGCGCCCGCGTGGGTCCAGCCGATCATCGCGGCGGCTATCGGGTTGCAGACCGAGCGGCCACACTGAAACTGAGCGACGCGGCGGGGACGGCCCGCCCCGCCTAATCGGCGATGCGCACCTCGGGTCCGCTCCCCGCGAGCGGGATCGTGCCTGGCGTTTTCACTTTGGCCTGACGTTTGACCACACCCGCCACGGCCAGGCGGTCATGCACGGCCGCCGCCACCATTCGTCCGGTTCTCATCGCGTCCTGCGTCACACCCTTGGTCGTGATTCCGCCGGCCGCGACCACGCCGCCGAGCACTGAAGCAGCCACCGGAATGCTGATCGGCGAGGGCACGAGCATGCCGACCAGGCCGGGTTCCATGTTGCTGCCGCCGGTGGTTCGGAAAGTCAGCCATGGCTCGGTCGCGGAATAATCGAGGTTGTAAACCCGCACGGCGGTTTCGAACCACGAACGTCCGGCTCCAAATCCGATGCCCACCCGCAGGGCCCGGCTCCCCTGGCTGGTGCGCCGCACGGTGCCCTCGATCAACAGACCTCCAGCCGGAGCCACCGCACCCGGTTCGAGCAGTTTTCCCGGGGCAATCCAGTCATCGGCCTTGGCCAAGACGCCCTGCGCCACGAACTGCCCCACGCGCTCGCGTGCATCGGCCTCACCGGCCACACGCGCCGCGTCGAACTCGATGCCAATCGGGACACTGAAAGGCCTGACATAAACAGCCTTGGGACGCGAAGCGGGCGTGAGAGCCGGCACTTCATTGATGCGCCCGACGCTCACGGAGGAACACCCGGTCACGAGCAAAACCGCAGCAAGGAGAAGAAAACGGTTCATGGCCGTAATTCCAACCGCGCGTAGGTCTCGCGGCGATGAAAATCCGGCCGCCCCGTCTGCGGCGGGCAGGAAGAGAGGACTGGGTGCGCCGTCGCCGATGGGTAATCGTAGCGGCCGGCGAAAATCTGCCAGTCGCCCGCCTTCGCCCCGCCCCCCAGCACAGCCCATGGGATTGCGAGCATCGCGCGCCAGCCGCCCGGCACTTTTTCGGCCTGCACCACGACGTCCTCGGCGGCGGGCGGCATGGGCGCTGATTGGCGGTAGCCGTGAAAAAAATAAATCGTCTTCCGCCCGGCCGGGGTGGCGTGGATTTCGGCATAAGGCGACGCCCCCGTCCGACCGAGGAACACTTCCACCACATCGCCCAGCTTCCAATGATCCAGCCCATCCTCTTTTCCCGGTGAAACGACGTCGGCATCCTTGCAGACAAACTCCACAAATAACCACGACTCGTTCCAGCGCGCCCGGACCTTGGTCGGAGCGGACGGTTTGCCATCCACGCCGGTCAGCGCCAGCTCCGGAGCAGCTCGCCACCCCGCACGGTCCGACCACGCCTGCTTCGGACCAAGGCCGGCAACCATGACGGCGACAAGAACGATCGAGGCGGCTTCCATCATCATGTCGTTACCCAGCCAACTCCCCGAGGCGGAGGTCGGAGGAAAAATGCGAGGGATGGGCCCGGCGGCACGGCGGCCCGTCCGCGGGACGAGCCCCCTTGAATTTGACGAAGCGTGCGGGGGACTCGCGCAGGACGAAACGACGGGTCGATCCCGGGCCGGCGATTTCGAGGATGAGAGGCAGTTGGACCGGGATGCCGGGATGCAGCGAGGGATAAAACGCGGACGAACGGTAGCGCAGCCCGGCCAACATCCGCCCGTCCTTCCAGGCGAGCAACGGGAGCAGACGCCCGTTGACCCGAATTTTGTGACGACGCGCAAAATCGGCATCAGCACTCAACTCGATCCGCTCGAGCGAGGAGTCAACAAAGCGGCTGGTCGAGCCACCCTCCAGCGGTGCCTCGCAGAGGAGCGGCCATGACTCGAGGGCGCGCCGCACGAGCAGCCCGTCGGGGGTCTGGAGCAAAACCGGAAACCGCCAGTTCCAAATCTCGCGGAAAATCTTTTCGTCCATGGGCAGATCGCGCGCCGACAATTCCGCCAGCACGACGGCAAAATCGGCTTCGAGCACGGTGGGCAGAAAATAGCGGTCGTGCAACGCATCGCCAAAGTCCTTGAGGGCCGAGCGGAATGGGCGGGCCAGCAGGTGCGCGGCGAGCGCAAGCCAGAGCAGCGCGACGGCCGAAGCCCAGCGCGTTTCCGGCAATGACTCAAGTGCACGGAACTCGATCAAGCCACGCGTGCCACCGGGAAAGCGCGTGTTCCAGAATTTGTCGAAACTCGCCTCCGACCGGTGGGTGTTGCCCGATGCGTCGCTCTGCAGGTGGATCAACGTGTCCGTGACGCGCTGGCGGTGATCCTGGCCGGGCGGCAATTCTTCCAGCCAGGCGTAGGCCATTTCAAGGTCGGCCAGACTCTTGCCGGATTCGTCGGCCCGCGGTGCCTGCGAGGACGAACCAACATAGGTGCCGGTAAAGGCATAGGAGAGCGAGGGATGGTGCTGCCAGAAACGCAAAATGGATGCGATCCAGCCGGGGCGGGTGAAGAAAGGATTTTCTTCAACCGTCGGCCCGCCGAAAAGCAAATGGTGTCCGCCCCCCGTGCCCGCCTTCCGCCCATCCCGGCCCAGCTTCCACGTGACCAGACCGGCGGCTTTCTGCACCCGCTCGAGGATGCGCAGCCAGCCATCATATTCAGCCCAATCCGCGCACGGCGGCAGGTTGATTTCGAGAACCCCGGGGTCAGCGGCGATGACCAAGCCACGCCACGACTCGGCCGTGTCGTCGGGCACATAACCGGCCAGATCGCACCCGACTCCCGCGGGGAGAGACCGCTCGATGGAGGCCAGCAAGGCCACGAACGATTCCTGCCGCAGGGGCGGCAGAAACACCTGGAGTCGGCCGCCAACCACATCCACGGTCAACGCGCGTTTCACCCCCTTGCCCTCGGCCAAATCCCACGGCAGCCGCAATCCCGCCGGACCTTCCGCGCGGAGCAGCGCGGCATCAGGCGGCCAAACCCAAGCCGGCGACGACCATCTGCCGCCGTCGTGGTCGAGCGGCAGAACCCACACGGCCGAACGCGAGAGCGGATCGGACAACCTCTGCGGCGCCCGCGACAACCCGAGATCGGCCGAGAGCGCGCGCAGGAGACGGGCCGCATCGGCTGACCCGGCCGCGCGTTTGGCCCGCCGCGCCGGCCACAGCGCCTGGCCATCGCGCCGCGCGATCACATGCAAGGCCCAACGTGGATTGACCTCGCCGGGATAAAGCTTGCCCGGCGCGAAAATGACGACGCCCCCGCGCAGGTCGCGGGCGAGCAGAGCACGGGCCAGCTTGCGCGCGTAGTCCAGCTTAGTCGGGCCGGTCGCGGTATAAGACCATTCCGCGCCCTCCGGCTGAACCGGCACGCAGGTGGGCTCGGCGCCGAGAGTCAAGACCACGCCCTTCTCACGAAAGATGCGTTCAATCGTGGAGCACGTGTTTTTCATGGGCGTTCAATTTTGAGCGAGGTGATCAGGCGGTGCGGGATGGTGCGCTCGCCGAAATAGCGCCCCACCATGGGGGCAATATCTTCCGGACTCACTCCGACCGCCGCGGTCAGGTAATGATGATCGGTCAGGACACCATTGGAGGGATCGAGGGCGAGCCATCCGGCCCCCGGCAAAAACACCTCGGTCCAGGCGTGCAGGGCGCTCTCGGCTTTGCGCTCAGCCGGATCGCTGGCGCTTTCCCACAAGTATCCGCTGGCCAGACGTGCCGCGAGACCACCGGCCCGCAGCGCCGCCGCGAGCAAGACGGCCGTGTCCCGGCAGGCCCCGCGCCCGCGCTGCAAGGTTTCATCGGGCGCAAAGGCCTCACCTTCCTCCCGGCGTTCGTAGGCGATGTTCGAGTGGATCCACTGATTCATGGCGATGAGAGTCTCGAGCGTGTCCCCGCCCTCCACGGCCCGCAATTCGGACGGCAGGTTCGCCTGCGCCCCCCCGAAGTAGGCCGCGAGCAGGGTTTTCTCCCGGTCGCTGTAGCCCGCCGGCCAGCGCAGCGCCCGGCCCTCAAGAAGGAACCCAAAAGGATTGCGTTCGGCCGCAACGATGCGCGCCTCAAGGGTGAAGACAAGCAAGGCCTCCTCGCGCGGATAAAAACAACTGGCCACGATGTTGTCGAAGATGTCGCGACGCCAACTGATGTCAGCCGAGGCGTTGGTCGTAAAGGTGAACTCCTCGACCCTGGCATGCAGGGCATCGCGAGGGAACAATCGGACGATATGCGGCGACAGACTCACCGGCTCGTCGTAGGCATATTCCGCCCGGGAGGAGATGTTCAGTCTCATCGCGCACCCTCCACCCGCTTCATCCGCACCTTGACCGCCAGCTTCTGCCCGCCGCTGCCCTTGAATGTGCCGCGCAGTGGCGTGGCATCGGAAAAATCCCGCCCGAACGACACGGCCACATGGCGCTCACCGCACCACTGGTCATTCGTCGGGTCGAGGGCGACCCACTCCATGCCCGGCACCAGCGCCTCGACCCAGGCGTGGGTGGCCAAGGCACCAACCAAGCGCCGCCCGCCCGAAGGCGCGTCCGTCTCGATGTAGCCGCAGACGTAGCGCGCGGGCAACCCGGCCGTGCGGAGGATGCTGAGCATGATGTGGGCAAAATCCTGACAAACCCCGGCCCGCGCCTTCCAGATCGTGTTGAGCGGGGTCCAGTTGTCGGTCGCGCCCTTGGAGTATTTGAACTCCCGATGGATGGCCGCATTGATCGCGGCGAGCGATTCGCCCAGCGGGGCGTCGGCCCGGAGGAAGCGCCGGGCCCATTTGCCCGCCTCCCCGCCGACCGGCACAGCCTCGGTCCCGCGCACATAATCGAAGACCTCGGTGGCCATGGAGGAAAAAATCTGCCGCGCCTCGCCGACGCACAACTCCATGGCCGCGACCGGTTGGACCGGCGGCGCAGTCTGCACGGTCAGGCGATTCGTCACGGTCAGGCGCTCATGGCGTTTGACCATGGCATAAAACACCGCGGGGTTGCCGAAGTAATCGGTGTAGGAGGAGACGGGCGCCTCGGGGGCGAAGAGAATCTGGTGGTCGAGGATCCGCTGCGAGGGCCGCTCGGGTGGCGTCAGGCGCGCCTCGATGTAGGCCTCGCTGGCCGCCTTTTCGTAGCGGTAGTCGGTCGTGTGGATGATCTCGAAACGCATGGTCGGTCAGTGGAGCAGCACCTGATGATTGATGAAGCCGTCGGTCAGCGTGTCATGAACCCCGAGGGTGCGCGCCATGATTTCTCCGAGCAGCGCGATCAACTCGGGCATGCGGCGGGCGTCGAGCAGCACCATACTGTTTTCGCCGCCCGTTGGGGCGGGCGAGGCGAGGTAGGCGGACCAGTCGGCCTCCTCGACCAGCGCCAGCACCGAGTCCAACGCGGCGCGGGTGCGCACGCCCCCGGGCGCCGGGTCCTCGCCGGGATGAAGCATCCGCCGGCATTCGTGCAGGCAACGGAGAACCGAGCGCGGCATTTCGCTGTGGCCGTAGAGCATGGCCAGAACGGGCACCGGCTCGGCTCTCATCTGGTAGACCCGGCGGTAGGCATCGCGCGACCCGAGCATGCGGAGAAAGGCGGACAACTCGATTTCGATCGCGTGCTCCGCCGCGGCCGGGTCTCCGTCGAGCCGCCGGGCGACGGACTTGAAAATCGTCGTCCCCGCATTGGCGGTGATCATGGCGCGCTCGAGCAACTGGCCGGTGCGGCAGAAATGCCAGCCACGGTCGGCCAGCATGGTCGACTCGGCCGTGCCGAAAAACTCCGCGATGCCCGCCGTAGCCTGGGCACAAAGTTTCTGCGTGGCCAGGGTCAGGAGGGTTTCATCCTGCTTCGGCTGGAAACGGGCGCGGGCGAAGCGCGTCTCGAGGTTGTTGAGCACGGCGAACGCCTCGACACTCAGGCACTCCTCGATCTGCCGAGCGTTCCAGCGGGCCCGCTGCAGGGTGTTGAGCAGGGAGCCGTCCTCCTTGCTGTCGAGGGCCAAACGATAGCGGTCGGCCGCGCTGGTGATGCTGCGGCGCCGCCCGGATTCGGAGTTCTCCAGCGGGGGCAGCATCCGATTCCAGACCGGGCGGTAAAGTTGCTGCTCGGCGCGGTTCAATTCCTCCGTCTCGAGGCTCTCCACCACCCCGACCATGTAGGCCAGGCTTTGCGCCCGCTCGAGGTAGCGGCCCAGCCAGTAGAAGGAATCCGCCACGCGACTGGTCACGAGGGTTTGCGGATCGCGGCTTTCTACCGCGCGGGAAATGACGGGCACGTGCGCAACGGCTTCGTCCTCTCCGCCCAGCACCCAAGTGTCCTTGCTCCCGCCCCCCAGCTCCGAGGCGGTGAAAATACTGTCCTCCAGCGAAACCCTCGTCAGGGCCCCGGGAAAAACATCATAGGTCGCATCGCCACTGCGCAGGGCGAAAATGATGTGATCCTGACGGCGCTCATCCAGGGTGCCCCGGGCATCGAGACAGGCGGTCTTCGCCCCGGCATCCCGTGGCTGGGCCACGTAGTTCTGCGGCTGCTGCTGGAGCAATTCCCGAAGTTTTCGGATATCCTCCTCCGTGCTGGCCGCGTGGTGCGACAGCGGTTCGCCATAGAGCGGGCGGATATCAAAATCATCGAGCCGGTCGAGGACGTGATCCCGCTGGTCCAGATCTCCCAGCCACCAGGTGCGCAGGGTGGGCAAAAGTTCCGCCTCGCCGAGGTAGAACTTGGTGATCCGCGCACTGAAAGGCAGCAACGCCCGGTCGTCGGCCAGGCGGCTGCCGATGGCGTTGACCACGCTGACATGGCCGCGCCGCACGCATTGGACCAGGCCGGAGACGCCGAGCAGGGAATCACGGCGAAAGACCATCGAATCGAGGAACGCATCGGCCACCCGCGCGTAGAGCACGGAGATGCGCTCGAGCCCCGAGACGCTCTTGAGGTAGAGCCGGTCATCGAGCACGAGCAGATCACCGCCCTGGACCAACGGAATACCCATGCGGCGGGCCAGGAAGCTGTGCTCGGAATACGCCGGGCTCCCCGCTCCGCCGGTCAGCAGCGCCACGACCGGCTCGTCCACTCCCGGCGGCGCGAGGGCGCGGAAGGCTTCGAGGATCGCGACCGGCGCGTCCGAAATACCCTGCGCATTGTGGTCGTGGAAGGCCTCGGCGAAGACCCGCGAGAGGGCCCGACGATTTTGCATCATGTAGGAGATGCCCGAGGCATTGCTGAAATAGTGATGCGCCACGGCCATGCGTCCGTCGGGCCGGCGCGCGAGGGCCGCTCCGCAAAGGTGCAGGAAGGCGTCGCCGGGGCGCGGCAGGCCGACCGCCGGACGTTGGAAAAAAGGACTGCCGAGGACGGCCTGGGCGGGAATGACATGCTGGTGGAGGATTTCCTTCGCCCCGTGGATGTCCTGCAGAAACAACTCGAAGGCCCGCAGCCGCTGGCCCAGGCCCTCGGCCAAAAGTGACCACTCGGCGCCGCCAAACAACTCCGGCAAAGCATCGCAGAACCACGGACGCCGCCCCCACGGACGGCCGCGCTCGATATTGAAGGTCACGCCCATCTCCCGCATGGTTGCTTCCAACCGCTCGACGATCAGGCGCTTCTCTGGCGCGGGCATGGCGAGAACACGGTCCAGCAGCGGGCGGTAAAGCTCCCGCGGCTCACCGTCCGGCCCGAACATTTCGTCCCACAACGCGGGAGATTTCCCCTTCCGTTTGCCTTGCACCTCTCTGACCGTTCCCGCCGCCGGAGGGGCGGTCAAGCAGATAGAGAATTGGCTTGTCGCCGCCGGTTCAAAAGTGGAAAGAGACGGAACAAAAGTGGAATCGTATCGG
>JBMOJP010000162.1:0-2817 GCA_049315725.1 Chthoniobacterales bacterium | reverse complement strand
CAGGCCGTGGGTCGAAGATGCGCCGTGGCGCATGCAAATCCCACCAGCCCGACCATTCCCGCAGCCCCGCGAAGCCTGACGCGAAACCCCTCCCCGCCCCATCTGTTGCCTCAAAAGTAAACAGGGGTATTGGCATGACTACGGTGCCCCAAGATGTTGGGGTGTGGCATGCACTGGGGCTGTCTGAGCCGGAACGATGCAATAGAAAATGGGGAGCACAGGCGTCCGCGTGTCGCGGCGGGTGCCTCACCCGACACATGCCCAGGATGGAGGCTAACCCGCATATTTCACCGGGTGAAATATGCGCCGCGTCCAAGTTCCTTTGGAGAAGGAACTTGGCACGGCCGACCGGGAAAAATGGAAAAACCAGAGTGGTTGTTCCATTTTCCCGACGGGGTTAACCCCGGTAGGCCTGATGATATCAGGCCGTATCGGCCCTCCGGGCGGATATTCCATGTCATGCATGAAATATCCGGGCTAACTTTTTGCCTCATCGGCATACCTCCTGGTTGCCGGTGTCATCCTTTTTGAGTCAACGCCCCTTTCTTTGCTCCCTTCGGCCCTTTCCCCAGCGGCAGAGATCATGAGGCAACAGGCCCAGGAGTCCCAACCAAATCTGGCCTTCCCTTCCCACAGGCATCCTGTTGTGATCCGCAGCATGCCATTTCCCCGTGACGACCAGGACTTCACGCCGATTGTCGGCTCCCAGACGGACATCGCGCCGCTCGGCCGCAGGGGTCCAAAACCGGAACACGAAAAGACCGCCGACGAGGATGGCAATCCCGTTGATTGGAACCGCATCGCGTCCGACCCCGATTTCGCCGCCCTGCGTGAGGCCAAACGCCGGTTCATCGTTCCGGCCACGATTTTTTTCCTCGTCTACTACATGGCGCTCCCGGTGCTGGTGGGATTCTGGCCCCAGATGATGAAGCAGCCCGTCATCGGCACGGTGAACTGGGCCTACCTCTTTGCCCTGTCGCAATTCGTCATGACTTGGGTGATCTGCTGGCTCTATGTCCGCGAGGCCAGGCGTTGGGACAAGATGAATGCCGCGCTTCTGGCCAAGTTCTCCCACTGAACCATGCTGGCCTTCGTTGTCACTCCCGCCCTGTGGATGTTTCTCGGCTTCGTGGCCGTGACGCTGATCATCACCTACTTCTCCGCGCGCAAAGCAACCAGCAGCACGGCTTATTTCGCGGCGGGTCGGTCGATCACGGGATGGCAGAACGGCTTCGCCGTGGCCGGCGATTACATGAGCGCGGCGAGTTTCCTTGGTATCAGCGGCGCCATCTTTCTCAAGGGTTACGACGGCTTCATGTATTCCGTGGGCTTCCTCGTGGCCTACCTGACCGTCCTCCTCATCGTGGCCGAACCATTGCGCAACGCGGGGAAATACACGATGGCCGACCTGCTGGCCTACCGACTTAAACCACGCCCCGTCCGGGCCATGGCCTCGCTCTCCACGCTCGTCGTCTCGACCTTCTACATGATCGCCCAAATGGTCGGCGCCGGCGGGATCATCAAGGTGCTCATCGGGATCGATTTCGTCCCCGCCGTCATCGGCGTGGGGGTGCTCATGCTCGTCTACGTCGTCTTCGGCGGTATGCTGGCCACCACTTGGGTCCAAATCATCAAAGCGGGACTTCTCATGGTTGGCGCCTTCATCCTCAGCTGGATGGTGCTGGGCCGCCACGATTTCAGCCTGGGCACTTTCTTCGATTCCGTGGCCGCGGCCACCTACGGTGGATCGAAACCACCGGTCAACCTCCTTGATCCCGGACTGCAATACGGCGCGACCACCCTGAGCAAAATCGACTTCATCTCGCTGGCTCTCGGGCTCGTCCTGGGCACGGCGGGATTGCCGCACATTCTCGTGCGCTTCTACACGGTGCCTGACGCCAAAACGGCTCGCGTCTCGGTCGTCTGGGCCACCGGGATCATCGGCGTTTTTTACATCCTCACCACCTTCTTCGGTTTCGGCGCGGCCACCATCCTCAAGCTCTCCGACCTGCCTCTCGATGCGGCGGGCAATCCCGACGGCAACATGGTCGCCCCGGTGCTGGCCCACCTCCTCGGTGGCGAGTGGTTCTTTGCTTTCATCAGCGCCGTCGCTTTCGCCACCATTCTGGCCGTGGTGGCCGGGCTCACCATGAGCGCCAGCACAAGCTTCGCGCATGATTTTTACACCAATGTCATTCACCACGGGAGAGAGAGGACGCAGGGCGAAGAAGTGCGCGTCGCCCGCATCACCGCGTTCGTCGTCGGGGCCATCTCCATCTTCCTGGCGATCAAGCTGCGCTCGCTCAACGTGGCCTTTCTTGTCGGTCTCGCCTTTGCCGTCGCCGCCTCAGCCAACCTTCCCGTCATCATTTTCTCCGTATTCTGGAAGCGCTTCAACACCGCGGGTGCCGTGACCGGGCTCGCCGTCGGCCTCCTCAGTGCCATCGCGCTCATTTTGGTCAGTCCCAGCGTCATGGACCCGCACGGAAAAGCCCTCATCACCGCGGACCCCCTTTTCCCCTTGAAAAACCCCGGCATCGTGAGCATCCCGCTCGGCTTCCTCGGAGCCTGGCTCGGCACGCTTCTCTCCCCGCGGGACCAATCCTCCGAGGCCAAATTCGCCGAGCTGAGCGTGCGCGCACAGACCGGCCTCGGCTCGGAGAAGGCCTCGGCGCACTGAGACAATAAAGGGCGGGTGACCGTAAGCCGGATTCTGTCGGACGGCGAACCGTCCGGGCGGCCATTTCTCTCACCGGCTTGCGCCGGCGCCCCGCTTGCGCGGGGTGCGACTAATACCCGGAATGTGTCCCGCTTGCG
>JBMOJP010000068.1:0-12727 GCA_049315725.1 Chthoniobacterales bacterium | reverse complement strand
AGGTTGCACTGCTCTGGGGTTTTCTTTTTTCGCTCTTTCTCATCTGGGAAGCCGGTCGTCTCAACCTTACCGAGGTTTGGTTGGGGGTGGTGGCGACTATTTTAGGCGCTTTGGCCACCCGCCTGCTGGTCATGCGGTTCGGATTGCGCAGTCCTCTTATGGACGCCACCGCTCCGCCCGAACCGCGGGATCAAACCCCGCGGTGAGGGTTTTTCCGTCTCGGTCCGATGATCTGCATGGAAGGCATTGTCTTTACATCGGGTGGCGCTTTACCAAAGTGAACCTATGTTTCCGATGCACCTCATGAACAAGCGCGGCACAGTTCTCGCAGCGGCTTTGTTCGCCGCCCTGACCTTGCCTGTCGCCGGGGACAGCTCGCGCGACGAGCAGATCGATGAGCACTTCGCCGCGGCGGACACAAATCACGATGGCCAACTTACACCGGCTGAGGCCGAAGCGGGCATGCCCCGTGTGGCGGCCAACTTCACCAAGATCGACGCCGACCAAAGCGGCACGGTCACCTTGGCCGAGATCAAAGCCTTGGCCGATCGCTGATTCGCAGGCCGTCCTCCGTTTGGAGTCTCTTCGTCTTTTGGTCTCTTAGTCTCCTACCCTTTTGTCTCTTCTCCTCTTAGTCCTTCTACCTTCGCTTCTTCTTCGGCAGACCCGCCACCGGCCAAATGGTGACATCGCCGTGCGATCCCTGCAGGACATTGCCTGAGGGAGAGAGTCCTTTGGTAAAATCGAAGGGAACTTCGGCATAGCTCGCGTCATTGCCCAACGCGATGAAGCCCACCTCGCGCGAGGGAAGGCCGGCTGCTTCCACCAACAAGTCGACGATGTCGCGCGGATTCCTCACCGCATCACGTCCGAGTCCCACGCGCAGCCACGCTTTGCCCGTCTTCGCTTTGCGCGGGGGTTCATCCGGGGCTGGCGCGTGATCCTCCGCCGTCTCTTCGCGTGGGGCTGCAGGTTTAGCTTCCTTCGCCTGCTGTGCTGCCGGCGCGGCCGTGTCCCCACCGTTCAGAATCTGCAGCAGCGCAGCCGCTACTTCGGTGGAATCCGCGCCTTCTTCCAGCAAGCGGTCGATATGGACCATCTGCGTCTCGGCACGCTTGAAACCTGCTCCCAAGCAGAGCGCAACCGCAAGATTTTATGCCTGACCCCTTAGCACCTTAGCATGTGGGCCATGCGCAGTCGGTGTTGGCGGAGTTTGATGCGGCGGCGGTGCTTCCCGAGGACGGGGAGGCTTGACGGTGCGGTTAGGGGCGTTGAAGCGAGGAGGCGGCGAGCTTGATCGCCGAGAGCATGCTCTGGTGGCTGGCCCGGCCGGTGCCGGCGAGGTCGAAGGCGGTGCCGTGGTCTGGACTGGTGCGGATGAACGGTAGGCCCAGCGTGACGTTCACCCCGTGATCGAAGGCCAGCAGTTTGAGCGGGATGAGTCCCTGGTCGTGATACATGCACAAGACCGCGTCGAACTCGCCCGCCACTGCGCGGTGAAAGACCGTGTCCGGCGCAAACGGTCCGCGAAAGTCACCCTCGCGGGCCAGTTCTCCCACGGCCGGATTGATGATCGTTTGCTCTTCGTCGCCGAATTGTCCGCCCTCGCCGGCATGGGGGTTGAGCCCGGCCACGGCAATGCGGGGCGGACGGCCGAGGCGTCGTTGCTGGAAGGCGGCGAGCAGGCGACCCACGCGGACAATCTCGGCGGTCTGAAGAAGGTCCGGAACTTGGCGCAACGGCACATGGATGGTGACCAGCGCAACGGTCAAAGGCCCGCCGGTCAGGCACATGGCAAAGTCATCCACCCCGGCCCGGGCGGCGAAGAATTCCGTTTGTCCGGGAAAAGGAAAGCCGAGGGCGTGGAGAGAACTTTTCGCCACCGGCGCGGTGACCACGGCGTTGATGGCACCGGCTTGCAGGAGTGCGGCGGCTTCTTCCAGCGCGTCCCACGCGGCGCGGGCCGAGGCGTTGCTCGGATGCCCGGGGTCATGGCCCTCCTGGTTTCCCAACACGCGATAATCGCACGTGGACGGAAGTTCGGGATCGGCGAGGGACTGGCGGATGATTTCCGGACCGAGGCCGGCCGGGTCGCCGATGGTCAGGCCGAGGATGGGGCGGGCGGGCGCGCTCAGTAGATTTTGACGTAAGCCTTGTCGCGGAGAGTGGCGATCCACTGGTCCTGCAGGCGCAGGCGTTCTTCCTCGAAAAGTTTTTTGCTGATTTCATCGCGCACCTCAGACAACGGCTTGGTCACCGTCGGCTTTTTCGCGTCGATGCGCATGATGTAAAACGTGTCGCCGACCTGGATGGGCTGGCTGAGTTCCCCCGGCTTGAGGGCGAAGGCGTATTTGTTGATTTCCTCCGTGAGGGTTTTGCGGTCGATCCAGCCCCAATCCCCGCCGAAGTCCGCGGTGCTGTCGTCGGAATACATCTGAGCCATGCCGGCGAAGTCGGCACCCTCGGCCAGTTTGGCGCGGATTTCTGCCGCCATGGCGCGCTTGGCCTCCACGGGATTCTCGCTGGACTGGGGGTCGGGGCGGAGAATAATCATGCTCAGCTTGATTTCATCCGGGGACGAATACTGGGCGATGTTCTTGCGGTAGTAGCTCTCGATCTTGTCCGGCGAGATGACGAAATCGGCGCGGACGGCGCGCTGGCGCATGGCCTGAACGATGATCTTGTCGCGCTCGATCTCGCGAAAGCGGGCCAAGCTGAAGCCCTGGGCCTTGAGGGTGCGGACGAAGGCGCTGCGGTTCCCACCGAATTCCTCGCGCACGATCGTGTTGACGCGGTCTTCGAGGACGTAGTCGGGAATCTTGAAGCCCTCCTTCTTGAAGTGGTCGATGATGAGCTGGCGGTCGATCAAGTCCTTGAGGGCGGCGTCCTGAGACTCCTTCAACTTCGCCTTCAGCTCTTCGCCCTGAAACATTTCGCCGAGGGAGCGCTGGCGGAACATGAGCAACTCACGGACCTGGCCGAAGGTGATGATGTTGGAGTTCACCACCGCGGCAATGCCGTCGACCATGCGTTCCTTGGACGGTTGGGCCGCGGCCGGCGGGGCCGGCAAAAGCAGACAGAGGACGAGCAGGACAGGGAAAAAACGGGCGGCCGGGATCACAATTCCTGCAAGAGTCTAAGAATCTGGCGCAATTTCAAGGAGGGATCGTCAGAATCGAGCCGGGGGTGGCGGTGGCCGATCATGATAAAATCGCCTCCGCGCCGGAGCCGGAGCACTTTTTCCTCTGTTTCGACTAGGTCCAGACCGACGGCGGCGGCGCGCAGACGGACCGCGGCCACCTTGAGAAGGTGACGGGCCGGGGGCGGGAGACGACCGTAGCGGTCGCGCCAGAGGTTCTTCAAATCATCCAAAGCCGGCAGCGTCTCCGCCTCGGCCAACTGCCGGTGGGCGGCGATGCGCTCGTGCGGATCGGCGATGTAGTCGGGCGGGATCCACGCGGGCAGTTGCCCGGAGGTCGCGGCGGCCGGATCGGAGGCGACAAAATCCAGGTGGACCTTCAAATCCGGTGTCCCCGGGGCTTTCTCGCCCTTGAGTCGGGCCACGGCCGCCTTGAGCAGGCGGCAGTAAAATTCAAAACCGATCGCGAGGATATGACCGCTTTGCTCCGTGCCGAGGATGTTGCCTGCGCCGCGAATTTCGAGGTCGCGCATGGCCACGCGGAAGCCGGCGCCGAGGTTCGAGTATTGGCGAATCGCTGCGATACGCTTGCTCGCTCCGCCTCCGCCCATCAGATCGCGCGGGAGCAAGAGGTAGGCGTAGGCCTTGTGGTTGGAACGTCCGACGCGCCCGCGCAACTGGTAGAGGTCGGCCAGCCCGAAGCGGTCGGCCCGGTCGATGATGATCGTGTTGGCGTTGGGAATATCCAGCCCGCTTTCGATGATTGTGGTGCAAAGCAGGATGTCGGCCTGGCCGGAGACAAACACGTGCATGACATCCTCGAGCTCATCCTCGGGCATCTGGCCATGCCCGATGACGATGCGGGCTTGGGGCAGGAGTTCGCGCAGGCGTTTTTCCACCAGGCCGATGGACTTGACCCGGTTGTGGAGAAAATAGACCTGGCCTCCGCGGGTCAGCTCGCGCTGGATGGCATCGCGGATGAGGCGTTCGTCGTAGCCGCAGATCGCTGTCTCCACCGGAATGCGGTTGGGCGGTGGCGTTTCGATCGTGCTCATGTCGCGGGCCCCGAGGAGCGAGAGGTAGAGCGTCCGCGGGATCGGCGTGGCCGAGAGGGTGAGGACATCGACGCGGCGGAAATTCTCCTTCAAGCGCTCCTTGTGCAGGACGCCGAAGCGCTGCTCCTCATCAACCACGACCAGCCCGAGATCCTTGAAGGCCACATCCTTGCCGAGTAGCCGGTGCGTTCCGATCACGATATCCACACTGCCGTCGCGCAACCCGGCGAGGGTGGCCCGCTGCTCTTTCGGGGTGCGGAAGCGGCTGAGCACGCCGACCGTCACCGGGTAGTCGGACATGCGCTCGCGCAGGGTCTGCCAATGTTGCTGGGCCAGCACGGTTGTCGGGGCGAGGAAGGCGACCTGACGCCCGCCCATCACGGCCTTGAAGGCGGCGCGAATGGCGATCTCGGTCTTGCCGAAGCCCACATCGCCGCAGATGAGGCGGTCCATCGGCCGCGTGGATTCCATGTCCTTCTTGGTGTCCGCAATGGCCCGCAGCTGGTCGGGGGTTTCATCGAACGGGAAGGAGTCCTCGAACTCGCGTTGCCACGTGTTGTCCGGGGGAAAAGTCAGCCCGGGTTCGGACTCGCGCTCGGCCTGGAGGCGGAGGAGTTTTTCCGCGTAGGCGAGCACGGACTTTTCCGCGCGGGTCCGGGCTTTCTGCCAGCGACCGTCCCCGAGCTCGCTCAGCGCCGGATTTTTGCGCCCGATTCCGACGTAGCGGCTGACCTTCCAGCCCTGATCGAGCGGGACGTAGAGCTTCGAGCCACGGGCAAACTCGAGGGTCAGGACCTCGCCAGCCTCCTCCTGCCCGGGCAGCACATGGAGGCCGCGGTAGCGCGCAATGCCGTAATCCAGATGGACGACCAAGTCGTTCTCGGCAAAATCGTCGAAGCGCAGGGTTTGTCGCGCCCCGGCGGCGCGGGCCCGTTGCCACCCGCCCCGACGCGCCTCGAGGCTGGCGGCCCGGCCGAAAATCTCTGCATCCGTCAGCACGGCCAGGCGCGCGTCCGGCAGGGTGAAGCCGCGGGCCAGGTGGCCGAGCATGATGGGCAGGTCGCGCGGCGCCTCGGGTTCGGCCGCCGCCACTTCGCGCAGGCGGCTGGCTTCGCCCTCGTTGACGCAGACCAGGCGCACCGTCCAGCCGTCCGCCTGCCATTGGGCGATCTGGCGGAAGAGATCGCGGCGGCGGCGTTCGAGCAGGACCACATCCCCCGCCGCGAAGTCTCCCAGCGGATGCCCGGAGGCGAGGATTTCCACCCCGGGATCGCCGAGGAGGATCGGGCTGGAATGCAGTCCCGCCGCGGCTTCCGGCCAGGCCTCCTCGATGGAGAGGAAAATCGTTCCATTCGGAAAATGGTCCCGCACCGTAGCGTCATTCTCGTCCGTGCCATCCCCGAGGCTCAGTTCGCAGGCGTCGAGGGTTTCGACCGAACGTTGGGAGTCCGGATCGTAGGAGCGGATGGATTCAATCTGGTCGTCGAAAAATTCCAACCGCACAGGCTGCGCCGTCTGCCAGGGAAAAATGTCCACGATGCCGCCGCGAATCGCGAATTGTCCCCGCTGCGCCGCCGTTGGTCCCCGGAGAAAACCCGCCGCATCGAGCTTGGCCGCAAGTTTGGCCAGAGGCATCGTGTCCCCGCGCTGCAGCGCCAGCATGGCCCGGGCCACATGGCCGACCGAGGGCGCGGGGTGGGTGAGTCCGTCGGCCGTGACGACAACGAGCGGCGGATGGCCGGTGTCGAGCTCGCGCAGCGCGGCGAGGCGGGCCGCGGTCAGCTCCGGATCGGAGGCGCCGGCCCCGCGGGCCGACAACTCGAGCTCCGGGAGAAAAAGCGTCCGAGGGTTCCAGAATTGCAGGTCGTGAAAAAACTCCTCCTGACGTTTGACGTCGGGGCAGACCGCGCAAACCAGGCGTCCGGTTTTGTGCGCGAGCCACGCCGCGAGGAACGGCTGAGCGGGGGGCGCCGCGCCGCCCGCCACGGCGGCGGGTCCGGACTCAAGGGCGGCCAGCCAACGCTGCGCAGCGGGGCTGGCATCGCCAGCCGGGAGCAGATCGTGGCTCACGGGATGGCAGGTTCGTTCCGGAGTTTGTCCCGCCAGGCACTCCCCACCGGCCCGGGGCCGATGCAACCGAAAGTCAGCGGCATGACCCCGAGGCGGCTGTTGGTCAGGAAAATCTCCGTGGCCTCCCCAAGGCGCGACGCAGGAAATTCCACTTCGCGCACGTCGAGGTCCCGCATCAAGCGGCCGCGGATCACTCCCGGTCGCACCGCGAGGGCGAGAGACGGGGTGCAAAGTTGCCCTTCCACCACGAAAAAAACATTACCGAAGGCAGCCGAGAGGACGCGGCCCTCATGGTCCGAGAGCAGGGCGTGGTCGAAACCAGCAGTCTGCGCATCCGCCTGCGCCGCACAGTTGGCCCAATAGTTGCCCGTCTTGCGCCCGTGGGCAAAAGGCGCCATCGGTCCAGAATGTAAAGTGGCCGTCTGGCCCGGCGTGAGCAAGCTTCGCTCTGTTTCCTCGAAGAGGGCAAAAATTCTCGGGCTCACCACCGGGTCGTTCGGGCCGCCGTCGCCCGCCGTAACGTAGAGGCGGAGGACGCCGGTGTCTTGCGCCGCGAGGTTCGGGAGATCGGCGGGCGGCGCGACCTTGAGAAGATCGCCCGCGCTGGCGGTCAGCAGAGCGAGGTGCTCGGCCGCGAAGAGGGCGCGGCCGCGGTGGATGCCGATCGTTTCAAACACCGCCATGCCGTAGCGCGTGGCGCGGTCGGTCAGAGGCAGGGACGACGCGGACGGCCAGACGCCGTCCTCCCATCGCCAGGCCCGGGGGTGTTGGTTCACGCGGATTCCGCACGCAGGTGTTCGAGACGCTTGCGCAGGGTGGCGCGGGTGATGCCGAGGAGTTTGGCCGCGCGCAGCTGGTTTTGGCCGGTGGATTCCATGGCCCGCCGGGTGAATTCCTTTTCCAGCCAGGGCAGAAGTTCGAGTCCGGGCTGCGCACTGGCCGCCTCGAAAAGCATGGCCGCCGCCTCCTCCAGACTGCCGGGGCCGACCGCCGGGCGGGCCGACGGGAGAGAGGAATTGATGGCTGGGTTTTGGCCCAGAGGTAGGTCCTTCGGCAGGAGCACGTCGCCGGTGGCCAGCACGGAGGCGCGCTGGATGGTATTCTCCAGTTCGCGCACGTTGCCCGGCCACGGATAGCTTTCCAGCAACTCGACCGCCTCGGTGCTCAACTGCAACATAGGTTTGAGCTTCTGCGCGGCGATGCGCTTGAGGAAATACTCGGCCAGCAACCGGATGTCCTCGCGCCGTCCGCGCAGCGGTGGAAGGTGGAGCCGCACGACATTGAGCCGGTAGAACAGGTCCTCCCGGAAAGTCTTGGTCGCAATCTCCGCCTCGAGGTTCTTGTTCGTGGCCGCGACGATCCGCACGTCGGTCGTGATCGTTTGGTTCCCGCCGACCCGCGAGAAAGTCCCGTCCTGCAGGACGCGCAGGAGTTTGCTCTGGATGGCCAGGGGCATGTCGCCGATCTCGTCGAGAAAGAGCGTGCCGCCGTCGCACTGCTCGAACCGGCCGATGCGCTGGGCGCTCGCTCCGGTGAAGCTTCCCTTCTCATGTCCGAAGAGCTCGCTCTCCAGCAGGTTTTCGGGGATGGCCGCGCAGTTGATGGCGAGGAATGGGCGGTCGTTGCGGGCGCTGTATTGGTGGATGGCGCGGGCGACCAACTCTTTGCCCGAGCCGCTCTCGCCCGTGATCATCACGGCCGCATCGCTGTTCGAGATGCGCCCGATCATTTTGAAGACCTCCTGCATGGCGGGCGACCGGCCGACGATGCTGTCCTGATGCTGCTCGACCGTCAGGCTCGGCTCGAACGGCTTGGCCCGGCGCATGTCGGCGGCCGACTTGAGGGCCGAGTCCACCACGATCTTGAGGTTGAACGGGAGTTGCTCCTTGCGGACGAAATCGAACGCACCGAGGCGCATGGATTCGATCACGCTCTGGGTCGTGCCGAGCGCGCCGGTGATGATGACCAGGGCGTTCGGGTCGCGTTTGCGCACGCGGGCCAGCAGTTCGAGGCCGTTGTGCGTGCCCAGTCGCATCTCGGTGATGACGACCAGCGGATCTTCCGCGCAGAAAAGTTTGAAGGCCTCCTCGGAGGTCTCCGCCGTGATGACGCGCACGTCCTCGGCCTCCAGTTGATGACGGGCCCACTGGAGAAAATCCGCGTCCGGATCAACGGCAAGAACAGTGGGGCGGTTTGGCATGGTGCGTGGGACGGCTCAGACTCCACCGAAACGACGGTGCCGGCCGGCATATTCGCGGATGGCCGCGAACACGTCTTCCTTGGTGAAATCGGGCCAAAGTTTGTTGGTGACGACGATCTCTGTATAGCTCAACTGCCAGAGGAGAAAGTTGGAAATGCGCATTTCGCCCGAAGTGCGGATGAGGAGGTCGGGGTCGGGTTGGCCCGCGGTGTAGAGATGGGAGGAGACGCTCGCCTCGTTGATGGCCTCCGGCTCGAGTCGTCCGGCCCGGACCTCGCGGGCCAGGGCGCGCGCCGCGTCGGTGATCTCCGTCCGGCTCCCGTAGCTCAGGGCCAGCGTGAGGTGCAAGGCGGTGTTGCCGGCTGATCGGGCGATCGCCTCGTCCAGCCGCCGCCGGGCTTTCTCCGGGAGATCCTGCAAATGGCCGATGGCCCGGAGCCGGATGTTGCGCTCCATGATCTCCGCCGTGCGTTCGATGAGAAAGCGGTCGAGCAGCGCCATGAGGGCCTTGACCTCGGTGGGCGGCCGCTGCCAGTTCTCCTTGCTGAATGCGTAGAGCGTCAAATGCCCCACCCCGGCCTCGAGACATCCGGCCGTGCAAGCGCGCACGGCTTCGGAGCCGCGCCGGTGCCCCTCAATGCGCGGCAGGCCGCGTTCCTTGGCCCAGCGGCCGTTGCCGTCCATGATGACGGCGATGTGGCGGGGGATTTTGTCCGCGGAAACTCCGGCGGGATTGCTCACAGGCGGATGGTTGCGTCGTGGCCGGGGCCCACGCTGACAATACCGAGCTTGGCCCCGGTCAGCTCGGCCAGCGCGCGGACGTAGCGGCGGGCGGCGGGCGGAAGTTGGCTGAATTTGCGGGCCCCGGAGGTGGATTTCATCCAGCCGGGAAACTCGCGGTAAACCGGACGGCAGCGCGCCCACGCCCCGGGGTCGGTCGGGGGATGAGCAAGGATTTGTTGCCCCAGTTTGTAGGCCGTGCAGACGCGGATGAGCGGAACATTGTCGAGGCCGTCGAGGTTGGTGATGGCCAGCTCGTCAATGCCATTGAGCATCCCCGCGTAGCGCGTGGCGACGGCGTCGAACCACCCGCAGCGGCGGGCCCGACCGGTGGTCGCGCCGAACTCCCGGCCCATCGCATGGAGAAGATCCGTGATCGTGGCGGCCTCCGTGGGCAACGGCCCCTCGCCGACCCGCGTGGTGTAGGCCTTCATCACGCCGATGACCGTATCCATCCGGTGGGGCGGCACGCCCGAGCCGGTGCAGGCCCCGCCCGCCGTGGTGTTTGAGCTGGTGACGAACGGATAGGTGCCGTGGTCGAGGTCGAGGTAGGTGCCCTGCGCGCCCTCGAAGAGCAGTCGCTTCCCGCGGGTCATGGCATCGTGCAGATAAACCACCGTGTTGGTGATGAACGGACGCAACACCTTGGCCGCCGCGAGATAATGGCCGAGCGCGGGGGAAGCCGCGACAGGCTTGGCCCCGAGGGAGCGAAGCACCGCGTTGTTCTCGCGCAGGCGGAGTTTGAATTTGGCCGTGAAGGCATCCGCGTCGAGCAGGTCTCCGACCCGCAACCCCGTGCGCGCCGCCTTGTCCCCGTAAGCCGGGCCGATGCCCCGCTTGGTCGTGCCGATCTTGTTCTTGCCCTTGCGCAACTCGCGCGCCTCGTCGAGGGCGCGGTGCCACGGCATGACCAGATGGGCACAGTCGCTGAGGAGAAGGTTTTTGCCCGCATTGATCCCGCGGTCGTGCAGGCCCTGGAGCTCGGTGACGAGGGCGAGGGGATCCACGACCACGCCGTTGCCGATCACGCAGGTCTTGCCGCGGCGCAGGATGCCGCTGGGAATGAGGTGCAGGACGAACTTTTCCTTGCCGTGCACAATGGTGTGCCCGGCATTGTTGCCCCCCTGACTGCGCACGACGACATCGGCATCATCCGTCAGGTAGTCGATGATTTTGCCTTTGCCTTCGTCACCCCACTGGGCGCCGACGAGAATAGTGTTGGCCATAAGAAAAATGCCCGGCTGTTCCCCGTCCCGGGGGCGAAACCGAAGGGGCATTCTTTCGCAGCAGGCCGCTTGACGGCAAGAATAACCCGTCCCCGTGGGAGGCCTTGATGGCCGGCGGAGACGTTGCGGGTGGTGGAGCGCAGGATTGACAACCGGCGGCGGGCGGTTCGTTTTGGCGCGATGCAGCGGCGAGAACCAGGCGATGCGGCGTTGGAGGCGTTCGAGGCGCGCTTCGACCATCAGCGGCGCATGGCCGGGTGGATCTTGGGTCCGGCGGTTTTCGTGGGGCTTTTGCTCCTGCCCATGCCGGCGCTCACGCCCGAGGCCCACCGGCTTTCGGCTATTCTCGGGCTCACGCTCGTGCTGTGGATTTGCGAGAGCATCCCCCTGGCCGTGACAGCCCTCCTCGCGCCGGTTCTCTGCGTCGTTCTGGGCGTTGCCACGGACAAGGCGGTGTTCACGCCCTTCGGGTCTCCCATTGTCTTCCTCTTTGTCGGCATGTTCTTTCTCGCGGCCGCGATGCAGAAGCACAGTTTGGAGAAGCGCCTCGCCTTGGGCCTGCTGAACTTCGGCTGGCTGGCCTCAAGTCCGTTGCGGCTCTACGCCTCCATCGCCGCCGTCACCGCTCTGCTTTCGATGTGGATGAGCAATGTCGCCACCACGGCCGTGATGCTGCCCATTGCCCTCGGCATCGCCAACACCTGCCCGGACCTCATGCGCAACCCGGTGGCCCGCGCCCGCCTCGTCCTTCTCATCCCTTTCGCTGCGTCGATCGGCGGCCTCGCCACCCCGGTGGGCACACCCCCCAACCTCATTGCCCTGGGGTTCCTGCGCGAATTGCTCGGAGTCGAGATAGGCTTCCTTGGCTGGATGCAACTGGCTGTGCCTCTCGCCGCCGTGCTCCTCGTATTTCTCGTCTTCCTGCTCCGTCCGCCCCTGCGACGCTGGACCGGCGATTCTCTCGCCGATTCTCTCGGTGACCTCGCGGGCCAGCGGGCCGCGCTGGGACGGTTCACCGCCGGTGAGCGCAATTGCGCGCTTTGCCTCGGAGGCGCGATCGTCCTTTGGCTCTATCCCGGAGCCGTCGAGTTGATTTTCGGCGAACCGCGCCTCGGGGCCGCGTGGATCCAGGCTCACTTCCCCGAGGAAGTCGTCGGCTTGGCCGCCGGGTTGCTGCTTTTCATCCTGCCGACCAACTTCCGTCGCAGCGAGTTCACCATCACGTGGCGCGAGGCGGTTCACATCGATTGGGGCACGATCCTGCTCTTCGCTGGCGGCTTGGCGCTGGGCAAGCAGGTCTTCGACACCGGGCTGGCCAAGACCCTCGGCGACATGGTGGCCGGATCGCTCGGTGCGGGTGCCGGTGTCTGGATGCTCTCAGCCGTGGCGGTCGTCCTCACCCTCCTGCTCAGCACCGCGACCTCGAACACCGCCACGGCCAACGTCATGGTGCCGATGATGATCGCCGTGGCCCAATCCTCCGGCCTCAACCCCATCCCGGTGGCGCTGGCCTGCTGTCTGGCCAGTAGTTTCGGTTTCGCGCTGCCCGTCTCGACCGGGCCGAATGCCATGGCTTACTCGACCGGAGAAGTGCGCCTCCTGCAAATGGTGCGCTACGGCCTGATGCTCGACATGGCCGGCGCGATCCTCATCTGGATAACCATCCGCACGCTCGCCCCGCTGCTGGGGTGGGGGGCAGGGTAATCCATGCTCCCACTCCAAGCTTTCTTCCTCCCACTTTTCACCTTTCACCCTCTCCCTTGTTCCGCCGGAGTCAGGCGCCTCGGCGCCTGCGCAGGCGGATCCTCTCTTCCACCCGCCTCTCAATCCGCCCAATCCTCAACCTGCAGACCCGGAACCCGAACAAATTCGTGCGTGTTGCTGGTGATGAGAATCACCTCGAGGGACAATGCTTGGCCGGCAATCTGCAGGTCATAGGGTCCGATGGGCTGACCCGACTTCTCCAGATGCCAGCGCACCGTGGCCGCCCGTTGAGCCGCGAGGTAGTCAAACGGCAGCAGATGGATTGGCGCGAGGAAGACCGCGACCTTGCAGCCTTCTTCCTCCGGACGACGGCAGCGTTCCACGCCGGAGAACAACTCGAACACGCTCACCAACGACACACCGCACTCGTCCGGAGCCACGGCCCGCAGCCGCGCCTGCACGCCGGCATGCCCTCGCAAGGCGGCGACACACGTGTCCGTGTCGAGCAGGTATTTCACGCGTCCAACGGCTCAACCGGCGGCATCGCGCCCTG
>JBMOJP010000067.1:0-12733 GCA_049315725.1 Chthoniobacterales bacterium | reverse complement strand
AGCAAGCTTGCAGAGCAGTCACGAACCATGAAACCCGCCGGAAAAATTTCCGGCGATCCGGTCTTCCCTCCCCCTTTCGTGGCCCTTCGTGTGGTTGCCTACGGGCTGTCTCGCAGACTCGGCTCGTGGTTAAACACTCTCTTCTGGAACACTTCAAGCAGACCTGCGGGGCTGCAGGGGCTCTCGCTTGCCAATTTCCAACGCACAGGCGAAACTTGCCGACATGAGACTCAAGGCGTCGGAGCAATCCGTCATCCGCAAGCATCTGCAAACACTCGGCCCCGAGGCCAAGTCCTATCTCTTCGGCTCGCGGGCTGATGACTCGGCGCGGGGCGGCGACATTGATTTGTTGGTGCTGACCCCGACCAAGGTCCCGCTTGCGAGGATCCGCAAACTCCGCCGAGCCATCCTTGAGGAGATCGGCGAACAAAAGATCGACATCGTCAATTTGGCCCGGTCGAGTCGGCATCCCTTTAAGGCGGTGGCCTTGGAGACGGCGATCAGACTATGAAGGAGGCGAGTCTGCAACGCCTGCTGGCCGCCAATATCGAGACCCTCAATCGCGCACTGCCGTCCTTTGAGAGGTCTCTGGCAAAGTGTGCCCTCATTCCCTCGAAGGACCGCCTGAGTTTCGAGGAGGAGGAGTGTTTTGACGCCCTGACCTCGAAGTTCTCGCGTATCGCTGACATCTACTGCCAGAAGGTCCTGAAATCGCTGGTCCTTCTCCTGCGCGAAGACGCCCCGACATTCATTGACCGGGCGAACCTCTGCGAAAAGCTGTCCATTATTCCGTCAGCCGAACATCTGGTCGCCATCCGGGATCTCCGGAATACGATTGCGCACGAATACATCACGGAAAACCTGATCGAAGTTTACAGGGACACTGTCACCTTGGCTCCCGCCCTCCTCACTGCCATCGCCGCAACGGCGGGCTTCATCGAAAAGCGTGACTTGACCCACGTTTAGCCCCAGCGTTTTTTTCAACCACGAACGACACGAATTTTCACGAAGCTGAGCCCGAAGGGTTCCGCCCGCGGCGGAACCGGTTTCAAGGTCCGTGGCTGCCTCGCAAGCAAGCTTGCAGAGCAGTCACGAACCATGAAACCCGCCGGAAAAATTTCCGGCGCTCCCGGTCTTCCCTCCCCCTTTCGTGTCCCTTCGTGTGGTTCGTGGTTAAAATCTCTGCGGTTGGGCCGGTTCGCAGGTCCGGATGACGGTTGACGCAGCCTGTATAGCCTTTATTGACATTTAGTCCGACCATATGTAAATAGTGTTTTTATGGTTCCCAGACCATTTTGGAGGAAGCACCTGGTATCCAGTTGGGAGAAAGCCCCGATTGCATGGCTTTCCGGGGTCAGACGTGTCGGCAAGACAACCCTCGCCAGGGAGTTGGCGGACGCGGAGTTTTTGAACTGCGATTTGCCCTCGTCGCAGCAGCTTCTTTCCGATCCCGAGGCCTTTTACCGTTCTCTTGAAAAGCCCATTTTGGTTCTTGATGAGGTCCACCAACTCGCGGATCCAAGCAGGTTGCTGAAAATCGGAGCGGATGAATTTCCCGGCCTCAAGATTTTGGCGACGGGGTCCTCGACCCTGGCGGCCACGACAAAGTTTCGCGACAGTCTGGCCGGGCGCAAGCGCTCTGTTCATTTGCTCCCGGTGCTGCACTGCGAACTCAAGGCCTTCGGCGTCCGCGACCTGCGCCGGCGACTCCTGCACGGCGGTCTTCCTCCTGCCCTCCTGGCCCGGGAGCCCGATCCTGGTTTTTACTCCGAATGGCTGGACTCCTACTTTGCCCGCGACGTGCAGGAGATGTTCCGGGTGGAAAAGCGCGGCGGCTTCCTCAAACTCGTGGAGAGTGTTCTCCGCCTGAGCGGCGGACAAATGGAGGCGACCGCCCTCGCCTCACTCTGCGGACTCAGCCGTCCAACGGTCCTGGCCTATCTGGAAGTGATGGAACTCACGCATGTGGCTGGTGTCATCCGGCCATTTTTCGGCGGCGGAAAGCGTGAGTTGGTTCGGCAACCGAAGATATACGGGTTCGACACCGGATTTGTCGCGTTTGCGAGGGGGTGGTCGGACCTTCGTCCGGAAGATTGCGGGCTTCTTTGGGAGCATCTCGTGCTGGAGCGGCTCCAGGCGGACCCGCTTCGGCCGCGCATTCAGTATTGGCGGGACAAGGATCGCCACGAGGTGGACTTCGTGATTCCACACGGACGGCGTGCGGTCAATGCCATCGAGTGCAAATGGGACGCCGCGCGATTCGATCCGAAAAACCTCCGCGCCTTTCGGGCCCTCCACGCCGAAGGCAACAATTTCGTCGTGGCGGCAAATGTCAGCAAGCCGCACACCCGGGAGGTCGGCGGACTGGCTGTAACTTTCGCAGGGATCGACCACGAGGGCTTGGTCGCATAAGGCATGCGCTGAGCCCCCGGCATTTTGAACCACGAACGACACGAATTTTCACGAAGCTGAGCCCGGAGCGTTCGGCCTGCGGCGGAACTGGTTTCAAGGCCCGGGGCTACTCTGCAAGCTTGCTTGCGAGGCAGCCACGGACCTTGAAACCCGCCGGAAAAATTTTCTGGCGCTCCGATCTCCCTCCCCCTTTCGTGGCTCTTCGTGTCGTTCGTGGTTAAAATTCTCTTCTGGAACACTTCAAGCAGACCTGCGGGCGGCAAAAGATAGATATCGTCAATTTGGTGCAGTCGAGCCGCCACCCAGGCGAAGCGCGGCGGGACATGGTGGACCGCAGCGCGCTTCGCGCGAAACGCGTGGTGTGGCCCGGGGGCGGGCCATCTCCTTGATTTCGGCTCGATGCCAACAAGGATGCGGGACGCCCTCCCCCAGCACCCCACCTCCCAGTCGTCAGGGCGTTCCGAGGGCTGAGGGATCGATCACGGCTTCAACCTTGAAGAACTGCTTCGTGCCGAGCGAGGCGCGAGGCAACTCGACCCGGATCCAGTCGTAGCCGATGGGAACGGCTTAGATTATGGGGCAATGGACGCACCAGGCTGCACAACGGCTCGAACGCGATAGAACTTGCCGCCCGTCACAGGGGGATCAAGCAGAACACTGACTCGCTGGTAGCCCGATGGAACCGTGGTTCCGTCGCTCTCGATCTGCGGGGTCACGGAGACTGTAGACCAGATGGGACTAACCAAGGAGGGAGTTGATTCGACCACATAGATCACCTCGGAGGTGTTGGTGCGGCGACTCCAGAACAACTTGAGTTTCTTGCCAGCCTGAAAGGCGCGGGTCGGAATGAGGTCTTTGGCGCTTGGATTCATTCCAAACGAGAACTCTGTTCCATTAACAAATCCGTCAGCGTCCGGGTCAGCCCCCATCATGGCGCTTGTGCCCGATAGGCCGTGAGCGGTGGTAAAGCGTGCGATGGGTGCGACCGACGGGGCGATGGAGATAACCAAGCTGTTGGTCGCAGCCCCGCCGCTATTGGTGGCGAAGATGCTGTTGGTGAAGAACAGGGCGTTGGTGAACGAATTTGTGATCAGCGGGGTGCCTGAGACTGTGCCCAGCGTTGGATCGAAGACCAGGCCAGTCGGCAGGTTAGTCGTCATACCGAAGGTGGTCGCTGTGTTGGTCGGCGTGACGCTGATCTGGTAGACGGGGAACGCGGCGTTGTTCGTGCCTGCTGCCGTGCCGGGCGAGACGATGACCGGCGTCTGGGCGACAACATTGAAAAGCACGGCCTTGGAGCCCACGAGGGTGTTCGTGGTCACATTCGTCCCGTTGGTGCTCATGATGACCCGGGAGGCAAACACGGTCGCGTTGAATGGGCCTTCGGCCGTTGGTGTGCCAGAAATGATGCCATTGGTAGCGTTGACGTTGGTCACACCCGGCGGGAGGTTTGAGGCACTGTAGCGGGTGCTGCTGTTCGTGTTGCTCGCGGTGATCTGGTAGAGATTCGTCGAGGACAGATTGCGGCGCCCCGAGGCGGTGCCGGCACTGGTGATCTGCGGTGGGAGGTAGGAGTTGATGGCCGCGGTCGTGAGCGGCGGGGCATTAACGTCCCAGACACCGGTGAGGAGATACTTTGCCGAAACTCCCTTAATTTTCGGAATCGCCTCGTCCAGGTAGGTCTTCAGGGTGGCATTCGCCGGGGTCGCCGCGCCGTAGAAGGCGGTCGTGAAAGCGTAGATTGCCCCTTGGCGGCGGTTCTGCGGGGTATACGCCGCCATGGTTCCCGCGTAGCCCCCGGCGGTGCCCATGGAAAGCACAGTCTGCCCCGGGGCCAAGTCAGCCGGAAGATACGGAGGATTGAATGTCCGGAGCATCCAGTTGACGAAATCGGCATTCTGCAAATTCCGGACGAGCAAACTGGTGCCCCCAGTGGTCGTCCAAGGCTTGGTAATCACGTTGATAAGCGCCTGGGCTACCTCGGACTGACCCACAGTCGCTCCGTAGGGCGAGCCAGCAAGTGCGGCACCGCTGGTCATGGTCGACGGCAGCGGTGTGAGACCCGTTGTGGAGGTCATGTTCGGGAGCATCGCGGCCGGTTGCGGGACGCCAACAGTATTCGGTGACAAGCCCATGCGGAAGTAATACCCAAAGAGGACGTTTTGGAACGCCATGTATTCCGGACTGCTCATCATCTGCTCGACGACTTGAGCTCGCGAGAAGCCGGCAGCCAAAAGATCGAGATATTGCTGGTATTCGTTGAAGGTTGGCGGCCGCAGGTAGATTTGGGTGAAGGTATCCTTGACGAACTGCTCGTTGGATCCCGCTGGAGGATTGGTTGGCACGTAGAAGACAGGCACCGAGCGAGGCCCATCCACCGTCGCACCATAGAACTCGATCACATTGTCGTTGTCGGTGTTCGACTGGAAGTTGAGGGCGACCGCGCGGGCATAGATCTGGAAGTTGGCCGGGCCCGGGATGTTGCTGACGATGGGCGGGACCTCCCACTCGATCGTATACAACGTCCGACCTCCGCTTGTAACAGCCCCAGCCGTTCCCTCGCCGATGTAGACCTTGTTGACGTAGAATTCGACGCGATCGGGAATCCTGCCGTCTTGGTATCCTGTCGCGGGGAAGAAGACTTCCGCCTCGAGCGTGACAAAGTCGCCCGAATTGATGGGAACGGCTGTGCTCACGGGCCGCATGATCACCACGGGCAGCGGGCTCAAAGTCAGCGTCAGACTCGAGAAGAGCGGCGAACTGAGAGAGGTCACGTTGCTGCTATCCGTGGCTTGGGCACGATACGTGTCTACGGTGAAAGGCTCGGTCGGCGTGTAGAGCACGCCAAAGGTCTCCTGGCCCACGGCATCTCGGTAAATGCCGACGGGATCGGTCGAATCGACGCCGTTGATCGAGAAGCGGACGGAAGCGGGATTGATCGTGGCCGGCGCCGTGGCGGTGGCACGGGCATTGAGGAACAGCTTGCTTCCCGTCACAAAATTCACCCCGGCGATAGGTTGGGTCATCTGCACAAATGGGGCGCCCGCAGGTGGGCGCTCAGAAAATACTCGCACGCTCGTTTCTTTCGTCAGGCCTTTGCTGTCCGTGGCCACGGCCCGGATGACATACTCTCCGGTGGTGGGAATACGGTGGATCGCGCTGAAGGGTTCGGCGGTGAGCGAGGCGATTGAGACGTTGTTGACGAAGAATTGGACGGATGAAATCGTCTTGCCGGTCGCAGGACGGGCCTGAGCATTGATCGACAAATCTGTGTTGGGGGTGACTCTCAACCCATCAGATGGGGAGAGCAGGGTCACGGTGGGCAGGGTCGTCGGTTGTTCAGGATTGGAGCCGACCGTGAGCCGATCTTGAACATAAACATCCCGGAACTTGGTGTTGTCCAAGGGCGTTCTGTTGTTTTGCCCGAAGACCAGACCGCCTGAGCCTTCGGAATCGGAGCTGAAAATGACAAAGCGCCCATTCCCACTGATGGCGGGGCTGCTGCTGTTGGCTGAGGTGTTCGCCTCGACCCCGGTTGGCTCAGTGCCGAAAATAACGGTGGGATAACCAAAAATATTCACGCTTACCCGCTTCGTCAGCCGGTTGTCGGGCAGATCGAAATCTCTACTCGAGTCGCCATCCTGCAATCGGTCATGGAGGTAGACGTTGGATGTCGGGAAAATCAGCGGCCGAATCAACTCGCCAGTGATGAGCGGGGTCGAGGGAAAGGTGTTCGAGTCCGTAGCCACATGAACATCCAAATTGTCCGCGATCGAGCGGAAGGCAACCAGGCGCCCGGAGCGATCAATGCTTGGCTGGTTGCTGCCGAATGGCACGCCTTGGACCGCCACAGGTGCATCGGTGGCTTGGATGCCGCCGCCGGACATTCCAACGGTGCTAGCTGGGAGGAACACCGGGCTGTTGAGCACGAAGGGCACGTTGCCGCTCGCCCCGGGCACGGTGTTTTTGAGGAAAATTCCGGCGGCATACGCGGTGCCAGGCGGGTTGACGTTGGGCGGGGTCGTGGGCTCGGCGATGATGTTCAGCCCTGATGTGTTGATCACCGCGATGAGGTTGTCGCGTGTTTCCTGCACTGTAGCCCCAACGGGCACATTGTCCCCTCCCCCTATTGTGGTGAAGGTGAACACTTTGGTCGTGACGCCATCACCAATCGTGATCGACTCGCCGACATCGGGGGTCGGGTTGCTGACAGGCACATTGCCGGGGGCTGGGATGGTCCCAGCAGCAAAGATGATGACGCCCGTAGCCACACGTTCCTGGCTGATGCTGACCCGGGCAACGGCCCCGTTTCCGCTAACGAGAAGGGGCTTCCGGAAATTGCGCACGAAAATGTCAGGAACAGCGTTGGTATCCCCGTCAAACGCTTCCGTGACCGGGTTGTAGACCAGGTTGACGCCGTTCGAAGTAAAGGCGACCTGTGATCCGTCGCCATTGATGGCGGGCTCGACGGAATAAGGGTTATCCCCAGTGGGGGGTTGACCTTGGTCATTTACGCTTACCGGTTGCAGATCGGTCACGCCAAGCTGGCCGTCGACGTCCACCACGGCACGGTAGACCATACCGCGACCGGTGCTGTCAGGAAGATTGGTGGCATAAGAAACAAAAGCCACGAGCATGCCGCCGTTGGCTGTGATACTCTCCGCGCTATCGTCGAGGTTTACGACGGGAGCGAAGGAAAGATTATTGCCTATGGCTCCGGGCCCGAGGAGAGCGTCATAATCGACGCTGACCAAATAAGTCGATGTGTTACCAGCTTCATCGAAAACACCGTTGCCATCGACGTCCCGATCATGGAGGTAGGCTTGCCCGAGCCCGGCTGTGGCGGGAAAGAACTGCGTAGGCGGGGCTATCGTCACGGTCGGTGCCGAGGTGTAGCCGCTTCCTTGGGCGAGCACTGTGAGGGAGAGCACGTTGCCGTCAGGTCCGACATTGGCTCGGGCACGAGCACCCGTTCCTCCTCCCCCTGTGATGGTCACGACAGGGGGCGTCGCGGGGTTGTAACCAGCTCCGCCGCGTAAAGGGGTATAGGAGGTGACGCGTCCGCCCACGACGTTAGCATTGAAAGCGGGCAAGTCGAAATCGGTGGCAATGGATTCAAAAGCAACAAACCGACCGGTCGCACTGAGTGATGGATTGTAGCAGTTGCCATTGGCCGGAAGTCCTGCCGCATTGCGGCTGATCAGCACCGTGCTTCCTGTCGTGACATCGAAGACGTAAATCATCGAACGGTTGCCCGTGTTTTCCTGCACGAGATTGTTCGCAGCGGTATCGTAGGCCACGTAACGGCCGTCCGCGCTGAGGGCCGGGTTGAACGCATCCGCGTTGGCCTGCACCCCGCTCCCGTTGAGGCTTGCGAGGTAGATTTCGCGGGTCTGGCGGAAACGGACAAAGATCTGGCTTCCCGTGGTCAAAAAGGGCGATATTTGCTCAAAGCTAACAGAGCCGATTCCGGTGGCCGATGCGGGATAATTCGCTGGGTCGCCCATGTCCGCGGTAGAGCCTTTGCCTGCGACAAAAATTGCGGCCAACGGGGGAGGCACAAGCAGAGTTCTGGCCCGCGACACGTAGGAAATGATATCGCCATTGTCACTGACCCCACCGAAGTCGCTGGCCCCGTTGCCCCCTTGGATGAAGATTCCATTGTCCGTGGAGATGGAACTGGCTGGCTCCAGCAAAGGCGACGCCTTCTCAAGAATCTCGATTTTGTTGGCGGCGTTGCTAACGAAAGTGTTGTTGGCCGAACTGTCGAACTCTTCATTGGTCATCTCAGCGCGCGAAGCGACAAAGTATCTGCCCATGAAATTGTCCGGAATGAGGTATTCCATCGTGAAAGCCACCGACTCCCCGATGTCCAAGAAGCCGTCATCCGGCTGCGGGGTATAGTCGCGAGCGGTTTCAACGATGCCGGCGATGCCATAAGGAGGAATGGCCGGCGGGGTGTTGGTCACGGTGATCTTGCGATAGTCGGTCGTTCCGCTCGGGATCAAACCGCTCAAATCCCCATTCAAGAGCAGCCGCATCATGTTGAAATCATCATTCGTCTGGGCGCTGGTCGATGCGTATTCCGGGTCAGTCGATAGGCGCAGATTGACGATGTAATTGTCCGCCGTCCCAGGCCGCAGAGGCCGAGACTGGCGTGGGGTGTCGCCGATCGAATCGTTGCGCCAACTGGTGCTGAAACGCAGAATGTCCCCGCCGCGATAGCTGCCCGCGGCGTAGGTTGCGCCGGGAGAATTGATCGCGAGATCGGGGATGACGTTGATGTTGATCGCAGCGGTGCTGGCACTGGTGAGCAAGGGAGCGCCGAACCCGGCTTGATTCACGGGAAACGCCGCCGTGGGGTAAACGGCGACGACCACACGATACCCAGTCGTGACGTTGAAAAGCGTGCCGTCGTTGGGAATACGCCAAGTTCCCTGGATAGGGAATGTTGTGGCGGGAGTGGTGACTGGAGGAGGCCCAGGCACTGTGGTGGGCCCCTGCAAACCGGTTGCAGTCCCGCGGGCAGCCTCCATGAAGGTTGAGTTGCCATAGATATCGGCACCCTCGACATAAACGATGTAAGCGTATGGCCCCTCGCCTCCCGGCACCGTCCCCTCCAGAACAACATTGTAAGCCACGAGATCGTTCAGCAGGAACGTCCCCGAGGCGATGGTCGAAGTCTGCACCGTCACCGCGTGCGAAAGCGGCGCGGAAAGGAAGAGGGCCAGGGCAAGCAGGAGACCGCCGTGACGAGACAAGAGATTTTGAAACATGAGCTCTAAAGGGATTGGAGAATTTATCTAGGGTGTGACGATCTGCAACCGGAAAAACTGTTGTCTGGCCTGAGGGACGGGCGTGGTCGCGCGGACCCGCAGGGAATCCACGTTGTTCTCCAGGGTGACGAGCTTGGAGGTATCCGGTGCGTTGGGGGTTTCGGCGAACCAGGCTCCGAGATTTTCGCTGATCTGGGGCGTGTAAGTCGCGGCGGCCAGCCGATATTTTGGAATCGAGTAGGTCCAGTAAATCTTGCCACCATGCCATTCAGGGCGGGCGGACGGCATCTGCGTCGAGGCCGGGTCGGCTGGATTGCCGCCGCTCAGCGCATAGACGACGAGGTTGGCGACTCCGGGCAGACCGGGCGCGGGGGCCAGCGGACCCGACACGGCGTCGTTGGCCAGGTTGGCCCCGGCAAACCATACTTTGCGCCAAACCTCGTAGGGGACGGTCGCGGAGAGAACATGCAAGGTAAAGGTCACGGTCGGACCGGTCGGACCGGACGGCGTTTGTCGCGGGCGGATGCCGAGGGCGAAGGAGCCCGGGTCGAGGGGGATGCCGGAGAGGCGGCCGGTGGCCGGGTCGAACGTGACACCGCGCGGCAGGGTGCCGCTGATCAGCTCGTATTCGACGGGCCCGGGAACCGAGGAACTGGTGAAGACAAAATCCATGTCACCGCCGGCACCGACCGTGCGGAACTGGCCGGAGGTGAGCAACGGAACAACGCCATCGGTGCCGGCCAGCACCGCGATACGGGAGACCGGCAGGTCATTGAAAGAGCCGAACGCCCCGACCAAAACAAGGTCGCCGTTGCCCATGGTGGCGGCGTTGTGCACGGTGTTGTTGGCTCCCGTGCCCCCGGCGTTGAAGCCGGGATCGATCGAGCCATCGGGCCGGAGTTGCACGATCCGTCCGAGCGTGGTGGCTGCGACCGGCAAGACGCTGTTGCTGGCCTGGGTGAAGAGGCCCGTGACGAGCACCTCGCCAGTCGGGCGCACTTGGACGTTGTTCACGGCTCCATTGAGGCCGCCGGAGGAGTCCATCGCATAGTTGAAGCGGCCGTCGAGGGTGCCGGCGGTGGAGAGTTTGACGAGGTTGTTGTAGAAAGTGCGTCCGTTGTAGGAGCTGAATTGCCCGCCGGCGAAGATGCCGCCGTCGGGGGCGACGGCAACGGAGTTGACGGTGCCGTTGACGCCCGTGCCCACTATGAAGGCGGTGTCGAGGGTGCCATCGAGGTTGAGCCGGGCGAGCCCGCGGCGCGATTGTCCGGCGACCTGGGTGAACGCGCCGCCGAGCAGGACCTTGCCGTCTGATTGGAGAGCGAGGGCGTTGACGGTGCCCGAGGGCGCGGGTGGCGTGAACGTTGTGTCCACACTGCCGTCGGCATTAAGTCGGGCAAGGTTCGGCGTGGAGGTGCCATTAACCGATGAGAAACTGCCGCCGATGACAATCTTGCCGTCGTATTGCTCGACGATGGCGTTGACCACGGGGTTGACGCCGGCGAGGACGGGCGCGAAAGCTGCGTCGGGCAAGGCATCCGCGAGGCCGGTCTGCCCGACCGTGAGGCGGGCGAGGGCTACGCGGGGTTGGCCTTGGTAGGTGGCGAAAGCTCCGCCGACATAGAGTCCGCGCGCGGACTCGCTGTGGAGGAGGACGCGGACGTCGGCATTGAAGCCTGTGCCGACAAAGAACGCGGGATCGGGCGTGCCCGACGGCAAAAGGCGGGCGACGCGAGGTGCAGAGAATGTTCCGTCGAGCGCGGTGAAGGTGCCTCCAATGTAAATGCGGCCGAGGCCATCCGAGGAAAGCGCACGCACAACATTGTCGGCGGAGGGGGAAACAAAAGCGGGGTTGGATTCGCCGGGACGCGGGAGGCGGACCTCGATGTCAACCGTCGCCGAGAGCCCGGCTTCTCCCTCGTCGTCCGTGGCCCGAGCCTGGATCGAGTGGGTGCCATCCGGCGGAGTCCAAGAAAACTCATAGGGCGGCGCACCAAGCGATGCGGTCAAATTGCCATTGATCAAAAACTCGAGCCTCTCCACGTTGCCCGCGGCACCGTTGATGTTGAGGTCCGAAGCGGTGGCTCGAACCACAATCGTGGAACCGGGAAGAACAACGGCACCATTGGCAGGTGCAGTGACCCGCACTTGGGGCGGTGGATTAACCGGATCCGGCGTGCCGGCGACCAGCGTGTAGCTCCCGAGACTCGAATAGGATGAGTAGCCCGTGCCCGTAACCTCCGGCTTGCCGGTTCCTGAAACGGAGAGCAACACCTTGCGGGCGGAGGGGAAGTTCAGCGAGGTCGAGGCCGGGAGTGCATTGGTCGGGTTGACCGTCTCCAAAAGCGTGGTGCCGTCTTCGGCAAAAACCTTGAGTTCCACGTCAAGCATCGTGCCGACGGGCAGGGAGACCGACACGGGCTGAGGCCCCGCGCCCAGATCAACCGCGAACCAGTCCTGTTCTGCCGTGCGCTCGACGAGGCCATCGGTCGCCACTCCCTTGACCAGCGTGGTTGCCGTCAATGCCGTCCCGCCATGATCGTCGGCAATATACGGAATGCGCTGGGCGGCGGTGATGATGGCCAGATCATCCTCCGGGTTGTTCGCCCGGGTGTATTCCCCTTTGCTCCACTGGACGAGATTCTGGTAGTAGCCGACACCCATGACAGGCGCCCAGCCCGTCACACCGGAGCCGTGTCCGCGGTAATACTCCTCGCGGGGCGACGAGCCGGCGGCCGCGCGCCCGTCGTGGCTGAGGTCGAGGGTATGCCCGACTTCATGCGAGATGACGACCGCGCAGTCGCGGGCGTCGTTATCGATGAACGACCAGCAAATCTTGTAGGCGGGATCGGAATTCGTGAACGAGTCCAGATAAGCAACCCCGCCTGCCCCCGGCGCAGCGGCATCGTTCGCCGTGACAACGCAGTGCGTGCGGCGGTTGGCTGGAGCAGAGTTGTAAATGGAGCGGTCGGTGGTGACATTCACCGAATAAGGGGCGAAGTCGCGGGAAACCCTCTGCCACACCTCGGTGATTTGCGCCGCCGTCAGGCGCGCGGCCGGGGCGATGATCGAGCCGGTTGACCAAGCGGTGCCGGTGACGGTCTCCCCGTCGAAGTCCATGTAAAGCACGGCCGCCAGGCCCGGGCGGCTTTGCAGCAGCGGGACTTGGCCGGGCGCAATGCGCACCTCGCGGGCCGAGGCGGTATCCACGCTGTCCGGCTTGGGGATGCCGGCATCGGCAGATGATCCACCCGGCAAGGGAGTCGCACACACGACATCGGTATAAAGCCACTCGCGGACGGCATACGTGCCGTCAGCATTTCGGACAATCTCATAAGCCCGATTGATCGAGGGCAACTCAACGAGACCCCGGGCAACACCATCTTTGCTCCATGACATGAAGAAGCGGTCGCGAGGCCCTTTTCCCTCCAACCGGGCCGCCACACGAACGCCGCTTTGATCCTGCCAACGGCCGGCGATGCGCCCGTTGAACACAGCGTCCTCGAAAAAAGTCAGCGCCACCACCCCGCCCTCCGCAGCTTGCT